>JAKORL010000146.1 GCA_029777855.1 Pseudomonadota bacterium
TAGCTGACACAGCTCTGCGTGTTGCAGAAATCGATGAGGTTGCTGCGCAAGAAGCACAGCGTATTGCACAAAGCAAAATTGCTCAAAAGAGCTCTGAAATAGAATATTCTAAGGCCCTTGCCGAATTGGCAGAGACTGCTGCACAATTACGAGCAATCGGAAAGTTGCGATCTAAGATCAAAAAGTAGTTTCAGGTTTGTTAGGATAAACCTGATTAAGTCATCACAAGTGCCCCGCACAAGGGGTGATGGAGTGAATCTTTTTGTAAGTTATTGCGAGGCCACCCAAGGGTGGCGCTGACGAAGCCTGGCGATCCAGATATTTTCCTTGGCCCGCCACGCATACCTGAATACAGTGCTAGGCTTGCGATGACCGAGTATAAATTTAAATCCGCCCCCTTAATTCAACCAAGGACACCCAGATGAACTTACATATTATTATTCTTGCTGCTGGCAAAGGCCTACGCATGGTTTCCGAGCTTCCAAAAGTATTGCACAAATTAGCTGGAAAACCTCTTTTGCAGCATGTAATTGAAACGGCGAAACGACTTAATCCAAATAAGATTCATGTAGTCTATGGAAACGGAGGAACACTTCTCCCCGAGCAATTTTCTCAATATGATGTGGAATGGATACATCAGCCAGAACAATTAGGAACGGCTGATGCCGTACGTCATGCATTACCTTCTATTCCAGATATTGCAAAAGTATTAATTTTATATGGTGATGTTCCATTAATCAGCGTGGCAACTTTAGAAGAACTTGTGGATGCTAGCCAAGAAGGATTATGTTTGTTGATGTCTGAAGTTGATGATCCTACAGGTTTGGGCAGAATTATTCGTGATGCAAAAGACGAAGTGATTGGTATTGTCGAAGAAAAAGATGCCACATTAGAACAACGAGAGATCAACGAAATATATTCTGGAATATTATCGACAACCGCTAATCAACTTAAAAAATGGCTGCCGAAAATAGAAAAACAAAACCAACAAAAAGAGTTTTATCTTACTGATGTTGTGCGGCTTGCTGTAAAAGACAAATTACCCATTTTAGATTTTTGCCCCTATTATGCGTGGGAAATAATGGGAATTAATAACCGGTCAGAACTCGCCGTTGCGGAACGTATTTTTCAAATCAATCAAGCTGAACAATTAATGAAAAAAGGCGTTACCTTTTTCGATCCAGAACGCTTTGATCTGCGCGGTGAATTAGACGTAGGACAAGATGTGACAATTGATGTGAATGTCATTATTGAGGGCAAAGTTAAAATAGGTAGTGGATGTACTATTGAAGCTGGATCAATTATTCGTAATGCAGAAATTGGTGATCATGTTCATATAAAAGCATTTAGTCATTTAGAAGATGTTAAAATCGAAAATGAATGTCAAATAGGGCCCTTTGCACGATTACGGCCTGGCACTGAGCTAGCTACTGGAGCACGGATTGGAAATTTCGTTGAAGTCAAAAATACAAAGTTGGGCGTGAATTCCAAGGCAAATCATCTTACGTATTTAGGCGATGCCACCATCGGTGATCATGTCAATATTGGTGCGGGAACGATTACGTGCAATTACGACGGAATCAATAAACACACCACAATCATCGGTGATTACGCCTTCATCGGATCCAACACCGAGCTCGTCGCTCCGCTCACCATTGGCCCCTACGCCACCATCGGCGCAGGCTCCACTATCACCAAAGACGCCCCACCCCACCAGCTCACCCTAACCCGCGGCGTTCAAAAATCCATCGAAGGCTGGAAGCGTCCAGATAAAAAGGTGTCGGATAAAAAGGTGTCGCATCTTTAGTTGTTAGTAGTTTGGCAAATTCCTTGTCTAAATATGCCAAATCCCTGATCAAATACAATTATTAAAAATAGTTTTCGCTAATAAAGTAGTCTTATAAGCGCCAATTCTAGGCCTTGGTCAGTCAGGCAAATACCCAGGAGATACACTATAATTAAGATATGTAGTATTGGAGCGTTAGGTATATGGTGCAATTCAAAGATAAATGGGCTTTGGTTACTGGGGCGTCTTCTGGGCTGGGAAAGATATTTGCAGAAAAACTTGCTGCAGCAGGCGCAAAATTGATTCTTGTTGCGCGTAGTGAAGACGTTTTAAAAAGCCTCGCATTAGTGCTGAAGCATGAATATGGCACTCAATCAATCATCATCGTCAAAGATTTATCAAATCCGAATGCTGCTCAAGAGGTATTTGCTGAAGTAAAAAATACAGGCATCACAGTTGATATTTTAATTAATGATGCGGGTTTTGGTACGTATGGCCATTTTCACACCACAGACCTGCATCGTAATGAACAGATGATAATGGTTAATATTAAAGCTTTAACAGAGTTAACCCATTTATTTTTGCCTGATATGGTTGCCAAAAAATCAGGTATTATCATTAATATTGCAAGTTTAGCGGCTTTTGTTCCAATACAGAACTTTGCAGTTTACTCGGCTTCAAAAGCCTATGTTCGTTTGTTTACCGAAATTCTTTGGCATGAATATAAGAATGAAGGAATACAATTTTTGTGTGTATGCCCAGGATCTACCGACACTAATTTTTTTAGAAATGCAAAAATGAAACCGAGCCAATCTATATTAGCAAGTCCGGTTAAAGTGGTGGATCAAGCACTACAAGCCCTAAATAAAAATAAAACGTATGTGGTTTGTGGGCCGTATTACAACAAAATATACGCTCAACTTGGGCGATTTCTAACGCGGAATTTCCTGGCTAGAATAATAAGGGCAAAAACAAAGAGAAGGTAAAAGGGAGTTCAGTCGTTTTTTTGTATCAAAACGTATCGATTTCAATGATTCTAAATGTCAAGCTATATAAATATGCTTGAAAATGGTATCAAAATCGCAAAACATCTAACAACTAAAGATGCGACACCGTTAGGTTACGGTTCGAGTTTATTTGAGTGATCAACATCCCTATTTTGGGTATTACCTTGTGTGCGGTCAGATTTTGTTGCATGAAATCCTGTTTTTCTTGCGGCAGAGTAAGAATTACGATCATCAGATTTTTGACGTTTAGACAAACGATCTTCATCAGCTTCTTCAGAGGACTCTGTATCTTCAGGTGCTGAGTCATCTCCAGCGAGTGCTATAGATGATGTTGGAACACTGTCTTTATTCTGTACGGATTTTCTCTTATTTTGTGTATGTGTAGATGAAGAGGCGTTATCAGGGAAGGAAAACATTGTTTTGAAAACGAACACAAATGAATCAAGAAGATCAGCAATGAATTTAAGAGTAGAAATCAATATTTGCATGAAGAACCCATGTTGATTTTCATTTTCTTCAGGCTCAACTGTTGGTGCGGTCAGACGATTTAAATTTCTTGTTACTTCACGAACTTGGGCTTTGGTTTCTGCGACTTCACGTTTTGCAACGCCCATATGCGCATCGTTAGCCAACTTTTGTGCTTCATCGGCCAATTTATCCGCTTCTATAGTTAATCTTTTTGCATTTGCCTTAAGAGCTACAGTATTTTCAGTGGGTTGTCCTGCATCTTCTAATTTAATTAGATCTATAACTGCTTGAGCTTCTCCAGCTTTTTCTCGGGCTTCAGCCGACTTAATGACGGCTTCTTCAGCTTTCTTTGCATTTTCTAATAGAGTGTTTTGATGATCTCGAATCACAGCCATTCGGAAGCGAATGGATGCCTTTTGATCTTCGATTAATTGTAGTTCTTTAGGTAAATATTTTTGTAGATACTTGTATCGGATACCAATTTGTTCGCGAAGGCTATCAAATAGTTTCACTTCCCTGCTGTAGCCCGCTGCGAGTGCTTCATGATTTTGAATTAAAGTATCAACAATAGGTGAAAATTCGTTTATAGCTTTTTGATCGCCCAATAAATTGATTTGACGTTTAACTGAATTGAGAAAGCTAAGATCTGATGTCGATTTATTCTTTCCATTTAATACATTGTACCATTTTTTAAGAATCGGGAGCTGTTTTGAAAATTTTTGTAACTCGAACTTCATTCCTTCTAATTTAGATAATTGCTTTTCGCCATAGGCTAAAAACTGATCTCTTTCAGAATTACGTTTTTCAAGAAATGCATTGTCATCATGAGGAGAAATATCTACTCCGAGATTCTCATGCTGAGCTTGATAGATATCAACAAAAGGTTGAATCCGGTTGGTAAGTACGCCTTGAGCAAATCCAATACTTTGTTCGTATCGATCACCTTGTATCATTAACTCTTGAAGTAGTGGGTTGATCTGTTTGTTCACATAAGTGTTGGCAGATTCGATAATCCGAGATCTTAAATCGCAAAGCTGGGTGTGGGTGCTGGTTAAATCTAATTCATTCAATGAAGTGACGAAAGTGCTGATGCTGTTTACTGCAGCTGGTAAGTCGAAATAAGATCTTTGCAAGTAGTTGTTAACATCGTCGGTAGCGCCAGCCATATGTTGAAGTGCATTCAGAAGTGTTTTAGCATCACTAACGATCGCGGTATCCCCAGGTTGTTTTTCATAAAGGCCTTGTTCGTTTGGTGTAAAAATTTTTGCGAAATCGTCTTTGAAGTACTCTTTAATAAAGAGTTCTGTTTGTTCTTTGATATATTTCATTTGTTCAACATAGGGCTTGAGATCAACACTTGTTGAACCTTCAGAGGGTTTGAAGTCAATATAACTATATGCCCATTCAATATAACCAAGGGCCTCGTCAGTATATGAAAGAGCTTTATTTAAGTAGCTAGTTGAGTCTTGCTGAGCGTTGGCAACTGCAGAATCAGCGTTTTCTTTTAAGTTCAGACCGCGTTGAATATCAGTAGTTAATTCTTTGCCAAGTGACGATGCTTGAGTCGACATTCTTCCAAAGAACGTCTTGCTAAGCTGCATTTGTTGTGAATAATCTAGATGAAAACGTAAGGCGATGTCTTTGAGTAATGACGCTTGTGTAATTGCTGAATAATAAGAGGTTTCAGATTCGCGGAATGTTTTCTCTAATACCGTTAATGCAGATAAAAGATTTTTCATGTCCTGAATATGTTTGGGATCGTCTGGCAATATTTCTAAGACGCCTTCTTTATCTGTCGCCTTGAAATTCGCACGCACTGACTCTGAGAAGAATGCATTGATATTTCCGAGAAGAAATTTACGGAATTCTTTAGCAACATCTGCGAGCTTGAAGTTTCTGGAATTAATATCCTTACTATGTGCTGCAAGATCCTCAAGAGAGATAGGCTCAAGTGTAATCCCTTGAATATTGGTTGCGGATGATTGCTGGGTATCCCCTTTTAAAAATTTGATGCGTTCTTGAATTTGATCAAGTGATTCAGCAAAATTTTCGGGGTTAAAACCCACTGCAGTTACATAGGCAGTAAGATGGGTTTGAAAAAACTCAGCTTCTTCCAAATTAAGCTCAGCAATTTGTTTATTAGTGACTAGCTCATTGACACGTCCGAAATTAATACTATCGATAGATGATTTGAGCATGTTTTTATGAGCTTCAATATCGAGGAGTTGTTTGCGCACTTGATTGTGTACTTGATTTTGAACTAACACTTGTTGGTAGCCCAAGATAGCAATGTCATCGTAAATATCAATGGCGGACATTCCTGCAATAGCCTGCTCAATTTGATTGGTGAATTTTAATGCTAGTTCTTCTGGCAATTGTAACAACGGGATTGCCTGTTTCAATGTTGCAAGATCAGAAGAGCTAAAATCAAAAACAGGTTTTCTGGCGTTTAATAATGAGAGAACTTTATCAAGCTTTTCTTGAAGTTGTAGAGTTTTGTTTAATTGAAGCACAGTATCTTCACTGGCTTTTTTGCGAAGAGCTTGTCTTTCCGAAATAAACAATCTTTTTTCATCGTCAGATAATGCCATGCCAATTTTATCTGCAAACTTAATATAACGTTTAGCAAATGGAATTATTTGATCTAATAAATAATCAGGAACAAGACCCGTTTCATTTTCTATTTTGATTGCTCTTAATATGGCTTCGCGAAGAACAGGAATTAATTTCCTAGCTTTGCCGTGAATCATGGTTCTCATTTTTTCAGAGGTATTCAGTATGGCTGGGCTTAAAGAATAGATTGCTCCAATCACTTCTTTGTATTTAACCAATCCTTCAACTAATCCGCCAAAAAACTGTCCGCGGTCTGCATTGAGTTTGAAGTTCAGTGCTTCATTTAAATAGTCTAGAGAGTTAGCAATTCTTTTAACCGATGTGAGAACTTCACCATCTGCTTGAGGATTCAAAACATAGCGTTCTTCACTATCTTTGATCTCTAAATTTTCCCGTAAATCGGGAGCAGAAACAGCGATTGCGCCTTCAAAAACTTGTCGGCTGGATGGTTGGCTTTCTTTGCTGTTGTTCAATGCAATATTCACATCACTTACAAAATCACCTATTTTTTCAATGGCAGTTGAACCAGAGCCAGAGATTTCCTTGGTGAGGTTCGCAAGCTCAGGCAAAATATTAGTCAGTGATTGGAATGAAACACGGTCATGGTTACGTAAAACTGCAATGAGGTTTCGAGTTTCAGGGCCTGCTTTGAATTCCAAGTGCTCGATATTCAAAAGGACTTGGTTTGCAATAAGGGCAAGGTCTGCTGCATCATTGAGATCCTTGAAAAGTTCATTGGTAGCATAGGCTTTGGAATGGATTATGATCGCGCGCTCAGCTAAGAGCATTAAGTTTAAGATGGCTTGAATGTTTTTAATGTGTGTTGGGGCTGAGGCATCTATGGCCAATAAAGCACTATTTTCGCGCATTCTATTGAAATAATGAGCGACTGCGGGATTGAGATATTCTCTAAAAAATGCTAACGCCTTGCTGTGGTAGCCACGTAAGGTTTCAGCGGTCATTTCTAAGTTTCGGTTGTTATTCATAAATATATCTCAGCTTATATCTTAAGTTTAGCGCATTGTGGCTAGGCTTTCCAATCTATAGCTCTCATGCCTACAAACATTATCTCATGCCATTATTAAGACAATCTTATCAACTACTAAGTTGACAAACTTATTTGTCTATGATCATACACTATAACCCCCTTGATTTCAATCAAAATAAGGCCTTTTTCAGGGAGAAAAGCGTAGAAAAGCCCTGATTTTTGCAGCTCAAGGATAACTCTAGAATACTAGATTGGGTCTGTGAATGAGGACTTTTCTATCTTGACTTTAGACTTAGAAGGGTTGCCTCATATAGCGAGGGGGGGCGCCTTAGAGGGCCTATGAGACAAGCTATCGTTGTGTGATTGAGGGTTATGTTTTACCCTGGATGTGGTGATAATCGACGGGAGTAGATATGAAGGTTACATGTGGAACACGGGAAAGTATGTTAGCGGTAATGCAGACGCAGTTAGTTGTTGATGCTTTGAAGGGTAGGCATCCTAGTCTAGAAATTGATATACAGCAAATGACGACGCGCGGTGATCATATTCAAGATGACCCCCAGGGTGGAATTACCAATAAAAAAGATTGGATCTATGAGCTCGAAATTGCAATTTTGAAGGGTGATATTGATTTTGCGGTGCATTCATCAAAAGATGTTCCTCGATTAATTGAAGCCGGAACCGCGTTGTTACCTGTTTTGCCTCGCGGAAATTCTGGTGATGCTTTTATCGGGCAATTAATTTCTGCAGCAGGTGAAAGAATAAAATTTTCTGATTTGCCAAAAGGAGCAAAAATCGGAACATCGAGTTTGCGTCGTCGAGCCTATTTATTGAAATTACGGCCAGATTTAAATGTTGTCGAAAGTCGGGGAAATGTACCAGAGCGATTACAATACATGGATGAAAATAGAGAAAATGATTTAATGGGTATTTTATTGGCAGCGGTCGGATTGGAAAGATTGCAATTAAATAATTTACACTATGAAATTATTTCTAAAGATCTGATGCTGCCTGGTTTGAGCCAGGGAACATTAGCTGTGCAATTTCGTGAAAATGATGAACAAATAAAAACATTATTGAGTTCATTAGTGGATGAGTCTACTTTGCGTTGTTGGCAAGCGGAACGTAGTGTTATCAAAACACTGCAACCTCATTGTCGTTCTGTGATGGCGGCTTACGCAGAATGTGCAGGTGATGACTTAATATTAAAGGCAGACGTCATGCTGGCGGATGGCTCTAAATCAATTAGTGCAGAAGGGCGTTCAAATAAAAATCAAGCTATAGATTTGGGTGAAACGGTTGCGCAACAATTGCTGGAAAAAGGTGCCCAGCAGTTGATCGATGCGTCTCGTTAAATAATTCAATAGAGGGTATGTATGAAAATTTACATCGATGCTGATGCATGTCCTAAGGCTATAAAAGAAATATTGATAAAAGCCGCTATTCGTACACAATGTGAATTGATATTGGTAGCGAATAAACCATTAAATGTGGCTCGTCATCCATTAATTAAAACAGTGTTAGTGTCGAGTGGTTTCGATGTCGCTGATGACTATATTGCTGAAGCTGTTGCGCCTAATGATTTAGTAATCACGGCAGATATTCCTCTGGCCGATAAAGTCATCGATAAAAAAGCAGTCGCTCTGAATCCACGTGGGGCTCTTTATACAAAAGAAAATATTAAGCAACGTTTAAGTGTGCGAAATTTTAATGAAGTACTCCGCTCTACTGGCGTTCAGACCGGTGGGCCGAAAGTCATGAGTAAACAAGATATTCAACAATTTGCCAATGCGCTAGATCGGTATTTGGCAAAAAATGTGTGTCGTGGGTTTGATTGAATTTCCCGAAAGCAATTCCGTAATAACCTTATATTTTTGAGGCGACTCAAGAACAAATTACTTTTATTCTGACATTAATCATAATAGAGTGAGGCATGTCTTCCCGGGAAGACAAGAAATGAGCAAAACTTGTCTTCTTGGGAAGGCAAATATTGGCAATAAGTTGTCTTTTATGGAAGACAAGCTTATGTTGTTGCTAGCAAACAGATGCGAGATTATTTTAACACAGGCGGATTTCCAGCCTTTTAATCAACGCACGAGCTTGAGAGGCGTGAAACCTTGCAAGGTTATATAGACCCTGTCATCCTCAAATATTTAAAAAAACATTGGTTATAAATGCAGCTGTGCCATTCTCAACCAATAAATTCAACTATGACAAAAGTCAGGGGTATAAAGTTAGCAGAGAAACACTCCATAATTATGTGAATTATATTGAGGATGCCTTTTTGTTTTTCAACATACCCATTTGTTCTGAATCCGTTCGGGCATAGATAACGGATTGATCAATGCATTCTCGCTTAAAATAAAAGATACATATCTCAAGCTTCTAGAAAACCAAGTCTACATCGATTTTCGACGTCAAGGAAAAGACATTTTTTATTACAACACAAAAGATTGCTATTGTGATAGGAAAAAGTTGTGAGAGCTCCACATGATAATAGATGGAGAGCCTATGGCAATTGAGCATGGTAATTTAATTATGTTAAGACAGCTTGGATATGAAATATTAAATTCTCCTTCTATACCTTAGTACATAAAAAATGTTAATAAAAAAATAAGATTGGAATGTGTTAAATATCATCTTTTTTGTTGGCTTGATTACAGGTAATATATGTTATTCAGTTGATAAACATTTATTAGTCTCATTTTGAATGCCATCTAAAATTTATATCGCTCCGTATATTGGCTTTTAAAAAGTATTTAATTCAATATTTTCAATATTCGGCGATTACCATGTTAGCAATCAACAATCTCTACTTTGGGTTGGCCTTGAACCCATCGCCGAGATGCTATTTGGCTAAGTTTTTCGGGAGCAATATTATGATCAGCAAAATGCTTTTGATCAGAATCTGGCAGCAAACCAAATTTATATAAAAAAGTGCTTACATAACCAAAATTATCATTTACATCTAACTGGAGTGACCACCCTGGTTGTGTTGATGACAAAGTCACTACATTACCAGGTAACTTAAGTTCATAATTGTTATTATTACGATACTTATCTAAAACTTCTATTTTAAAAGACACAACTTCCAGGATGTTTTTTTCTTTTTCGTTAAAGTTAGACGGATCACAATTAACCCGTTTAACAAGATAAAAATCATTATTTATTTTCATGACTCCTTGATTAGTAATCACCTAGTTAAAGTATATTACTGTTTGCCTAAACGTCAATTACGTGCTCTATTTGTCCTCTTTCTTTGATAAGGCGCATAATCACGTAAGGTCATAGAAAATGAACGGTTTGATAGGCTTAGATGCTATCGGATACTTTAGGTTACAATAAAAATGTAGTCTTTTTCAGGCTGTATCCAAGTTTCAATATTATTGTAATGGGAAGCTACAGAATCTGCATTTATCAGAGAACTTGATTTGTGCGTAGTTGTAAGTGCGACTACTTTCATGCAAGCTATTTTGCGGCTGTAATACCAAAGGGAGTATCTTCAATAGCTAAACAGTGTTTAGGCTGTGTATTTAGTCGTTCAGCAGTTAATAAATAACCATCGGGTGATGGCTTCCCCGCTTCAATATCATCCTTTGTAGTAATTACTTTGAAGTAATTTTTTAATGAACCGCCCTCAAGAATTTCAAGTGTTGAATCTATTTCAGCTCAAGTTGCTCCACTGCAAATTGCGAAATTATTGATGGCTATAGATTGGTCTTCTAGAAACTTGCTAATGTCAGGTACTCCTTCTAAAGATTCTTCTTGTTGCATTATAGATTTTTACGCTGTTACTTTTTTTGTCCTAAGCATCCCTGTTTGTTTCGTTGAGATTACAATGTTGTAATCACGAAAAATCAGTTCAAACATAATGTCGTCTGATAGACCGACATATTTCTGAAAATAATCATCTTCAGAAACCAAAAAACTAAGAGATTCAAAGACGCTGTTACAAGCACACACGTGCAGATTTTCGTTGTCAAACAGCACGCTGTCAAAATCAAATACATCGTATTAATTGGCATTGGTTTTACCTAAAATTAGAAAATGGGGTTCTCGAATAACTTTTTAATTTGATAATCATTATTTAATTCTCTCGGGCTGTCAATAATATAGTAGAAAATGAGATGTAAGTTGATGTGCTTGATAGCTCCCGAAACCTTGCTATTATTCCGCCTGTTTTTGACAGTGGAATGATTTTCCTTTGCAAATTATTTTAACGTCACCGATGAGGTCAAATGAAAAATGATGATACTTTCCGTCTATAGGCGCTGATATTTGATATTTTCCTAAAGATTGTTTTGGAATTATTGTGCTAAAATTGCCGTGTATATCTGTGAGATACGATATAAGAGTGGATTGATCACGTTCAATTGAAACGGCTTTTTTTGGATAGAAATTTGTTATAGTAAGATCAATTTTTCCACCAGGAGGGGGAGACATTTTAACTGATCCTGTAATATTAGAGTAAGGAGTTAATTGAAGAGCAAGTAATGTAATAATAAATCTATGTGCCATTTTCTCTACTCCCCATTACTTGGATCAAGAAGCTTATTAATAGTAATAAAAATGAAGTTAGACTAAATGCAAAGATATAATAGAAAAGATGTATAGAATTGTCAAAATCAGGTCGATTATTCATGCTAAAAAGATTCAGCGTTTCAAATGCGTTTCTGTATATGAATACACTCAAGATTATGGCGGTTGATCCAAAGAGACCAGATAAGATTGATAGAATTTGTACAACACAATTTTTTGATTTATAAATAATAAACGCAGAGCTATATATCAATGAGGTAATCAAGTAAAAATAATTGGTTACGGAACTGATTACTAAATCAAAATGTTTTAGCATAACTTCAGTGAAATGAGGATCCATATAAAATTTCCTCTAGCCATCTAATAGAATGGTGGGTTATAAACATTATTCTGTCAAATGGTAGCTCTGATTGTCAGATTCCAAGAGATATATCGAAGTAGATTAATATTTTAATTTATTAGGGTTTTCACAAAAAAGGCTTTCTTCTACTATAACTGAATTGCGAAGTTGGTGATCGAGAAATTGCATTTTTCAGTACCTGTGTTAAAAAACCTTCTATGAATCATCAGGTATTTTTGCTATAACTTCGCTCATGATTAAATCATAGGCTGTTTCAAAGTTCCAGGAAATGTTGGAAGGTAGTAGAGGATGCATATCTGAACTGAAATCCTTGTGGTTTTTCTTGAGACTCATGTTTTTCTCGAATAATGCGCGAGTTATTTCTTCTTCTGCATGGAGGCAATATTCATTGAATATTGGAATGGTAGATTTAATGTCAATCATGTTATTTGATAATGTATACCACCAGTCAAACAGATCTCTTCCCTTACGTCTTTGGTAAAGAGCTTTTAATTTTGTTGCCATTAATTCTTCTAAAACGTATGTTTTGACGCTGGCCGAGCCGGTGTGCCAATTAGATGTCATTTCATAATTTATAGATTTTAGATTTTTGACGTGAAAATGTTCCGAGGTATTGATTTCGATTTTTAGTTTTGCGGGTTCATTTTGAAATGTTCTATACCTATATATAAGTTTTGCAGATCGTTCGGTTTGTTTCCGTTGGGGTACTCCCAGCCAAGAATCAAGGGAATCACGTATCGCATTGAATACTGTCCCAATTGGCGCGGGTTTAAGTTGGACAAGATCAATATCCTCACTAAACCTTACTGGTGGCCTAATGTACAGTTTGTTAAGGGCAGTACCCCCTCGGAATGCTAGATTAGCTGTAATGGTTTCATTATTATACAGAGCAATTAAGGCTCGGCTAATGATAAGATCATGTTCAACCATGTTTAACGATTGCCAGGGAGCGTGTTCTCTCCATTGTAATATGAATTGGTTAGGAATCATAATCACTCTCGACGGTGGTGTTTTCAATAATTTTCCATTTTTTATTTCGATTGCAGCCCGCGATGCTAAGCTCAGGGGTCGCGGGTATAAAATAAAGCTTTTGATTTTTTAAAAAAGAAAGTAATTTAATAAGTAATAATTCTTTTTTTTCATTATCTAGAGTATCTATTTGATCTAATATCCAACCCAATCGTTGTGCCCATGATTTGGCATGTTGGGCTTTAGCAAGGGAGATTAATTTATCAGGGTCCAAAGTTTCTATTAGCTCGCTTAAAATTGTTGCTATCGCATTTATACCACCTATACGATGAGGATATAACATTAAATCCATTGCTGTGACTTCAGGTGATGAAATGTTCATATATCCTGATTTAACTGTAATGGTGTTTGAGGGAAGGTTGTGTATATCTTTCTTAAAAATAAATTCTATTGATACAGTGCCAATGTGTAAAGCGGGAATCTGTTTATTAACAACAACCTGAAAAATTTGAGGCTTTTGATGTGATGCTCCATGATACATCGCTGCAGATAACAAGCCGACATAATATTCTTGATCCAAGTACCTCATCAAAATAACAGCAAGGTCTGCGGCGGGAATACACCCCATTTGATGATATTCTGCAGAAATAGGCACAAACAAATTTTTTGCTGGACTAGCGATTTCTCCTTTTAATTTTAACCTATGAACTCTCGAATGTAGTGCTGCAGGCGATATTCCAAGCTCATTGATAGCTTGTTGGGCAGTGAAATAAGCCCTTCCGCGAGCTGTTAAACCTTTAATGTAGTCATCTAGTGTCATCATATGCCCAAAATAACGTTTTTCGATATTCTGGCTATATGATAGCTTAAAAACGGGTTTCAGACAACTTTGCTGAGATATCTTAATGTGCATGGTGGGGCTCTTTGTTTGATTTTGTATAATAAGCATGATAGAGAACAAAGCGAAAACATTCAAGTGTTTTTTTTCAAAAATCCAGAACTAAAGATCGTAGCGAAATCCTGCATATCCAATGAAGTTATCTTTTGGAGTTGATGTTTTATGGGGATTTTGGCTAAGTAATGGTGCGTGACGAGAAGACTTAGAATATAATAAGAGTTTGTATTCATTTAAGAGGAATGTGAGATGACTCAAATTCAGTTACAAACAGTTTCGTGTGAAGATTTGCATCAAAAAATGGCGGCGGGTGAGGCTGTGGTATTGGTTGATGTGCGTTCACCTGAAGAACACGCGAGTTTTAATATTGGAGGGCAGTTGATCCCTTTAACAGACTTGCATGGTCGTGCGTGCGAGTTAAATCCTGAAGATGAAATTGTGGTATATTGTCTTTCTGGAATGCGAAGTGCATCGGCTGTAGAGATTTTAAATTCGCTGAATTTTAAATCCGTGAAATCATTAGCCGGTGGATTAAAGGCTTGGAATTATTAACACTTTATTGTGCTAAAAAATTCCAATGAGCCTCACGCAATCAGATTCTTGCTTTTTTATCAAAAATTGCTCTCAATCAGAAAACTTGTGATGGTTTTAACTGGTCGTGTGTGGCATCGTTCGTTGTGTCATCATCGGGACTTCCGGAAAGAAGACCTAATCCCGCTATAAAAAGCACGGAACCACCTGCAATCATACCCGTGGCAACTTTTCCACTAACAGCACCCAATGGAGCTAAAAATACAGTAGAAATAGTGCCAGCGCTTACAGCTAAAATTAATGCTCCAACAATTGCGGTGACAAGTCCTAACAGCGCAAGACCCAGTGATATCCAAACAGCGGATTGTTGAGCTTCACATTTTTGGGCTGTTTTGGTCAGCTTGTTTAAATTATCAAGATTAGTTGGATTTTTAGCAGCTAATCCAACTTGATGTTTAGCGTCTTCAAGCAATTTCTCTTGTTGACTATTAAGCCCACCTTGCTTATCAAGGGTGTCTAAAGCTTGATTAGCACGTGCTAAGGGATCAGATGTGGTTTGTTTTTCAGCAGATTCTTTACAAAGACGTAATGATTCAGCTAGTGCAGCTTGTATTTCTTTTGATTGCGCATTATCGGGCTGTTCGGATTTTCGACTATCCTGCCATTGTTTGGTACTCTCATCTAAAACCTTTTTAGATTCTTCTGGGTCAAAAGCCTTTTCTTTTGGTTGTGCTCCAATAATAATTTCCAGCTCAGAGAATAATGTGCGGCTCGTAGCAAAAGCATCAAAATCTTTGGTTAATTTCTCGTCCAAATCCAACCCTACTCTAAATGTAGGATTCAATCTTAATCTTTCTAGCAAACGATAATGGAAAGTATTTTGAGCAATATTGTTACCAATACTCAACAAGTAAATAGTGAATTGTGAAAGGATAGAAACATGAACTTTTTCCATATCCCAATATTTATATTTTTTTTCACGGATTTTTTGAAGCGCCTGAATGAAACTTTCCTGAGGTAAGTCCGTTACAGGTGTGCCCTCTTTTTTCATTTCTTCAATGCAAGATAAGAGCACTTCAGCCAGCTCTTGAGCGAGCACAAATTGAAATGCGCGAAGGAAATGTTGACTTTGAAAGAACTCTTTGGACAGCAAGGCATTACGCACTTCATTCGATGTGCATAATAAAGGTATCAAGCCAAAATTGTTTTTCGTCGTCAGCATTCTATCGCCGCTATACTCAGATCCGACTATACACAAATATACGCCTATCATATCCACGAAGCCCTTTCGGCATAATATATGTAGTGGAGTTTCTCCCGCTTTGTTTTTGGCCCAAGAGTGAAATGTGGCTGAAAGGATATCGAGAAGTTCTATTTGTTGCTGCTGACAAACCAAATGAAAAACCGTGTTGCCTTTAAGATCGGCTGTGCCGAAATCCGCAGTGGTTAGTAGTGGCTTCAACGTCGTGAGTCGATCTATTTCATTGTTTGCACAAATTGACATTAACAACGTACGATTTGGATTGGTATAATATCGACGATCTAAAAAAGGCGCAAAACGAAAATTCGGTTTTACCTCTTCAAGTTTTTCCAATTGATCAACAGTCAACTCGCTGGTTCCATCACTGTTAATTAATTTATCGCGTACTTTTAGCATGCACATTTGGAATAGTGATGGGACATGGTGAACTACGGCTATTTCTGGTATCGATTCTAGTGCTCCTACCATCCATTCCCTTTCATCAAGTTGTTTTGCTAATGCTAACGCAGAGTTTTCCTCGGCGTTTGTAGAGTGAATGGTTATGCTGTGATTGCAAAAAACTTTCAGGATTCCGGGCATGAGGTCAGAATTATTAGTCTCGACAACCCAATGAAGTAAGCCTGATCCAAGACGCTCTCTCTGAGCAAAATAGGTCGTTATTTCTTGTTGAAATGCAGAAAAATTAGTATCTGATCTCAACTTAGGATCCAAGAATTCCAACACTGTCTTTCGTGAAGATTCCTCAGCGATGTTTTGCAAGTATTTTTTGAACTGAGCATTGAGATCCTTTGAGGTTGTTTCAGAATCTATCCACTGTAATATATAGCTTAATTCACGTGGTTTTAATCTATTGAATCTAAAGCCCTCTTTACCCAAACGCAGTCCTGCAACAACGAGTTTATTGGCAATTTTTTTATACAGTTCGAGTTTCTCGGATAATTCGATTCTGCCTTCATGATCTTCTGCAAGCCCTTGTAATTCGCTGGTGAGTATTTCAATTTGAAAAACAGCACATCCTAAAGGGCTGTAACCATCTCTCTCATTATAAATAAAGAGGGCTTTTCCATAATCGTGTTCAATAAAAGAATCGACGACATCATCGATGATTTCAACATGGCCGCAGTTAGCTGCCCAATGAAGAAGATTTCCATCACGTGGCGGTTTTTCAACGACAGGGATGGCGGGATCAGGAAATAAGTCATCCAAAAAATCACCCTGATTTTCCAGTGTAGTTTTATAATAGGTCAAGAGACTTTGAGTATATTTAGGACGGTCTGAGTTGATAATTTTTGAGTTTAAGGCTTTAAGCAGATAAGAAAATAATTCTGCTCGTTTTACGTCTTGGTTTTTAGGATCTTCTGTGGCGCGCCATAAACACAGAGATCTCATATAATTGTGGTGACCTCTTTGATAGCTGGTGTAGTGTGGATTAACACCTAGCTCAAATAGCAATTTAATATGCTGGTAAGAATATTTTCCAGGCTGTTCTAATACACCACATAAAGATTCTCCCAAAGCGACGGCTCTTTTTTCAGGAGGAGCGGCAGATAATATGGTTAGTAAACTTTGAGTGTCAGTGTTTCTGCCTGCTTCATAATAAATTATTTGAGGAACCTCAAAAAAAGAGGTCAGAAATTGTAAGCTCAAGAGTCGATCATCGTGGGAGCTTTCACAGTACATGGCCGATCTAAAAACATCGTCGATATGGTGTTGATTAAATTGATATCCATTAATTTGAGCAAAAGAGCATAACGCGATCAAATGTTCAGTACTTTCGTAAAACGCATATCTCAAAAGACTCTGATTAGTCTTTGCATTAACAGCGTTTAAAGCCTCTTCAGACGTGATGGGTTTGAGCATGGCTTCAATTGAGGTCTTTGTTTTTGAGTTTAATTTGGGGCCTATGATTTCTAAATATTGCTGCCCAACCGTACCTTTGGTTTCTTGTACTTCTAACATAGATATGCTCCGAATGTGATGTAAACTTACAATAGTAAATGCTTGTAATTTATGAATATATCACGAAAGCTGTCAGGGATCAAGCCTATTTTTGGATGTTCTAGTTGCTGTTGTTGATACCAATTGCAGGGGTTGCGCGATTTATCGGGGAGTGATTATTTTTCTGATAATTTCAGGGCAAGCTCATACAGCTCATTTTTCTTTTTTCCGGTAATTTTTGAGCAAAGACTTGCGGCTTGTTTTGTGTGTAATTCAGATAAAAGAATGAGTAAGATTTTTTCGACTTCTTGATCTGATGTTGTCGTTTCAATTTCTGTTCCGGCCACTATAACGACAAATTCACCGAGTTGTTGTTCTGGATTTTCTTTTGTCCATTCTAATAATGTACTGATATTGTCTTGGCGAATTGTTTCAAATTGTTTGGTTAATTCTCGGGCAATTGTAGCAAGTCGATCCGGGCCAAAAACAGACAATAAATCTGTGAGCATATCAATGATGCGGTGTGGAGATTCATAGAAAACAAGGCTTCTTTGTTCGATCAATAATTTCTCGAGTCGATTTAAACGAGCACTTTTTTTTGCTGGTAAAAATCCTTCAAAAATAAATCGATCAGTGGGCAATCCAGAAGCGCATAATGCTGTGATAGCTGCGCAAGCACCTGGAATAGGCGCTACGGGAATTTTTGCAGCATGAGCTGCATGAACGAGTGGATAACCCGGATCGCTTATAAGAGGCGTGCCTGCGTCACTAATAATTCCAATCGATTTACCTTCTTCTAATTGTGCGATGAGTTGTTTAACGCGACCCGCTTCATTAAACGCGTGAAGGGATATCATGGGGGTGGAAATATTAAAATGTTGCAGCAACTTTTTGCTATGGCGAGTGTCTTCAGCGGCCACGAGGTCAACTTTCTTTAGCGTATTTATAGCTCTGAATGTCATGTCTTCAAGATTCCCAATGGGAGTCGCAATGAGATACAGCGTGCCTTTTTTCATTTGTAGGTCCTCGGATTACAGTCTCCTGGGGGCTAAGCATTTCTGTGCTTAAACCCTTGGGTGATTATTGAAAGTTTAACCCATCTTGCTGCGCCCTGTAAAAGTTATACTTCATGTAACGAATATCGCTTGACATGCGATATTTGTTACATATAATATAACTATGAGTACTGAGAAAGATTCGAAATCGAGAACACTTGGCCCGATAAGTGCTAAATTCATTGATGCCCTGCGTAATCAGGGTAAAACTATTTTTACGCTTGCCGAGGCAATCCAAATCTATGGTGGGAGTAATCAACAAACGAGCAAATTTATAAGAGCACTCGTTATGCGGGGTGTTTTAGGTCATCTTGTGTCCGGTAAATATATAATTCAACAATCAGGATTAGAAGCTGCCCAAAGTACTAATTGGCCAATAATTGCTAGAGAGCTGGCTGACGAACGTGATTACTTTATTTCACATTACAGTGCTATGCGTTTACATGGGATGACGACACACCCATTAATTCACGTTTATCTTACTGTACCTAAAAGAGTGCGGCCAAAAACTGTGTTTGGAATATCCTATCATTTCATATTTTCACATTCCGAAATATTTTGGGGTGTAAAAAGTCAATGGGTTTCAAAGCATGAAAAAGTTATGGTAAGTGATATTGAACGTACAATTCTTGATGGATTAGATAGACCAGATCTCTGTGGCGGACTAAAAGACGTGCTGCTTGGAATTTGGGCCGTACAGAAAGAAGTTGATTGGGAAAAACTACTTCAGTATGCAATAAAATACAAATCAATTGCAGTGGTGAAGCGTTTGGGATTTATTCTTGAAATTCTAGATCTCCAGAAAAGCCTCATCAAGGATATTAATTTGATCGCGGTTAAAAGTAAAAGCTATGTTTTATTGGATCCTACAGGAGTACGAGTAGGAAAGCACATGCGTCGCTGGTATATTCAGGTGAACATTGATATTAACGAACTAAAAAGGAGTGTTTGGGGATGATTCCAATAACAGAAATTGATTCAATAGCATAATTCTATAATTTGATGATATTATTCTGCTCAGGCATAGGTGGCCGTCAGGGAAGTTTACTATTTAGAGAGAGATCATCATGAGACGATTAAGTTTGATGGGTTTTTGTTTGGTTCTTTGCAGTCAGCTTTTGGCGTGCTCGGGTGTTGATTTGCCGTTTATGGGGAAGGGTTCCAGTGCGGAGGGGGCTGCTGCGCCTGTGCAGGAAAGAAATGCGCCTAAAAAGATCGTTATGTTGTTGCCATTACAAGGTAAGTATGGTGAGAGTGGGCAGGCGGTGAAGAATGGTTTTATGGCGGCTTTTTATGCCAATAAAGGTCAGAAAGAAACGCAGCCTGTTATTAAAGTGCTCGATACGTCCAATCAAAATATTAATGTTGTATATGAAAAAGCGGTTGCTGATGGAGCGGATATAATTGTGGGCCCATTAGATAAAGATCAAGTTCAAACATTGATAAAAAATGCGCGATTGACGGTTCCGACATTGGCTTTAAATACTGTCACCGATCAAAAAATCAGTAATTTGTATCAGTTTGGTTTATCTCAATTAGATGAGGCTGATCAAGTGGCTCAGCGAGCTGCGAATGATGGTCATCGTCGAGCCTTAGTCATTGCTCCTGCAGGTGCGTGGGGTTCTGGGGTTGTTTCTAGTTTTAAAAATCGTTGGGAATCAGCAGGTGGAACAATTGCAGATCAAGTGAATTATAAAAATTCTCAACAGTTATCTGAGCAAATTCGGCAGGTGTTGCATGTTGAGAAAAGTAAATCTCGTGCAGCGCGTGCTAAACAAATGGCAGAAAATTCTGGTCAGCCTGTTTCACGTCGACGTCAAGATATTGATATGATTTTCCTTGTTGCAGAACCCGACCGTGCTCGTGAAATTATTCCGATGTTAAAATTTTATTATGCGGGAAATATTCCTGTCTACGCGACTTCTTTAGTATTTAGTGGGCACAGAAATCCTGATCAAGATAATGATTTGAATAATCTTCAATTTACCGACATGCCGTGGGTGTTAGGTGGATTGCCAGAAAATCTTGATGGTGTAAAAGCCAATGTTGCTGAACTTTGGAAATCATCGTATGCACAAAATCCTAAGCTTTATGCATTGGGAGTTGATGCCTATCAACTCAGTCAAAATTTACATCAGATTCCTGCGGAAGGTTTTAGAGGCGCGACAGGAACTCTTTATATTCAAGAGAACCAGCATATTTATCGAAAATTATCTTGGGCGAAAATCCGTGGCGGAAGTCCAGGGCTTTTTTAAGTTAACTTCACCCTTTTTAGTCATCGCGAGCTACCCCTTGGTGGCTCGCGATGACAAAATTGATAGTTAACCAGGCATAAAAACTAACCATCTGATGCAAATTTTCTTCAAAAACTTTATTGTTAGGTGTTATTTTACTTCGCAGTAGTTTATCTGAAAAATTCTCAGGAGCGCCCAATGATGAAGTGGTAAAACCACCCTCTCAGGCCTTATGTTAACCTCTGGAGTGAATAGGTATCAGGATGATAGCGGGATGGGCCATGGATGGCCCATTGAGCGGAAGAGGTTAACATAAGGCCTGAGAGGGTGGTCCATCCTAATACGATTCTCAGTATGCTCAAAGAATTCTGCCTCAGATTTATTGCTTCAACGTAAAAGATATGATAGAATCAGCAAAATTAAACTTATAGTGGCAATAACAGTGGTATAAGATGGATAAAGGCTCAGAATTTATTAAAGCAGTCAAACGTCGCTACCCTATTTATCGTGAGCAGCAGCAAACCGTCGTAACCTATCATGCAGAGCCAGGGGACGATTTTGACCCTGATATCGATAGAATGGCCGATACTCCTAATTATTTTCGGCACTATGAATCCGTAAGCGCATCTTCGAATCAACCAAAAGTTCTGGTGTTTCATGCGCCCGCAGAGATTTTTGCGTACGGAGATGTGCTGACTTTGTTTGGAGAAGTGATCGAATCTTTCATTGAGGCTAATTTTACAATTTACCTATGGAACGATTTGCATCCTCAGAAAGTTACTAGTGAATATTCAATCCTGACATTAATCTATTCTATAGAGTTCTCGAATCGAAAAACAATTTTGGAATCATTTGCATCAAAGAATTTAAGCGAACAAGAGATGGTTATTTTTGATAGCATTGATATTGAAAATCTTTGTGATACTGCTTTTTCAATAGGACCTAGACGATTCTCAGACGCATGGCACAGTAATACTTATCAATCTTGGCTACATTATTATGGCGATAATTGGGATCAAGAAGGATTGCGTAAAAGTGCAAAAGATTATCGTAAAGAATTAACCTATTTTAATCTAGCACGATATTCCACATTATCAAAAAAAGTCTTTCGAAAACTTGTTGAATATTTTTCTCATGAAAAGAAATTGTCACTTATTCTGATCGAAGGAGCCTACAATCATGAGTATCTAAAACTGTTTTTGTCTAAATTCAATGATTTTGAGGTTGTTAAAATTATAAGCACTGATCCGGACGATATCGACTTTGTTAGGCTAAAAGAAGCGATGTCATCTTGTGAAAAACCGTTTCGATGTATGTATTTTGAAATGAGCCTTGGTAGATTGAAAAAGGGGAAGGGGCATCAGTTTGCTAATTTCGATGTTATTGATTTTTATAGTGCAGTTACAGAGAATTCTTTTGGTATTCAAGGTCTTTTCATATCAAATAATATTACGACGGTTGATTTAAAGGTACATTTTGAACGGTTGGTTTTAAGATCGCCTAAAATAGCTATGATAAAAAAATTGCATGTTAGGTATCTTGATGAAAATTATTTGCCCTTGCTTGCAGAATGTAAACAATTAGAAGTTCTTTCAATTGAATCAACGCCTGATTTTAATAGTGTCTTATCTCAGTCGCCTACACAATTTCTTCAAAATCTTACTAAGCTTAATTTGCATCAAGTGGAACTTTCTGAGGATACATTGAGATTGATACTGAATAGCACCAAAAAACTCGTTAGTTTAAAGTTGCGTAGCTATGGAGAAGTTGAGAGATTGGGGGGCGCTAATCAAAACTTAGCTCAACTGAAGTTGGATTTTCTTGAAAGAGTGAAAATAGTTGGAAAAAAAATCAGTACCCAATTTTACGTTGAATTATTTGAGGGTTGCTATAAAAATCTTAAAGAAGTTCGATTTGAAAGATGCACAATTCCTGAATTCGATGCCTCCCAAATACGTCAGCTAAAATTTCCTATGTTGAGATTGCTAAAATTCACCGGAATTGAAAAGCTGAAGTTAGGGTTGTGGGGAATCCTTGGTGTTGCAAAAAATATTGAAGAACTATACGTAGAACCCCAGAATATAGAATATTTAGGAAATAAAATACCTGCGGATTTGTTAGAAGATAATTCTATCTGTCGCTTTGTAAATTCTAAAGTTTCAGATGGTTCCTGGGATCAACTAAGGCGTGTAACAATCAGGTCTGTTGATTATGAAATGGTCCCATTGCTCAAAATTATTAACAATGCTAGGAATCTATCTGAATTGGAGTTTACGATTCGTAGTAAATATGAGATTTATTTTCAGCGATATGGGACTCTAGTTGGGATCGTACCAGCGCCTCAGTTATCTGTGCTAAATGTTGGAGTTGGCTCATTATATAATGATGAGATGGGGGTAAGAGACTACAGTTGTTTAAGCATTTTTTTTCGTTTTATCAGCGCTTCAATTAATCTATCTCGTTTAGAGCTGCACAATATCAATTTCAATGAAGATGAAGTGCAATTTCTGAATGGTCTTGGCTTCCATAATTTGAAAAAATTTTTTAATGCGAAAACGAATTGGACGCCTAGTTCAAGGCATCTACAACAGCTCTTGTGCAATAAAATTATATTAGTTGAAGAATGTTCGAGGCCGAAAGATGACGAAGTAAGAGTGGATTTAGGGAGAGTCGTTGTTCATCCGAGCGCGACGGAATTTTCTACTGTTAATCCTTTTATAAGCCATTTTTTCGGGGTGCAGTATGATTTAAAGATTTCAACGAGAGAGCTGATTAAAGTCTTAGGGCAATATCATAAATTGGAAAAATTTTATTTTATTCATAGTGCTAGTGTTGATGACGAAAACGTTGATAGTAGTGGTTTATATTTGCCGTATTTAACATTAATCGACGCAAGGGAATCGAAAATATCAATTAAAACCCTGGCTATATTACTTGGTGCTGCCCCTAATTTGAAGATAATAAGTTTTAAATGGTTTACACCTCTGAAGCAAGACTCTGAGCCTGTGTTACTTCGAGCCCTCAAAGGGAAGCCGCTAGAAATTATCAATATTTCGTTGAGTCGCTTTAGTAGGTATTTTGTTGAATCCCTAAAAAGAGACCACCCCAATGTGATTATTATTGATCATCAGAAGATTGATCATTACTCTCTAAAAAGACTCGATATTATGTCAAAGAGCCGCGTAGTGGTCGCCGGTTCAGGTGTCGGTCCCGTTGCTCCGAATAAGTCTGGTGAAATAGAAGTAATCCCTAGTTTTTATGATACTGCTGAACGGTTAGTGAGAGAACAAATACAATGTTTAAGTTATACGTATTCTACTAGCTATAAGCCTATGCCATTGCCTGAGTTATCTCGAAATTTAGCGGCACATTATTTAAGGGATAGAGGCGGCAACAAAAGATTAAAATTTGGTGTTAAACGATATAACCTGTTGTCTGGTGAGGTAGCAGTAATTCCTTCATTTTCTACGCTCGATCGATTAGTGGGTTTGAAAGTCAATGTAGAGTGCGAATTATTTTGTGAAACAGAATTACGACAATATGCCGTCGATTCAGCGTCCAGACAGTTTGAAGTGCAATATTTAATAGAGGTTTCTGATTTTAATAATGATAATGCGCCATGGAAAAAGCTTTCATGTGATGACTATATGTGGGTCAAAGATATACGATTTGTTAATGTTTGTTATTTAGAAAGAAATGAAGCATTTAAAAAGCTTTCAGCTTTATCAAATTTAGAACAAATAGCGGTTGTTGAGAAGTATTTTTTCGCAGCTAAAAATCAAGAAATGCCATCAAAACCAAAAGATGATAAAGATTTTGAATTTTATAATGCTGTTATTGAGGTTCATGGGGGATCGTGCGAAGACAGAGGTATAGCTACCGGGTATATTTTAAGGAGCTTAGGTCACAATTGTCTTCTTCAAAAGAATAAAATCCATGCATATGTTTCAGTCTATGTAGAATCTGACTGCTGGCCGATCGAGGTGGGTGGATTACCTGCAAAGATCAAGGAAATTCCTTTGCCACCGCTTGAATCTCTCATCGAGTCAACAGAAAAGTTAGAAGAGAAACCCTTAGAAAAGCCACCGTCACGAATGTTGGAATTATTACGTCCTATGCCCCCAAAAGATATTACGACATTTCCCGAATATATCCAGTGGCTAATGTTAAAAACAGAAAATCTTCCGGCTACTAAAAGACAGCTTGTACTTTCAGTAGAAGATAACGTTGATGTTCGACGTTTTATTAATATGGCTTACGCACAATTGAGATCTGAATATTCAATTTGTGTTATCTCGGATATCAGTCAATTAACCTATAAAACAAAACGTTTAAGTGATGCTGAATCAACCGAGGTTGATGGCGAAGTATTACAATTCCTAAGATCGGTGAGTAAGAAACGACTCTTGTTCCTTAATATGCAAAATTGGAGTGCGAAGTGGAATCCTTTGTTCGAAGAAAATCGCATGTTAGAGTCTTATCCTCTTGCCGATGATATTCTCATCGTTGCTGTTCAAATTCCCGCTCAGCAATTGAGTGTTGATCTGATATCTCGAATGGGATTTGCAACTTCTTTTCATTTAAAGCATCTACTCAGAGATAGTGCAAATGATTGTTATGTTACAGAAGAAATAATACAGCAAAATTCTTCTTTAGTTCCTGTGGAGCTTAATGAGTCTGATAATTGGCGGAGTAAACTAGTAGCAGATTACGATATCACTGAGAACGGTCATTTCCGCATGCAGCCAAAAGCATTGATTGCTGCGAGTGAGAAGCCTGCTCATTTGTTGTTAGTAAATCCTCCTGATAATGATATGGATTCAGATTTTTCGAACTATTTTGAATCTATTTTAAGTGCTCGATGTTTATTTTTTAATGGCGAGACAAAAAAATTACCCGATGAGACAACACTGCAGTGGACTAGGAGTAAGAAAAGTCTGGCGCCCTATAAAGATAATATTGTTTTATTAACTTATGAAACTCAACATCAGTGGATATATTCCTTGGGTTTAGATAATTATAGACACTATTTCAAACGCTATGTTTTCTCTGATCAAGGCGGTTTTGTTGAAATTCCTGGTTTGTTAAAAAGCTTCGGAAAGGCAACATTGAGCGTTTTGTTAACGTCTGAGTTAACTTATTTTCAGTGGGTTGAATTATTTGAAGAAGCTAAAGCTAATCAATGTTATCTGCGAGTCATCGTTCCTTCAGTAATAACTATCCCTCACGCATTAATGCCAACAGCACATGAAAAGTCTGGTGATTCACAACCTTTGCCATTACTAAAACAGAATTGTGTGATGGTTTCTCAATCGATATTAGAAACAGCTGAGAAAGTTTCGCGTGAGTTAGGTGATGTAGAGCTAATCTATGTTTCAGAGGCAATGAGTTATTCAGATTTATTTGTCAAAATTGTAAAAACAAATGATCGCTATCACTGTGAAGACTCATTGGTTTGTACTGCTCTGAAAGCAGCCAGAACAGTTTTGTTGGTCGGCCAATTATCTCAAACTGTACAAATGAAGATTGCAAGTTTGTTCTGCGAAACGCCTTGTTTGATGATTAATCACGAGATTGTTCCTGTTTACGGTAGACTGATCATTGTTACGAGTCAGACTGCATCATTTCCCTTTGTATTAAATCGATCGATTCGTCATGAATTAGCATTACTTAAAAGTGATAGTGAACGTAAAGAACCCGCCGCTCAAGATAGTGCTCAATTATCTGAAAATTTAAATCGCGTTTTAGATCGATCTTCGTCTGCAATAATCATGAGGAGTGAGAATTCAGATGCCAATCATTTTATTTGTAAAATTTATCCCAGTTTTTTTGAGAAAATACATAGACAGTCACTCACGATACATTACGGTGCAAAATATTTTGATGATTGGATGAATCCTGATAAAGAAGGTACTCATGTCTTAGTGATCACAGACATTGATAGCGGTAATACCCGTAAACTTTTCGTCAATTTAATTCAAAAACAACCTCATGTGCTGTGCCAGGGTAAATTGGTGAGCATTACAGAACGTCAGAAAGTCGTATTTTTAGTCACGCCTAAACAGCAACAATATATTTTCAATAGTTTTCTATGTGTATTAACCGACAATGTTCTGCATTATAATTATGCTGGAGATATCAGAGCCATTAATATTTCGCCAACATTTTATCAAGAACGACTTAATGTCATTTATTCAAAATTAAAGCAGTTAGGATTTACCATTACTCCAAGTCGATATAGAATCGTTGCGCTATTGGACGCCATACTTTTAGATCGTGAGAAACAGTTAAAGTATCCTGGAACATATAATTATACACCTATTTGTCCTGTATTAACTGGAGCTTCTGGGATTGGTAAGACGAAAATTGTTATCAGTTTGCTAAAGGTGTTAGGTTATGTGGATGCTGCTTCAAAAGAAGCTACTTATGTCGATAGCTCAAAACATTATTATAATTTAAATACCCAAGATGTCAGTCAATATCCTGATATTTCTCGTGTGCCTCAGCATCTTCAACGAATAGCGATTGCTGTGAGAGCTTGCAGAATGGGTTCGTTACTGATTGGAGATGAATTAAATGTCGATCCTCAAATGATGGAGCAATTATCTATTTTGCTTAATCATTTTGATAAAAAGATAGAATCGAAGAGTGGATTTATGTTTATTGCTACGCAAAACCCATTAAGCTATAAAAATAGACATAAAATTCCACATGATTTAGAACCATTTGTTTATCCCATCGAAACACCTGAACTCAGTCCGAGTGAAATTGTCACTATATTAAAAGGGTTTGGGGCAAGTGAATATCAAGCGCGTCAATTGACTAAAGAATATTTCAGAGTGACAAAGGAATTGGCAAATCAAGGTAATGCTTACAGTTTAACCGTTCGTGATCTTTTTGATTATACCAAGCAGCAATTGCAAAGTCGTGCAATCGAGTATTCCTCTTCTCCTCCTGGAACAGGGTGGTCACGATTTTGGGCGGCGCGTGATCCAGAAGATGGTATTTTTGACGAAGGAAAGGGGGCAGGTCTAACATTGAAACATTAGTAGCAAGCTAAAGTGATAAATCCACAATTGTGAACTAATGTTTCAATAAGAAAGGGGGATGGCTACAGTTTTGTTATCCGCATGAAATTATTAGGATTTTGAAATAATTTGATCGATAACTTCGGCTTACGTTCTAGTTGATTAATGATAATTCTAAAGATTTCGTCTACTTGTGAATTATCTGGGAGCATAAAACCTCTCACATGAGAAATGCCAGCCTTATGACAAATTTTTAGCTTTGTGCCAAAGGCATCTTTTTCGAGTTTTATAGAGGAGATGTTGTGATAAGTAATTGTTTGAACATCTTTGGAATCTGAAGGGTTGAGAGGTCCAATTATTCTATCTTCATTTAAAATGAGTTGGTCTTTTGATGCGAAAGATTTGTATAACAATGAAAACAACACTAAAAATAGGTAAAGCAAAAATCCAAAACATGCTCTGTAATATAATCTTGTCTCCAAGGGTGAAAGGGGAATCCTAAAAGGACCTATTGAAAAAATTAATTTCAGTTGATGATCATTTGTTAATACTTCATTGGATGATAAAATGATAAAAGGTACTAATAAGAAAATCAATACAGAAACTATTAAAATCTGAGGTTTGTAGGGGTATGTGATGGGGAAAACAAGTTTTTTCTCTTCTATTAAATCCGCGCTAACAGGTCGTTTTTTTGATTTAATTAATAATCGAAGCGCAAGGTAAAGTAATAATATAGCCCAGATTAAGATGCTAATTTGTGAGATAAGCATGTGTCAATCCTTATTTAACTTTAGTCTATTACCTTACTGATGTTTTATGCCGATGTCTAGGTATACCAGTTGGGTATTGCTGCTTTATTGAGTGGAGATTTCGACGCTATGATTATGGTACACTTGAATCAGAGTCAGCTAAGTAGTCGCTGTTCATAATTCGTTATGAATAGAGGAAAGTCCGGGCTCCAAAGGACAGAGTGCCAGGTAACGCCTGGGAGGTGTGAGCCTACGGCTAGTGCCACAGAAAATACACCGCCTACGTATCGCAAGATGCCGGTAAGGGTGAAAAGGTGCGGTAAGAGCGCACCGCGCTGGTGGTAACATCAGTGGCAGGGTAAACCCCACTTGGAGCAAGACCAAATAGGGATTCACGTAACGTTGTTACACAGTGTGTGTCCGCACTGGAATCCGGGTAGGTTGCTTGAGGTATTTGGCGACAAATATCCTAGATAAATGACTGCTCTCGACAGAACCCGGCTTATTGCTGACTCTATTTTTTATCTGACAGGTTGTAACATGATCCAAAAAAGTCAATTTGAGCCCGCTTGGTGGTTGAAAAATGCTCATGCACAAACGGTGTGGGCTCCACTAATGCGACCAGAAATTCCGCTGAATTTGCAACCTCAAAGAATTGAAACTCCCGATGGAGATTTTATCGATTTATTTTGGGATAGCACGAATAAAAATGATATTCAAAAACCTATTGTATTAATACTTCATGGGTTGGCAGGCAATATAAAATCACCTTATGCTTTTGGTTTAATGAATGCATTTTCTTCTGCTGGTTGGCGCCCAGTGTTTATGCATTTTCGTGGAAGTAGTGGAGAGCCAAACCGATTAGCGCGATATTATCATTCGGGTGATACGGCTGATGTTGCGTTTGTTGTGAATTATTTAAAAGAAAAAAATCCACAGGTGGCTATTTCGGCCGTTGGTATTTCTTTAGGGGGTAACGTCATATTAAAATGGTTGGGCGAAACTGGAAGTCAAAATCCACTTGCAGGCGCTGTTGCTGTCTCAGTTCCATTCGAATTAAATAAAGCAACAAAAACAATGGATCAAGGATTTTCTAGAATTTATCAGTGGCGATTATTAAAGCAATTGCGTAAAGATATTCAAGTAAAATTTAACAATACTAATCTTAATTGTCCTTTTGATCTAGACCAATTGTCTCAGGTAAAAAATTTCCAGGAATTTGATGATTTAGTCACTGCACCTCTGCATAATTTTCACGATGCAAACGATTATTACATTCGATCTAGCAGTCGGCAATTTTTACCTGACATTAAAGTCAAAACTTTGATAATACATGCTGAAGATGATCCGTTTATGCCAAAATCCGTGATCCCTAGCGAAAAAGAACTGTCAGCATCGACTATTTTAGAAATAAGTAAAGAGGGTGGACATGTTGGATTTATTTCCGGTAATAAGTTTGGCAGAGCGAACTATTGGCTAGAACATCGTATTCCAGAATTTCTGGGTGGAGGGTGTCAAGTCTCAAATTAACGATTTCACCGAGTTAGGCAATATGCACGTAAAATACTTTCGTGAGTAGATCGATTCGAATTTATGCTCAGTATGACACACTCATTTAATCCAATTTCCTGGAAGCATCCTTCTAAGAATATTATCTTTTAAAATAAAATGATGATGCAATGCGGCCAAAATGTGTAATGACACTAAACTGATAATAATCCAGACTGTTGTAACGTGGATTTGTTTAGCTAAATGTTTTACTGCTGTGCTGACAGGAATAAATGGCATGGGTAATTCAAATAGCCCGTAAAAATTAGGTGTATATCCTGACGATGTTGATTTGGCCCAGCCAGAACCGATCATGACAAGAAGGGCGATATAGAGTAAATAGTGTGTGAAGCTTGATGCGGCTCTTTGCCATTTCGGAATGGAATTAGGAAGTACAGGAACGGGATTCCACCAGCGCCAATAAATACGAAATAATAAGATCCCGAGAATGGTGAGGCCCACTTCTTCGTGATAGCCATATAATTTTGAGGATAAGGGTTCATCTACAGATCCCATCGTGAATCCGATGATTAGCATGAAGATCACGCCCAGTGCAATAGTCCAGTGAAGAAATTTGCTGAGTGAGCCATAAGTGGTGGTTGTATTTTTAATCATGAATGCTCTCCTCTGTGAAATGCAAAGAACGGGATTCTATCAGTTTTGCCGTGGGCAAAGGAAGGGGGGGCAGATCTGGATAGGGTCAAGTCTTAACTTATTGACTAATTGAATAATTAGTCAATAAGTTAAGACTTGACCCCATCAACCGACTACTAAGGTAACTATTTTGCTGAAAATTTGCTAGAATAGTTAGATTAGTTAATGAGCGAACTCTGAAGAAATGAAATTACAGCGTCAAATTTTAATCAGCATATTACTGTTGATGTCAGCTCTTCCTGGAATGGCGGCTAAGCGTGTGTCTGATCCTAATCACCAGGTTGAAACGCGTTTCTTTTCAGCTGAGAAAGAGCGATCAGCGGGTAAGCTAATGACCTTACATGACGCTATATTATTGGCGTTGCGCAATAATCCTCAAATACAGTCTGCACGCCTTCAGCGCGTGGTTGACAAATTTAGCTTAGAAGTGGCGAGAAATGAGTTTTGGCCCCATTATGGGATTTCAGGTGTTGCTTCGTATGTAAAGGGTTCAAAACCTGGTTATGGTGCGAGTCCTGAGCTGAGTTTAAAGACAGCAATAGGTACTCAAATCGTTGTGAGTGGTGAGTCAGACTTGAATGCTGGTAATGAGAACCGCGTTACATTAACAGTCACGCAGCCTTTATTGCGTGGTTTTGGCCCTAACGTGAATCTGGCCGGATATCGCAATAGTTTAGATAATGAAGAAGGTAACAAACTCACGCTACGTGATCGATTTCAATCCACGATAACGGAAGTGATCACTGCGTATTATCAAGTTGTACAAGATTATAATCGATTGGATGTTGATCGATCTTCACTCAAAGAATCTGAACAAACATTGCATGCAACAGAAATGCAAATTAAAGCAGGTAAACGTCCTGAGACGGATATTTCACAACAGGCAGCTCAAGTTGCCCAACAACGGTTTTCCATCACGCAGGATCTTAATACTATTGATCAAGATACCCAGAAATTATTAATTCTTCTAGGTTTGGATCCTCATGCTACTATTGCTATCGATAAAAAAATAGATTTATCACTCCAAGCATTGCCTTCAAAAGAGGAAAGTGTGCAAATTGCGTTGGGTAATAATATTAATTATCGAAAAGGCCTTCTCACATTAAAAACAAAATACCGTGATCTTGATGTGGCAAAAAATAATCAGCTTTGGGATTTAAGTGTTACAGCAACAAATGCACAGAATATATTGACTAAATTTCAAGATATCCAAGCAGATCGACGCGTTGTGCTTAATCTTGATATACCAATCGATGATAAACCAAGACAACAAACATTGGTCAATGCAAAAACCAGTTTGGAGCAATTCAAAATTGATCAGCGTAATACTGAAAGACAGCTTGTTAGTGATGTTATTACCGCTTTGCGCAATTTAAGCGCGCAACGTGAGCAAATTAAATTGGCTGAAAAAAGTGTGGAATACTCAGAGCAAAGTATGCGAATCGCTCAAAGAAAATTTCAGTTTGGCCGATCAAGTATGTTTGAGGTCACTTCCTTGCAGCGACAAGTAACATCGCAACAACAAACTTTGATTAACCAGAAAATTACGTATCTCAATACTATGGCGCAATTTGAACAAACATTAGGTACTTCACTGAAAAAGTGGGGTATCGAATTAATCTATTAGAGAGATAGCGATGAAGACTCAATTAAAATCCACAATGTTATTACTCTGTTTTATACTGCTTGCGGTGGGTGGGTGCAATAAAAATAAAAATGCAGCGGATAAAGAACATGAAAAAGTCATAACTGTACGAGAAAAACCTGATTTGGTGATGCTGCCCTATACGGGTAAAATCAGCCCTGCTCAAGTGGTAACAGTCACTTCGCCTGAGGAAGGTGTGGTGTCAAAAATGAATTTCAGATACGGACAAGAGGTCGCAAGTAAGCAACTTTTATTAGCGCTGAATTCTGTAAAATTAGAAACAGATTTTCATGAGGCTGTATCTAATTTTTTGAAGGCTAAGGATCGATACCTTATAAGTCAAACAAATTTTGCAGGATCAAATGAGCTTTATAAAGAGAAAATTATTTCTCGTCAGGAATTTACGAATGAAAAGAGTCAGCACGAAAATGATGAGTTGGCTTATATCGATGCAAAGTTTAAATTAGAGAAAATACTAGAATATGTGCCTGGTTTCGACAAAAGCATTGAGAAAATTAATTTGAATGATATTAAACATATAGAGCGTATTTTTTCTACTTCAATGGAAGATTTGGTAATTAAAGCGCCTGCGGCCGGTATTGTTTTATTTCCTGTTCAAGTGAAAACAGAAGAAGGTGCTGGTGAATTGGTGGTAGGGAGTGAAATAAAAAAAGGACAAGCATTATTGTCGATTGGTGATTTAAATGGTATCACAGTCGATTTTCAAGTGAACGAAGCTGATATTAATCGAGTTAAGCCTGGGCAAACTGTGGTCGTTTCAACATCGGGTGCGCATAGTGTGACATTGACGGGTCATGTGAAATCAATTGCTGTTCAAGCAAAAAATAGTCGTGGTGGAAATGAATCAGCCAGTTTTCCAGCGACAGCCTATGTGGAAAAAATCACACCAGAGCAGCGCGAATTTATTCGTGTTGGAATGTCAGCAAAAGTGACGGTCAAAATCCCAGGTAAATCTGAAATCATGATTCCCATTGCTGCAATTAAATCGGAAAAAGGAAAGCGATGGGTTGTGATTGTTGATGCTTCAGGTAAGCGTATAGATCGCGAAGTGAATACAGGACACACTACACTTTCGGATGTTGTGATTACTCAGGGATTAAAAGCGGGGGATAAAATCGTCGTGCATGACGGTCAGACTTCAGATGTAGAAGAGAACGATGATTGAATTAAATAATATTCACAAATCTTATTTTTTAGCAGGACAAGAAGAACCTGTTTTGAAAGGTATCAATTTTAAGATGAATGATGGTGATATGATTGCTCTCATGGGGCCGTCGGGATCTGGCAAATCCACGTTGATGAATATTATCGGCCTTCTTGATCACCCTACTTCAGGTATTTATAAACTGAATAATACTGAGATTGCTTCATTTGAAAGTGATCAACTGGCTGAATTAAGAAATCGTTATATCGGTTTTGTGTTTCAATCGTTTTTTTTACTTCCGCGTTTAACAGCATTACAAAATGTAATGCTGCCATTGCTTTACCGAAATATGACTCGTGAGGAAATGAAAAAACTAGCGATGGAAAAATTAATAAAAGTAGGAATGAAGGATTTAACGCATCACAAGCCTTCGCAATTATCGGGTGGTCAGCAGCAGCGAGTTGCTATCGCGCGTGCTTTAGTGGGAGATCCTAAAGTGATATTAGCGGATGAACCAACCGGCGCTCTCGACGCAAAAACGAGCCAAGAAGTGATGGATTTGTTGATAGGACTTAATCAGGCTGAAGGAACAACTATCGTTGTTGTTACCCATGACGAGGATGTGGCCAGTCAATGCAAAAAGGTGACCAGAATCCGCGATGGGAGGCTGATCTAAAATGTTCATCAAAACCCATCTTCGAGAATCGCTACAGAATTTATTGAGTGCTAAATTGCGCTCTTTTTTGGCGATTTTAGGTGTTTTGGTAGGGACTGCTTCCGTTGTTGCATTAGTGTCCGGTGGCCAGTTAGCTACAGAACATGCATTGGCTCAATTTAGGGAATTAGGTACTGATTTGCTTGCTGTAACGCTTCAAGATATGAGCCGTGATGGATCTAAAGATGTGGACAAAGAAACAGAGTCGGAAAATGTGACAAAAGTTGCCAATCATTTAAAGAATGTTGAATTATCCGCTCCGTATGCTATTGATTTTTCGGCTATCAATTATGATGGTCATCAGCTTCGTGGGAATATAGTGGGTGCAACAGAAACACTGCAAAAGATTTTAAAATTGAAATTAACGCAGGGACGGTTTATTTCTGATTTGGATCAGAAAGAATCTTATTGTGTGTTGGGGGACAGTATTTACAAAAAACTTGTTAGTATGGGGATGTTCGACGTTTTAGGTGAACATATACGTATAGGCGATCGATTTTTTACTGTCATTGGTGTATTGCAGAAGACGAATGAAAATATGTTTTTTTTAGTGGATGTGAATAATTCTATTGTGATACCTGCATTTGCAGCTTTGGCGTTGAATAATTATGTGACACTTAATAATGTTGTTTTTAAAATAAAAGCAGACCAAGATGTTAATCCAATCAAGGATTCAATAACATCTGCGTTTGCAGATTCCTTTCCGACGAAGAAAATATTTTTTCGAAGTCCTCAAGAGATAATCAATGGAATGAAAAAACAAAATGAGACTTTTACACTGTTACTTGGATTTATTGGAAGTATCGCATTAATTGTCGGTGGAATCGGTGTGATGAATATTATGTTAGTTTCGGTGGTTGAGCGTCGTCGTGAAATAGGCGTGCGTATGGCAGTAGGGGCTAAGCGCCGAGATATTCAATTGATGTTTTTAACTGAAGCTGTTGTTCTCACTTTGTTTGGTGGGTTAATGGGCGTTATGACGGGTGAAGTGGTTGCCTGGATGGTTGCATTAATTAGCCAATGGAAGTTTCATTTGTATATTTTGCCATTAATTGTCGGTTTTTTTGTTTCAGCCCTGGTTGGCATTTTCTTTGGTTTCTATCCTGCTCGAAAGGCTTCATTGCTCGATCCTATTGAGACTCTCAGATCTGAATAGTTGAGAACTTGAGGTGGAGGTTAAAGAGTCTGTCATCGAGAGCCATCCAGGGGTAGCGCTGACGAGGCGTGGCGATCCAAAAAAAAGACTGGATGTAGCAGGATTAACAACATTGTGCTATGGTTATTCCTGTATAGCTCAGTTATTGGGCTTGAATTGGGCAGTGAAGCCTTTTAGTAAAATCAATTGTTAAGGAGAACGTTATGCGTAAACTAATCGTGGGTCTTTTTTCTGGGGTAATGATGTTAAGTGCTGCTAGTGCATTGGCTGCAGACCCCGTCGGCATTGTTGATTACCAAAAATTAAGTACGATGATATCTTTCCAAGATCTTTTTAAAACTCGAATGGAAGCAGCAACTTCATCATCGCGTCAAGATATTGAAACATTATCTAAAGCTATGCAAGAAAAACAAAAACAACTCGATGATAAAACAGCGAAATTATCAGACTCACAAAAGAAAGAATTAACGGATACCGTTGAGCAACAAAAGAAAAAATTAGCTGAAATGCAATCAGAATCACAAAAGAAAATGATGGATATACGTACCAATCTTGGTAATGAGTTGAAACAAAAACTTGATCAAGTTATGGGACAAGTAGCAGCTAAACACAATCTTTCGATGGTGTTTGTGAATGCTAGTATTGCTTATGCATCAAACAAAGTTGATGTAACTGATGAAGTAGCTACAGAATTGTCTAAAGCATTGGGTGTGAAGCTATTATCACCTTCTGATCAAAAACCAATGATGCAATCACCACGTATGATGGGACATAAACCTATTGTTCAATAGAGAGCTTTCTCTAGGGCATTAATTAGTGAAAATTGTAATTTTAGGCGCGGGTCAGGTCGGATCAACTCTAGCGGAAAATTTGGCTGGAGAACATCATGATGTGACCCTCGTCGACATGAATGAAAACGTTTTAAAAGATATTCAAGATCGGCTCGATGTGCGTACAGTTGTAGGCAGTGCATCGTATCCTGAAGTTTTACGACAAGCAGGGACTGATAGCGCCGACATGCTGATTGCAGTGACAGATAATGACGAAGTCAATATGATTGCCTGTCAAGTTGCATATTCTTTGTTTAATACTCCTTCTAAAATAGCCCGAGTTCGTTCTCCTCACTATTTTATTCGTAAAGAATTATTTGGTCAGGATAGTTTGCCTATCGATGTATTTATTAGTCCAGAAACATTGGTCACCAATTATATTAAAGAATTAATTGATCATCCTGGTGCCTTACAAGTTCTCAATTTTTCTGATCATCGTGTGAAATTAGTGGCTATCAAGCCTCTTTACGGCGGGCCCATTGTTGGAAAGTCTTTGAAGAAATTGAAAGATTATATACACGGTGTTGAAATGAGGGTGGCCGCTATTTTTCGAGATGGTCGCTCAATACCACTGAATGGCTCCACTGTGATAGAAGTTGGCGATGAAGTCTTTTTTATCACGGCCAGTGAAAATATCCGTGCAGTGATGGCAGCATTAGGCCGGACTTATAGGCCGTATAAACAAATAATGATTGGTGGTGGAGGAAATGTCGGCAGTAGTTTGGCAGCGGAACTTGAAAATGATTATCAAGTAAAAATAATTGATCATAATCGTGCTAATTGTGAGCGCTTAGCAAAGCGATTACACAATTCTACTATACTGTGTGGCGATGTCGCAGATAAAGAATTATTATTCAACGAAAATATTGAACAAACTGATCTTTATTGTGCAGTAACAAGTGATGATGAAGCCAATATTATGGCTGCACTGCAAGCGAAACGTATGGGTGCTCGGGAAGTAATGGCATTAATCATGCGTCCAGCGTATGTGGATTTAATTGAAGGGGGAGAAATTAACATCGCCATCTCACCACAGCAAGCCACAATTAGCAGTATTTTAGCCCATGTTCGAGGTGGCGATGTTGCAAGCGTACATTCTTTGCGTCGAGGTGCTGCGGAAGCGATTGAAGCTATTGCCAACGGAGATGAGAAAACATCCAAAATTGTTGGGCGTACATTGGAAGAGCTTGAAATGCCTCGTGCGACAACAATTGGTGCAATTGTCAGAGCAGGTGACGTCATAATTCCTCATCATGATACTCGAATAGAATCAGGGGATCATATTATTTTATTTGTGTCTGAGAAATCGCATGTGCGTGAAGTTGAAAAAATGTTTTCTGTCAAAGTGACTTACATTTAACTAAAATACCAACGAACGCCAAGACCTGCTGCTGTAGCCCCACTATTATGCGATCGATATAATCCAAATACGCCAGATCGGTGGTGGAAACGCCCTACTAATTCAAATCGTGGATATTTGGGTAATGCCACAGTAAATTCTAAGTTTAGATAATTAAGAATATGTTGAGGGTCTTTGGAATTTCTGTACTCTCTAGTCGAAATTTTGCTGCTATAAGAAACACCTTCTCCCAAACTAAGGCTTGTGATGAGGTATTTCTCCCAAGGAAAATTTTTTATTCGAAATGAAAGATAGGGCACAACTTCAAAAAAAGATTTTCCGTGATCATCATGGTATGTAAAATTGAAATTAGCTTCGATGCTCTGAAAAACACGATCAAAATAGCGTCTAATAGCTTGATTAGATTTGAAAATATAACTAACTTCACCTGAATACAAATGTTCATCATCAAGGGTGTAGGTCATTTTTATTACGTGGCCGAGGGTGTTTTTTGTCATGGCACCATAATAAAATAGCACAGCATAACGACCGGGGGCTTCATAAGAAGTGCTTTCGGTCGCAGTTGTAGTGACACTGAGGCTCATCAAGAATGTTATGATGAATCCAACTGTAAAAATTCGTGCTTTCACAATCTAATATACTCTGAGTAGAGATTTCAAAAGAGAGGAATATTATCATGAGATGGTTATATATCAAAGGGGTCAAGGAGGCGGAAGGTGTCAGATCTAAGATTTATGCAGCTTTCATTTTTGAGTCTGATATCTCACCTCTAAGTAAGCTCGTATAAATCTTAGATCTGACACCTTCCGCCTTTTACATTAATTTGCAGGTTTTGTTGCTATAGCCTTAAAGCCGTGCTGAGCAGTGTATTTGCAAACCCAAACGTTTTTGTGTTTGTTCAACACAGCTGCATTACCACCACCGCTTATGGTTTGTAGTACATTGTTAGCTTTGTTCAGAAGGTCTTGTTTATTTTGCATTTTCAATCCAAACACTTTGACCGTCCACTCTTCATTTGTGCCATAGTTGCCAGTAGTGCTTGCAACAAGCTTTCCCTTTGAATGTTTGCTTGGATCAAGATTGGTCAGTGGTTGAGATTTGATCACATCAGCTGTTGGACAAATAGGCGCTGTAGTGTCATCAGCTAGTGCAGAAATAGCAAATGAGCTAGCAGAACCTAAAATAAGCGCTGTGAATAATGTTTTCTTTAACATAATTTTCTCCATAATAGTTAGTTTATAAAAATGTAAATGTTTTAATATTTACAATTCGATCTTATGAGACACCAAGCTGCATAGTCAATAGAAAAAAACCCTATTTTTATTGGGAAATTGTTCATATCTCTCACAAACAAGATTTATAATATATTAGCTCGAAGGACGTGTTAATTAACTAGGTTTAGGTTGATATTTTACGAATTAACCAGAATATTGCAGAAATGGTCAAGAAGCTCGCCAGGATAATAATGTATACCGAATTAAATTAATTTGATTGACGTTCTAATTATGAGTATTTGCAGCACGTCTTGTCTTTAGTCCAGTAAGCCTTTAGAACAAAGGTTTAATGGTGGATTTGGTCATGGTTAAGTCATTGACTTTTTGACCCCTCCCCCCTACTCTAGTTCGATTCAAAGGAATCCAGAGAGAGTCATTATGCGCTTTGCGCCGGTTCTAAAGGTACTGGGAATTCTCGTTATGTTCTTCAGTATCTCAATGTTGCCGCCCATTGGTGTCGCACTATTTTACGGAGATGGTGCCCATGAGGCATTCGTCATTGGATTTTTTATCACCTTAATTTGCGGATTACTTTGTTGGCTTCCCTTTCGGGCGAGTAGTCGAGATCTTAAAACCCGCGATGGATTCTTGATCGTTACTTTGTTTTGGACTGTCCTCTCTTTGTTTGGGGCTATTCCTTTTGTTGTATCCAAACAACCTATGTTGAGTTTCACCAATGCGATTTTCGAATCTGTATCTGGATTAACCACAACGGGGGCTACAGTTATAACTGGACTCGATTATCTACCCCACGCGATATTATATTATCGACAGCAATTGCATTTTTTAGGTGGAATGGGAATTGTGGTATTGGCATTGGCCGTACTGCCTATGCTGGGTATTGGTGGAATGCAATTATATAGAGCAGAAACGCCAGGGCCTATAAAAGACAATAAATTAACACCTCGTTTGACAGGTACTGCAAAAGCATTATGGCTAATATATGTTGGATTAATTGTGATGTGCGCCGTTGCTTTTGCTGTCCAAGGCATGAGTTGGTTTGATGCGATAGGTGAAAGCTTCAGTGCTGTTTCTACCGGTGGATTTTCTAATCATGATGCCAGTTATGTTTTTTATGATAATCCCAATATAGAAATATGCTCCATTATTTTTATGCTTTTGGGAGGGACTAATTTCGCGTTGCATTATCAATTTTTTCGGTATGGACGTTTAGGGTTTTATTGGAAAGATGCGGAATTTCGGGCGTATATTGCAATAATTTTCGCCGCAGCATTATTAACCGCGGGTACATTATTGTACTATCATATTTATCCCGATATGAAAACAACCTTGCTTAAATCCTTTTTTACGATTGTATCATTAAATACAACGACGGGGACAGTCGATGCCGATTTTAGTAATTGGCCAACCTATCTTCCATTTCTTGCCATGATGATGGCTGCATTGGGTGGGTGTGCAGGTTCTACGAGTGGCGGTATTAAAGTGATACGAATTCTATTGTTGAGACGTCAAACCGTGAGAGAAATCCACCAATTGATTCATCCTAAAGCGGTAATTCCAGTTCGAATCGGTGACCAGGTGTTGTCCCCCGAAATTATTCAGGCGATTTGGAGTTTTCTCGTAGCATTCATCGTGTTATTTATTGTTATCATTATGTTGTTATTAGCGCAAGGTAATGATATTACTACCGCTTTTGGTGCGACTGTGGCTGCTATATCTAATTCGGGTGCTGGCATTGGGCAAGTCTCGGGTTCTTTTTTAGGCCTATCTGATATCAGTAAATGGGCGCTTGTGTTTGGAATGCTAGCCGGACGTCTTGAAATTTTTAGCGTTTTAGTGCTTTTTTCTATGTCCTATTGGAAGGAATAAGAGATGACTTCGACCTATAAACCCCTGATTTTAATTGATGGTTCCTCTTATTTATTTAGAGCGTATCACGCATTACCACCCCTAACGAATAGTAAAGGAATGCCCACAGGTGCTGTGTACGGTGTTGCGAATATGATTCGAAAATTATTAACCGATTATCAGCCTGAGCGAATTGCTGTGGTGTTTGATACAAAAGCAAAAACCTTTAGACATGAATTATTTCCTGAATATAAAGCTAATCGTGCTGTGATGCCTGATGAACTAAAAGTACAAATTGAACCTTTGCATAATATTATTCGAGCGATGGGAATTCCACTCATTAGTGTTGAAGGTGTAGAAGCGGATGATGTCATTGGAACATTAGCAATAGAAGCTAAAAAAAATGGATATGAAGTAATCATTTCAACTGGCGATAAAGATATGGCTCAGTTAGTGAATACTCATGTCACACTCATTAATACGATGAATAATACTATCTTAGATCATGACGGCGTTGTAAAGAAATTCGGCGTACGCCCTGATCAAATGATCGATTATTTGACATTAGTGGGTGATAGTTCTGATAATATTCCAGGGGTGCCGAGTGTAGGGCCAAAAACTGCGGAAAAATGGTTGTCTCAGTACGGAAATCTGGATTCTTTAATTGGCGAAGCTGAAAATATTCCAGGAAAAGTAGGTGAAAAGTTTCGCAACGCTCTTGATCAAATTCCGTTGTCCAAACAACTGGTCACTATTAAATGCGATGTGCAATTACCCCTCAATATTCATGATATTGTCATTGAAAAACCCAATGTTGAGAGTCTGCGTAATTTATATCTTGAATTAGAGTTTAAGGCTTTGTTGGCGAAGCTTGATCAAGAAAAGCCTACGGCCGCCATAAATTATGATACCGTTATGACTCAACATCAATTCGACTTATGGCTCGATAAGCTAAAAAAAGCCGAGCTTATTGCGTTTGATACTGAGACAACGAGTTTAAATGATATTGTCGCTGAGTTGGTGGGTATTTCTGTTGCTATTGGGCAAGGTGAAGCTATTTATATTCCGTTGGCTCATGATTATAAGCAAGTCCCTAATCAACTTGATCGAGAAGCGGTGCTAGAAAAACTCATTCCAATATTAAATGACGATAATAAAATAATTATTGGACAAAATATTAAATATGATTTGAATGTGATTGGTAATTATAATTATACGTTGACAGGAGCAATCGTCGATACCATGCTCGAATCGTATGTGCTTACAGGGGGTACTGGTCGTCATGATATGGACACTCTTGCTTTAAATTATTTAGGGAAATCGACGATTAAATTTGAAGATGTTGCCGGCAAAGGAAAAAAACAAATTACGTTTAATCATGTCCCGATAGAAACCGCTTCACAATATGCTGCTGAAGATGCTGATATCACCTGGCAATTACATCAAGTGCTTTCATCTAAATTGAACGCCATTCCGGCTGTGGCAAAAGTATTTAAAGAAATCGAAATGCCGCTTGTGCCTGTATTAATGCGTATGGAAAGGCGCGGTGTGCTCATAGATTCTAAATTATTAAAATCGAGAAGCCAAGTATTGGCTAAACGTATTGATCAACTCGAAGAAGAAGCTAAGAAATTAGCCGGAAAAGATTTTAATCTCAGTTCTCCAAAACAATTGCAGGATATTTTATTCAACAAAATGCAATTACCTGTGCTCAGTAAAACTCCTACGGGGCAACCTTCAACATCAGAAGCGGTGTTGCAGGAATTAGCGATGTCTTACCCATTGCCGAATCTTATTTTAGAACATCGAAGTTTGAGTAAATTAAAATCAACGTATACTGATAGTCTGCCAGAGCAAATTAACCCCAAGACAGGGCGTGTGCATACATCTTATAATCAAGCAATCACAAGCACTGGAAGATTATCTTCCACCGACCCTAATCTACAAAATATTCCAATTCGTACAGAAGAAGGTCGAAAAATTCGTCAAGCGTTTATTGCGCCCAGCGGATATAAAATTATATCTGCCGATTATTCACAAATAGAACTTCGAATCATGGCGCATTTAACGGGTGATCCAGGATTGGTTTCGGCATTTCAACACGGTCTCGATGTCCATAAATCGACAGCATCGGATATTTTTAATGTGCCTATTGAGCAAGTGACTCCCGAACAGCGTCGACGTGCAAAAGCCATTAATTTTGGATTAATTTATGGTATGTCGCCCTATGGATTGTCTCGCCAAATTAATGTTGAGCGAGAAGAGGCTCAACATTATATGGAAACGTATTTTCATCGTTATCCACTCGTGAAACAATATATGGACGATACGAGGGAATTAGCACGCAAACAAGGCTATGTTGAGACCATTAAAGGCAGACGTTTATATATGAGCGACATTAATTCGTCTAATTTTAATGTGCGTAATGCTGCAGAACGTGCCGCCATCAATGCACCTATGCAAGGCACTGCCGCTGAAATAATTAAAATCGCGATGATTAATATAGACCACTTCTTAATCAATAAAAAAATCGATGCTAAAATGATAATGCAAGTACACGATGAATTAGTTTTTGAAGTTGAAAAAACCATTGTTGAAGGATTTATTTCCGACATTAAGCATTTAATGGAATCGGCTGTAAAATTAGATGTGCCTCTCGAGGTGAGTTTTGGCGTTGGCGAAAACTGGGATGAGGCACATTAAGCCCAAGACTTGATTTATTACTCAGGCTGTTTCTTTATGGATGCTTGAAGTAGTGAGTCAGGGAAGTATTTTTGAGCATTGCAAGCTTCCATTATCATTCTAACAGTTGTTCCTCCAGGCTCTCCCGCGCCCAAATCCATGAGCTCGGGGCCATATTTTAAAATAAGCTCTACAACAGTATTCCAAAGATCCGGTTTCATTAAGGCTAACATCGCTAGTCGATGAAAGACCGTAAAATCCACGTTATCTTCTGAGTACATATCTAGGCCGCATTTTTTATCATCTATCAGAATAGATAATAAATGAGGATCACCAAATTTTGCAGCACAATGAAGCACAGTTTCACCTTCGTTATTTTTAGCACATTTTCCAGTCATCATAATGCGGCCAGTTTCTGTTAACATTAATCGTTTTAAGAACAGGACTGACCCGCATTCTGCAGCAGTGTGAGCAGCAGTGTTACCATTATTGTCCTTTTGCAAAGGATTTACATGGAGTCGGCAATAATCATAAACAATAAAATGCCCTCCTTTAGCTGCATAATGTAATACGTTCATTCCTTGTGCATCTACAGCGTGGATGCCATTTTTGGGTCGTGGGTCATTAAGAACTCCTTTTAATAATGACAAGTGTCCGTACAGTGATAAGAAGTGTTCGATAGTAGTCTCGTTTTCAAATCTGTCCGTCAATAACACGAAATTATTATTAATAAAATACCAAAAGATGTTAAGGTGTCCTCCCTTAAGTACATCGTTAAATAATTTTTTGGGGTCTAAGTCGTATTGCTTCATTAATGTAAGGCCATAATCTAGATTGCCCGATCTTAAAGCACGTCCGGCAATAAATAAGGCGTTCTTTTTAACTTCTTTTTCATCAAGATATGCGCTCAATGGACTATCTATATCATCAAAACGCTTATAAAGTTTCCAATGTCCGAATGAGGCCGCGACTAGAGCTAGCTGAATCCCTCTTGTTGGGCTAAGGCCTTCCCGTAATAGAAAATCAATCATTTCATTTTTAGCCCCTCTGACCGCCCAAGTTAGTAAGGTCTCTTCATTAAGCTCATTCAATTTAAACACTTTTTTCAAATCATAATTATGCGGTTTATTTTTGAGATATTCGAGTATGTGAATATGCCCGCCCATGGCTGCCATTTGTGCAATAACGTCTATATGGTATAAAAAATCTTCGGGCCATCTTTTGCTAAAATCATCTAGACATTCTAATTGACCACCCGCCGAGTAATATGATGCTACACAGTGGTTGCTTCGATCTATTGATTCAGTCACTTTATCGCCGAGAATTTCTTCCGCGACATTTCTTTTACCGCAGAGCGCTGCAAATTTGGGTGCAACTCTGAGATCATTCCGAATAAGATAGCCTAATATCGGTAAGACTGTTGTTAGCACGTGAGTGAGCTGTGTAAAATCAAATTGAAATCTGGAGAAATTTTCATCTAACTCTATTGCTTCTGCTAAATAGGCAAAGGCATCATTATTTAGAGTAGATTGATTCTCTCTTAAAAATAAACGAAAAAGTGCACCTTGGTTTTTGACCCAAAGGCTTGTGCAGCTCATCGAAAGTCGGACGGCTCCTTTAATGCCTAAAAATCCCATTAGGTGACTATGTACGTCCCTCCCGAGGTTTATAAGGCCGTTGTGTTTGTTATCTGGTCTGATTGGTATATCAAGGGCGGGCTTTAGAGCTACTGTGCCTTGATCTGGGGTCTGTTTTTTCATAAAGGATCCTTATAGTCATCTCAATCTTTGTGAATATATCATAAAAAGAATCTGATTTCAACTGGGTAAAAAGGATTGGTGAGATAGGTGGGTGGGCGGAAACGGCCTATTTATGGGCATTATGGGCTATAACAGAGTACTAAAGAGTCTATAAGTCCTATGTCACAGGCCAAAATAAGGAACTTGTACTACAATTATAGTAGGTTAAATGGTGGGAGACATATTATGGCTAAAGATGAAAAGAAAGAAGCAGAAGATAAGGCTAAGGCTGAGAAAGTAATTAAGGAAATTACAACAGCCATGTCCTCAATGAAGGGTAAGAATGATGATATAAAAGAATTGAAAGGGCAAGTTCAAGCAGCTCAAAGATTTCTTAATTTAAAAGGTACAAGAGCAACTCAGGTCTTGGGAACGTTAGAGCAGATCCAGAGACAAATAAAGATAGCGGAAGAGGATCAAAAACAAAAAGTAGAAAATCCAGAAGAGCCAATATTAGAGGAATCCCAAAAACTAAAGAGAAAAACTGTGTTTGGCGCCGTTAAAAGCCGGGCGTCAACTATCTTTGGATCAAAAGGTAAAAGTACTACACAAAACGCACAACAAAAGCCGACTGATCAAGAATTAAAATCGAGCACTAAACCACAGCCTGAAGCTGAACAACATGAAAAAGAAGCAGACGACGATGTTGTTTTTCTCTCTAAAGAAGAGATTCAACAAGCGGATGAACGAAAGGCAAAATCGGATGCTCTTGTAGAAAAACAATTAGATGAAGCGATGTCAAAGATATTTGATGAGGAACCAACAGAAGCTGAGCTGGCAGAAGCAGAAACTAAATTAGGCGCCCGAGCGGAAGCAGCATCTGAAGATAGTGATGATGATGTAATATTTTTGAAGGGAGATGCTCAAGATGATTCACTTCAAGCGCAGGAAGAAAACGAGGAGCAGGCGCATGAGGCTGAAGGACAAGAAGAAGTTGAAGATATTGTCTTAGACGATGAAGAAGATATTGGGGTGTCAGTAGGTGATGATACACATGGTCAAGAAGCAAAAGAAGGTGAGCAAGAAGATGCACAGGAATATATTATTCCAGGGGATGATTATTATGAGAAGGAAGCTGCTACTGAAGGAGCAGAGGGGCAAGAAGCAGAATCAGTCGAAGAGATGGAGGCAAAATTAGCAGAGCTTCAAGCGGCGAGTAAAAGGGGAGAAGCTCAATTGCAAGGTGCGGGAGGAAATGAACAAAAAGGAGAAGAAGAATCTGTCGAAAAAAAAGGAGTGCCTATAGCTCCAGAAAAAGCATCAAAATCAGAATTTGAACAATTTAGAGAATTTTCTGAAGACCTAAAAGGTATTCCGAGTAAATTTAAAGAAGATAATAAACAACTTGAAACTGCACAATCCAATGAAAATATAATCGCAAAAACAGCGCAATTAGTATCTACAGGGGGGCATATAAAAGATCAGGTTAGAAGTTTACGTACTGCAATTGACCAAATAAAAAATACCCAAGAGTATAAACAGGCGATGATTGAGATAAATCATGATGCTATAAAAGAGAACAATCCTACTTTGCCAGATCGAAAAAATTCTACACCCGCACTAAATTCTGAACAAAAAGAAGCATATCGAGCGATAGCAAGACTCGATAAACTATTATCGAGAGTAGAGGCGGGTAATTTCGGAATTATTACGAGTATGCTAAAAGGACAAGTTAAAAATCACCTTAATACTATGAATACTGAACCACTTAAGGGTCAAATAGAGAAGACTATTAATAAAGCTTCTGCAAAAACAGAAGTTGTGCCACCAACAACTAGTTTTAAAAAATGATAATGAGACATTGAGGTATATTTGTTTTCAATATTCGAGTTTATTTAAACTATTGTTTTTTGTATCACCCAATGAGATTGAGCTTTTTCTTAAATACAGCGTCATAAAATAAATTTTTTGCAAAACAACCTTTAGTGTTTCCATTTTTATTAAATGGAATGACTCACAGTGCTCTTATGTTTTCCTGTTTATTTTTTAGTGTAGGCTTGCTATGCTGTTATCAAGTCATTGTATTTTCAGCCGGCACCAATACTGTCGCTCCAAAAAATTAGGTGTGACAGTGGCATTTCTGAATTGTATCAATATGCTCAGCGGATCATTTTTTCATACCTGTATTGGTAAGATCATGGATGTTTTTTTGGCAGGTTCATTTAATTCAGAAGTTTTGCGTATTTATCATGTTGAGGCCTATCGTTATGCTTTAAGCATAATACCAATTTGTTCGGTCTTGGGGGCAATATTGATTTCATATGTTGGAGTCAAATTGTTTAGTGCTACCAAAAACTCAGTCTGCGATACTGCTTAGTATAAATATTGTAAGTATTGGGGTTGGTGTCTGAAAAAGGCTATCAATAAATAAGGATACTAAGTAAAACTCCAGCCCCTACCAGTATGCCTCTAGCTGTGGGTAGTAGATAAAGAGAAGGTGATCTTCAATTTAAAATATTTGTATGAATCATATAGAAGATAAGATTTATAATGTATAGGGCTTAGAAAACCTCTTTATTCCATAGCTACATTAAAAAATCTCGCCAGGGTAAGATTGTGATATCAGTTCCGTCTTTAATATTTATTTTTCTTGGATATTTATTAAGCTGCTAGCCCTGCGAGTATTTTCTGTTTCTTTTGAAATTATTCCATTATTAGTGCAGTCGCTGGGTTATTAGAAAAGAAACGAAGTATATTTTCCCGAAATTATCTGAAAAACTGTTAATTACTGATAAATAAAGCGCATAAAGCCTTTCGCCTGCTGATGAGAACTTCAGAAGTGTGCTATAATGACACTGTGAATGATGATTTTGGAGGTTCCTATGAAATTCCGTAAATCAGTCTTCTTAAGAAACATATTTCTAGTTTCGTTCATCACAGTATCGAGCACGCTGCTATCGTATTATTTTTTAGACAAAAAAATTGCCTTTTGGTTTAATGAACATGAACCAATACCCCATTATATCTTGCAGCTATTTTTTCATATACCAAAGATCTTTGACGTTGCGGCTGCTCTAGGCGTATTCACTGTGCATATATTCAGCTGGATAATTGGCCGAGTTTCTCCTTTTTTGAGTAATTTAACGTTAACGAGCATCACACTTGTTATTACAGATTTTTGGACGGAATGGTCCAAATTTCTTTTTGGACGTTATTGGCCAACAACCTGGACTATTGATCATAATCCTTCTTTAATTGATACAAATGATTATGGATTTCATTTCCTTGCGAGTAAGACTGAGGCTTTCCAAGCATTTCCATCTAGTCATGCTTCTCTCACAATCGCTTCGGTTACGTTTCTTGCGTTGCGTTACCCTTTTTTAAGGGTTCCCGCGATTATTATTAGCCTTATTGTCCCGCTTAGTCTTGTTGCGCTTAATCATAATTTTTTAGCAGACACTATTGCAGGAGCAGGATTAGGTTGGATTATTGCCTATAGTGTTGATGCATTTAATCAAGGCTCTCTAGTATATATTCACTCTGAAAATACTTCACGCAGCAATTAGATCAAATGGTATAGAACCTTGATCTTATTACACACAATTATGCCTGTGCTTGAAGTAATATTATTTGACTCATTTATCATGTATATCAGTATTGGAAACTACGGGGCAATCTAAGTTTTTAGTTATTAAATAAAGCCGCATCGATTTTTTGCTGGTTCCAGAGGGCGAGTATGGTGATGAGTCGTGCTTTGAGACCGTCGTATTGGCCTGCTGGTATAAATCCTGCTGAAATCAGTTCTTGTTCTGAGCCTGGGTAGTTATAAGTGCTGTGCATGATAAATCCGTGGGAAGCCCGAGAGGTAAAAATAACGGGCAATTTTTTTGAGAGCTCTTTCATTGCCGCAACATCGTATTCGGAGACATGTCCGCTACCTGCCAGCTCGAGAATAAGGGCATCATATTCTTGCATTGCTTGAAAAGGCCAACGTTGAGAAAAGGCAAAAGAAAATAATCCGACATCGGGCGCGGGTGTTGAAGGAAGAGAAAATTTTGGAAGTTTGTGTAGTGGTTTATATAATAAACAAGGTTTTCCTTCGTGAACCATTCCCATGGGGCCTGCAAGTCGTGAATTAAATGCATTTGTAAAAGCAGTGTGTTCTTTAACAACAAAGCGCGCAGCATGAATAACATCATTCATAACGACCATCGTTCCGAACCCACGAGCCGAAGGATGAGCGGCAAGGCTGACGGCAGCAAGTAAATTGGCTGGGCCATCAAAGCCGGGGGTGTTGGTTGCTCTCATGGCGCCTGAAACAACGATAGGTTGAGGAACGTCGAAGAGTAAATCGAAAATAAAAGCGATTTCTTCGATTGTATCAGTTCCCTGTAATATTACTATACCATCAGCCCCAGATTGAATGGACGATGTAACCTTTTCATAACATAATCTAATATCATCCCAGTTCAAACTAGCGCTGGGTTTTAGCATCAGTGTTTCAACATCAATATTCGCAATTTCATTGAGTTGTGGTAATGAATTCGCGAGGTCGAGTCCTGTTAATGATGGAGAGGCGCCGCTTTTCCCGGAAGTCGTCATGGTGATGGTGCCGCCAAGCACTAAAATTTTTATTGTTGGTTTCATGTTGAATGTACCAATTAAGGTTTGTTTTGTAGCTTTTTTAAAATCATTTCTAGCGGACAGAAATGTGTAAAGCTAGATTGAAGCAAATTAACCCCAACCAATGTCGTGAAAAAAAGCCAATAGTGTGAATGAACTAATGAAAGCAATAAGCTTAATAAAATGAATGTTCCTGCAAATGCACGTATCTGATTTTCAATAGTCATAGTGAACCTCCAGTAGAGATAATAGTGTTGGTCATGTTACTTTAGAATCGAGTATTTATGCAATATTTTGATTCAGCTCGTCTCTAATCGATTTAACACGTGAATGACCGATTATCCAGTAATAGAGAACTGGGACAGCAAATCGACTCATTAAGGTTCCTGCAATTTCACCGAAAATCAAACTGACCGCCAATCCTTGGAAAATCGGATCTGACAGCATTATAGAGCTACCGACAATAACAGCAGATGCAGTTAATAACATGGGTCGAAATCTAAGAACGCCTGCATTTATGACTGCTGTTTGTAGATCGAGCCCAGACATAATTTCTTTCTCGATAAAATCGACGAGAATAATTGAATTACGAACAATAATACCCGCTCCGGCGATAAATCCTATCATTGAAGTTGCCGTAAAAAAACTTTGCAAAATCGCATGACCAGGTAATATTCCAATTAAACTGATGGGTATCGGGGCCATAATAACAAGCGGGACTAGAAAACTTCTGAACCATCCAAGAACTAGTATATAGATCAATACCATGACAATCGCAAATGCCCCACCAAGATCACGAAATACTTCATAGGTGATGAACCATTCACCATCCCATTTAACGATTGGTTTAGATGTATTTTGAGGTACCTCGGCCGTTTGTAATGGTACATGAATGTGTGGTGCAATTTTGAGTATGCCATATACCGGAGCTTCTTCTGAGCCAGATAATTCGCTCATGACATAACTGACAGGTTTTAGATTTTTACGATGTCGAATTTCAGTGCTTTTTTCTATCGATTGATTAAGAGAATTTTCTAAACGTACTACTCCACCAACATGATTTGGGATTTCGAAATGTAGAAAAGGAACATCGCTAGACCTAAAAGCCTGTGCAACCGATAGGTTGATGTTGACATTTTCAGGTGCAGATATATCACTCAAGGTGGTTAGTGTATTTTCTGAAAATAAATATCGCCCTATATCGACAACAGATTGAGAGTTAATTCCTAATAATCCACCTGTTGCCTGATTGAATTGATAATATTGACGTGGCCTCGCTAAACGTAAGCTGGTATCCAAGTCTACTACACTTGGTTCTTTTTTGAAAATTTCCTGGATTGTTTGAGCCGTTTTATGTCGCGATAAATCATCAGGGCCATAAACTTCTGCCATCATAGTGGCAATTACTGGTGGTCCTGGTGGTATTTCAAGTAGCTTAGTGATGGCGTTGTTCCGAACAGAAAAATTCTGAATAATAGGTCGAAGTGATTCTATTATTTCGTGGCTAGATTTTTTACGATCATCTTTGTCATTGAAAACAATATGTAGATCGGCAAGATAATCTGCCTTCCTTAAAAAGGTATGTTTGATCATTCCTGAGAAAGAGAATGGTGCAGGTTCACCTGAAAATGACTGAATGGCTGTTACGTTAGGATTATTAATAAGTTCATTGATCAGTGATTGTGTGGCAACCACATTTTGAGAGAGAGGTGTAGTATTAGGATAATCAATGAGTACTTGGAATTCATTCTTATTGTCAAATGGGAGCATTTTAACCTTGACTACTTTGAAGTAGATTAAACTCGAAGAAACGGTAAAAAGTAAAAAAATTATTAAAAAGAAAATAAAGCTAAAGAATTTGTGTTCGAGTAGTAAGCCCATTATTTTTTTATATGCCATATCGAGTTTTCTAGGTTTATGAAGCACTTCTCCATCTGAAGAAATTTTTAATAATTTTAATGCAGCCCATGGTGTGACTATGAATGCAACGAGTAATGAGAATGTCATGGCGAAACTTGCGCCAACTGGGATGGGTCTCATGTAAGGCCCCATGAGCCCTCGTACGAAAGCCATTGGCAAAATGGCAGCTATTACAGTAAAAGTGGCTAAAATAGTAGGGTTGCCAACTTCTGAAACAGCATTGATAATGTATTTGTAAAGCTCTGTTTTAGCATTTGATAAATGACGTTGAATGTTTTCGACAACTACGATTGCATCGTCAACAAGGATACCGATTGAAAAAACGAGAGCAAAAAGAGTTACGCGATTAAGTGTATAACCGAGAAAATAATAGATGGCTAACGTGAGTGAAAGAGTGACAGGGATGGATATTGCCACAACAAGAGCAGGTCGTATACCCATTGCAATAGCAATTAATACTGTTACTGAAAGTGTTGCTAGTAAAAGATGGTTCATCAAATCGCTGAATTTTTTATTGGCAGTTTCGCCGTAGTTTCTAACCACAGACATTTTGATATCAGGCGGTAGATTTTTTTTTAGGATCTTTATGTGTGATAATAATTGGTCGCTTAAATCTACAATGTTCGCGCCTTTTCTTTTTGTAAAAACAAGTGAGGCAGCGTTTTCTGGGGGAGTGTTCTTTGTTTGTAATGAAGAATAGTGTGTAAATTCCTCAGGGCCATCGATAATATCAGCCACCTCTTCAAGGTGGATAATTTGACCACCACTTTGTGTAACGGAAATATTTTTTAGTTGATCGATATTGTCTAAGCGTTGGCCTACTTCTACATCGAATACGTTGGTGCTACTCCAATTTTTTCCTGTGAGAGCTATAGCGTCATTGTTTTCGATTGCTTGTGCAAGCTGAGTTAGATTCACGCCATGGTTAGATAGCTTGATTGGATCAGCGATAACGCGAATATTTCTTTTAGAGCCGCCGATCACTTCAACTTTTGCTAAATTAGGAGTGCTGGATAATTCACGTGCTAATGGAGCTATCATGGTACGTAAAGAGAGGGGGCTTTGTACGGGCGAACTAAAAGTAACCACTAGAAAAGGCACGTCGTCAATTGTGTAGGAATCAATTTGAGGCATAGATGCTTTTGTTGGTAAAAGATTTTTAATGGTTTGGATTTTTTGATATACTTTGACAAGGCTTGGTTCCATGGTTTCTCCTACCTTGAACCGTACTGTCACTAAACTCATTTGATTTTGGCTTGTAGAATAAACATATTCAACGCCTTCTATTCCCCAAACGGCAGATTCTATGACCTCGGTTATTTTTCTTTCAACTTCTTTAGCAGAGTATCCAGGGATCTTTGTATTAATATCAATTAGAGGTACGGAAATTTGAGGTTCTTCTTCTTTTGGCGTCATAAAGATAGCGACTAGTCCCAGCAATAAACTCACGATGACTATCATTGGAGTAAGCTTGGATCGAATAAAAAACTTAGCGATGTTTCCCGCAAAACCTAAGTTGTGGTCCTTCACGTTACGCTTCCTTACATATCAATGGGAATGTGAAAATGGGTTTTTAATGCCCTTTCTTTGTGAAGCATTAGTAAGAGTAATTGTAAATCTTTTTCATTTTTTATGCATTCAAGATTTTTTGATAAGCTATCGCTTAATTGTGTTGCATTGATTGAGCCTTTGTTAAATTGTTCAATGGCGATAGTGTTCAGTTTGCTTATAAGCTCTCTATTCGTTTGTGTAAGAATGAGATTCTGTTCTACTCCCTTTAGAGATGAGCGAATACTCAATGATTCAGCACGTTCTCGTTCAGCAATATCTGCAGCGTGATAACGGCTCGCGAGTGCTTGATTTGCTGCCTCTCTAGCTAGGGCATAATCACTTGGGTTGAATAAGCTCCAGTGGAGGTATAAGCCAGTAGAAAAAGCAGTCGCCGTGTTACGTTGACCATTGAATATTATTTCTTCAGCATACGCACCAATAGTTGGGCGATATTTAGCTTTTTCAATAGCAATTTGATGTTCTGCCGCTAGCGCCAGTTCTTTTTGGATTTTTGTATTATTTGAATCACCTGCAGATGAAGGCGGAAAATATTTTATAATATATTTATCGAGAGTTGTTTTTTTAGGTTCCCAATTGCTTTCAGATAATCCAAGTTGAGAAAGTGTATTCTGAATCGCCCTTATTTTTGCATCATTATCCAGAATAAGAGCTTGAATTTGTGTCTCTAGGGACTTCATGCTCAGTAACCCGGCATGCCCAAAAGGGCTCGATGGCGAGCCAACTTGATAGTTATGTATTAATTTCATTAATTGTTGTTTGAATGTGGTAAGTTCAGTTTTCTGAGAAAAGAGTACTGTAAGGGCGCCGTAAAGGTAAGCTATTTCAGAATATTGCTCAATAATGACTTTGTTTAGATACTTTTTCTTGCTGTAAAGTAAATGCGTTTCCTTTTCTAACTCAGCAATTTTCATGCCCCCTTCGTATAGGGGCAGATTGATCTCAAGTTGTCCACTATTGAATAGGTGATTATGAGGATAGTTTATAGCCTCAGGCTGAAAATCATTGGTAGTGACTGCGCGTTGAGAAAGTAGTCCAAGAAAATTTAGCCCAGGATCATTCGTGTAATAGCTCTTTGCGTCAAGATTGACGTGAGGTAACCAGTGAAGAGAGGCTCTCTTTCTGCTTAGAGACGCAGCCGCCAATTCGTGTTTAGCAGCATTTTGAGATTTTGATTCTTTGGCAACAGTGCTCCAGACGGTTTCTAAAGATAGTTCTTTTGCCAATGTAAATTTAGATATAAAGATCAAAAGTAATGGAAGTAAATATTTTCTCATACGAAATATTCTATTCCACCGTCACAGATTTCGCAAGATTCCGTGGTTGATCAACGTCGGTACCTTTAATGACGGCAACGTGATATGCCAGTAATTGCAGAGGAATGGTATATAATATTGGTGCTAATAGAGTGTGTATTTCGGGTAAGTAAATTACCGTTGATTCTTTTGTATCAGCCAGGTGTGTATTTTTTTCCGCGAAAATAATGAGCTCGCCGCCACGTGCTTGTACTTCGCTCAAGTTGGATTGCAATTTTTCGAGCAGTTCGTCTTTGGGAGCGACCGCGACGACAGGCATATTCTTATCCACCAGGGCAAGCGGGCCATGTTTTAATTCACCTGCAGGATATGCTTCAGCATGGATATATGAAATTTCTTTTAATTTTAACGCGCCTTCCATTGCAATAGGATATTCAATTCCACGACCTAAAAATAAAGCATGTTCTTTATCAGCAAATCGACAGGCTAATTGCTTTATTGCTTCAGCAGAAGTAAGTGCTTGTTCGAGTGTTTTAGGGAGATGTTGTAACGCATGAACGATTTGATTTTCTTCAGTGGTGGTGAGTCCGTGGCGTCTGGCCAAGGCGATTGATAATAAAATTAAACTGATTAATTGGGTTGTGAACGCTTTTGTGGAGGCTACTCCGATTTCGATTCCCGCACGTGTCATAAATACTAATTCAGATTCGCGTACTAAAGAGCTTTCTGCAACATTGCAAATTCCAAGAGTTGCAAGATAATTGAGCGTTTTTGCTTTTCTTAAAGCGGCCAATGTATCTGCTGTTTCGCCTGATTGGGATAAGGTTACAAATAGGGTGTCTGATTCAACCACAGTATTTCGGTATCGATATTCACTGGCAACATTCACAGTACAAGGAATTTTAGCGAGCGATTCTATCCAGTATTGCCCGACTAATCCTGCATGGTAACTGGTGCCACAAGCAACAATATGAACGCGTTTTATTTTATCAAATAATTCACTCGCATTAACACCAAAAGACTGTTCTAGTAGTTTTTCGTTTGCAATTCGTCCTTCTAAGGTATCACTAATGGCTTGAGGTTGTTCAAAGATTTCTTTTTCCATATAGTGACGATATTCTCCACGATCGATGATATCTTGTTTTAAATCAATCGTGTGTATAGGACGTTCTACCAACTGTAATTCTTTATCGTAAATTTCCACGCCATTACGACTAACGCTAGCGATATCACCTTCTTCAAGAAAAATGAATTTTTGTGCGACGGGCAATAAGGCCATTGTGTCGGAAGCTATAAAAAATTCATTAGTGCCTAGCCCAATAACCAGTGGGCTTCCGCGACGAACCGCAATTAATTGATTCGGGAATTTTCGACTTAAAATACCTAATGCATAAGCACCTTGTAATTCTTTAGTGGCGTGGTAGACAGCATGTAGCAAATCGTTTTTATCAAGATATTTGTGTATCGTATGTGCAGCCACTTCAGTGTCGGTTTCAGAGGCAAATCCGTAGCCCAGAGAAATTAATTGATCACGGATATTCGCGTAATTTTCTATGATGCCGTTATGTACGAGAGCAATGTCATCAGAGGATAAATGAGGGTGAGCGTTTGCTTCAGATGGTTTTCCGTGAGTAGCCCATCGTGTGTGTGCAATTCCAACGTAACCGCTTGAAGATTGTGTGGTCATGGCTTGGGCAAGTTGGCTGACTTTACCCAACGTGCGGATTCGTTGAATAGTTAAATTTTCTGGGTGTAAAACGGCCATGCCGGCTGAGTCATAACCTCGATATTCGAGTCGCTTTAAGCTGTCGAGCAAAATGGGAGCTACATCGCGTTGAGCAATGGCACCTACGATTCCACACATGTTACAATCCCCTTATATTCTGACACTAACTATACTATATTAATCTTAATATTGCGCGAACTAAATGACTTCAGGTCCTCTTGGGACAATTTGCGTAGGATTTAAATTTACCTGGCTGATGTAATAATGCCGTTTAATGTGATCAAAATTGACCGTGTCCGCTATGCCAGGAATCTCAAACAATCGCAGTATGTAATTATGCAAATTTTCATAATCGATTAATCGGTTTTTATTGCATTTATAAAGAACGTAATATACCGCATCAAAACGAATTAATGTTGTAAATAAGCGCCAATCAGCCTCTGTAATTTGATCGCCTATTAAAAAATTATTATTGCTGAAGTGATCATCAAGATACTCAATTGCAGAAAATAAAGCATCGTATGCTGCATCATAGGCGCTTTGTGTCGTTGCGAATCCACATTTATAAACGCCATTATTGATATTGTCATAAACAAAATCGTTCATTTTATCAATTTCAGCGCGCAATCTTTCAGGGTAATAATCCGGGGATTTTTCAGTGAAATCATTGAATTCACTATTAAACATACGAATGATTTCAGATGATTCATTATTCACTATGGTATACGTTTTTTTATCCCATAATACAGGCACACTAACGCGACCAGTATATTGAGGATCTGCTAAGGTATAGACCTCGTGTAAATAATCTTTGTTATTGACAACATCAGGGATACAATCGGCATTTTCTGAAAATGCCCAACCTTGATCGCGGATTATGGGATCTACGATTGATAAGGAAATGATATTTTCTAGCTTTTTGAGTTTGCGAAAAATCAGTGTTCGGCAAGCCCAAGGGCAAGCGAGAGAAATATAAAGATGATATCGATGGGGTTCAGCTTTAAAGTCTGTAGACCCATCAGCACTTATCCAGTGTCTAAAAGAGCTGGCTTTGCGTTTAAAATGGCCGTTTGAAGATTGTGGCTCGTTAACATGCCACTTACCCTCGACTAATAATCCCATGAAATCACTCCTGAACGATGTTCATTCTATAGATTGGCTATGCTAGGTATAGCCAGTCGCTGCTAACCTGTATCATGACCAGAGGTCGCTATGAATTCAAGAGGTAATGTAGGCAATACCTGGGCTTGGCTCTCACACGCTTAGTGATTAAGCGGAGCTCCATAACCGTAACCGCCTCCCAAATAACGTCCGCCGTAGGTGTAATAGGTGCCGCCTGATATCGTAGGGTAGGTTTCTGTGCGGGTATACTGATCGTAATTGGGGGTATACAAGATTCCCTGGGTGTATTCGCCGTACTCGTATTCGCTGTTATAGCTCGCCCTGTTTGAACTCGAATAAGAGCCTCCGCCGCAGCCCGTTAGTGTTAGAGCGACGAGTGCTGAAATACTGCCTGTTAAAAGAGACTTCATTAGAACATCCTCCTAGTGTTTGTTCGTTCCATGTAAGCAAGTATAGCCTAACAATCTAAGGTTTTCCTGTGTTAAAATGGTGATCATTCAATAATAGGAGGTGATTGTGCAAAAATCATGGGATGATCGAGTTAAAGATGCAAGGCAGGAAAGAGAAGAAATTGAAGAGTCCTCAATGGGATGTTATGTTGAATTTTTCATGCGAAAATTTTTTATCTCAGAAGAGGTTATTCCTGAACGTTGCAAGGTTTATGTTAAAGAGAAAGTAAAATCCTACAATTTTCGAGGTATAGATTTGAATGATCTCGTCGTAAAAGAGGTTTTTCGGAGGCGAGTCAATTTTAAGGCAGTACCACGATCCACAATAGATATGTCAGATATCACGTTTCGTATGGAAGCTTTGTGGCTAATATTAGAACAAGACGAATCCGAGTATAAAGGACTGGTCCGCGATATTTATTCTCATGCCTTGCTTGCTGTGACTGCCTCATTATTTACGGCGCTAAGTGATCATAAAGCCTTTGAAGATATTTTGACAGTACACTTGCAAAAAGCTTTTCGAAAAAGAGCTTTGCATTTTCACTTTTCATTTCGTGCTCGAATCAATAATGCCATTGATTTGAAAACATTGAAATTATTTGTAGCTCATATTTATGAGCATTGCCGGTTGGAGTTAGTCAATTTTTCTAAATGCCTACCTTTGTCTTTTAAAACACCAGAAGAGCAGCGATACACGCCTGAATTTCAAGCGCTACTTGGGAAATGTTTAGACACACATAGCGTATATTATGAATTCAATAAGACCTTAATGACTAATTTAGAGAAGGATTCTGAGCAGCTAAAAGAAATAATTGCGTTAATTAATGAGGATACGCAGGTTTTTTGTTCTCCAAGTAATGGGATTAAAACCCGCCAAGTTATTACTGGGAACGCTGTAGGATTGTTAGTTGCAAATATAAGTGCGAGCGTAATGTCTTTAACCAAAGATCGTACTTACTCAGATAAATTAGAAGAAAAGCAAAAACTAGAGATACGGGCTAAGTATGGATTTTATGTTCAAAATGGCTCTGCTTTTCGGCATAATAAATGTTCGTATATGAGTATGATTGTATATTTTAATATTTCAATGGGGCAATCTAAAATTCCAAAGAATATTCCCAAGGCAATAGAGGGGTCAAAAAATAAATCGGCGCGTTCTAGAGTCGGGAGGCTTCCAATTAAATATGATCGTAAAACAGTAGGATACAGTGAGAATTTGTGGGGAATAATGAATGATGGAAAGTTGGCTGGATTAAGTCATAATTTATCGTGTCACGTTATTGATCCAATAAGCGGAGAAGTTAAACAAGACCTTATGTTGAATAGTGCAATGCCACAATTTTCGTATTTTCAGCAGTTACATGTAAGCGCGTTGGTATTGCGCACTCGCTATATGGTGCTTGTGTCTTGTCAGTATTTGCACCTTATAGACTTGGATCCTTCTCGATATGAGCCTGAAAAAATAATTCTGCTACCTGAAGGCGGCGGCGTGGCAATGGCTGAACTCGATGATAATTGTTTTGCTGTAGGTTCGGGCAGTGGTCATGTCACAATTCATGATAGTGAATCAGGTCAAATAATTAAAATTTTTCCACCCAATGAAAAAATGCATAAAAGTACACAATGTGTAAGTCAGTTAGCAAAGCTACCGAATGATCGTTTGGCGTGTGGTTATAATGGTGGGGAAGTTGCTATTTGGGATATCAAAAGCAGCCGGTGTGTAGCAATTTTACATCCTTCAACGGATATTGATGTCTGCATTTATGATAGAAAAACTGGGAGAGAAGAAGCGATTACCTATCCTTCACTTGAAAAGGCAATTATTCCGGCTTATTCAGAAGATACTTTAGTCGGGGTACGCCCCGTTAAACATATACCTGGTGTATGGAAAGGTGGGAAACCACAAGGAACCGCGGCATCTTTAATGGTAAGCAAAGAAGGGAATCTATTTGTAGGATATGGAGATAAAACTATTGCGCTCTGGGATATGCGTTCGTATAAATTAATTAGAACGTATGTTGGTCATGACGGATGGCCGTATGCATTAATGGCATTGCCTAACGGGCAATTGGTGAGTACAGGAGAGGATAAGACGCTGCGAGTATGGAATAAAGATGGATGTAAAAAAACACTCACTCTTACCCACCCCGGATTTTTTGCAAAAATAATAGGCAATAAAGTAATTGTGGCTGATCATCATAATTCTACTGAATTAGATCTTCAGGAGTTAATTGATACAGCTCAGACTAATCGCTGATCAATAATTGAATATGAGGGTTAATTATGACGACGAATCAACAAACTGTCGATTATATTCTAGAGCAGATGTCTGATGCAGGAAGAGTGAATGCAAAGAAAATGTTCGGTGGATATTGCGTTTATTGCGATGGAAAAATTGTTGCGCTCGTTTGTGATGACGAGCTTTTCGTAAAGAAAACGACATCTGGTCAATCATATCTAGGAAAATGTCCTGAAAAACCACCTTATCCAGGAGCAAAGCCATATTTTTTTATTACAGGTGATCAATGGGAAGATGGCGAATGGCTTTCGCAACTAATCAAAATTACAACTCTCGAACTTCCAGTGCCCAAGAAAAAATAGATTCTGAGATATACAATAAATCTTGATCTTTAATTAAGATGTGATAATAATGATTTTTTAAAGGGATTTTTTTCTATCAAGGAGGTTGAAAATGTTCAAGGAATTTAAACAATTTGCAATGCGCGGCAATGTTATTGATATGGCAGTGGGTATTATTATTGGAGCTGCATTTGGGAAGATTGTGAGCTCTTTTGTCAGTGATGTATTAATGCCACCAATTGGACTGTTATTGGGAAACGTCAATTTTTCCGATTTAAGTTTCGTATTAAAAGAAAAAACAGCTGAGCAAGCGGCAGTAGTAATTAAGTACGGTTCTTTCGTTAATACAATAATTGATTTTTTGATCATATCGTTTTCAATATTTATTGTTGTAAAACAGATTAATCGATTTATGCCTAAAGCACCTGCTGAACCTCAGACAACAAAGATGTGTGCATTTTGTAAAAGCACCATAAACATTGAAGCGACTAAATGTCCCCAGTGTACATCCAATTTGTCATGATGAATGATGCAATGAATGTCCTCGTATCTCAAGTTCTTAGTTCTTCGGTGGGATAGTGATTTAAGATAGCTGGTTATCTAATCTAAATCACTATTTTCTATTAGAAATGATGGTTGGTCATAGATTATTACAGATGTTTATAGTTTCAAATTCAGCTTGTGCGCTTCAAGCGCTCACCGGGATATATATTTATCATTTGAACAGAATTATAAGTGGTTATTTAGGGAGTATCGATGATGATTTTTTTGAAGTACTAACACCTTGAGATACGAGGACATTTACCCTATCATAGCCATTGCTATGACATGTAAAAATTAACAAGGAGTAAATGTATGGAACAAAAAACACCTAGAGAAAGTATCCCGGAAGATTATCTCTGCACTATTACTGGGGAAGTTTTATTTGATCCCGTCGTCGTGGTTGAGAGTGGACATTCTTATGAGCGTGAGGCTATTTTGGGATGGTTTCAAAATCATAGCACAGACCCTCAAAGTCGTACGCCATTAGTTTCGAAAAATATCATTGACAATCATTCGTTAAAGCGCATTATACTCCAATATTTATCTAAGCATCCTCGCTGTTATCAAGATGAGGAAGTTTATATACCTATAAAATTAAAAGAAGATCTATTTAGGTCTATTCAAGAAACTGATGTTCGTTTGTATAGAGATTGTTTGTCTAAGCACCCTGGATTGTTATATGCTTCATTAAATTCAGAAGGAAAAACGTTGTGTGAATTGCTTCTGATAAAGAATCATCAGGAAATGCTAGGGCAATTTTTATTGAAGTTATTGTCAACGGGAGAAAAGCAGTTTATTGAAGCATTGTCAACGTATAAAAAGCATTATTATATTTTTTGTCTAATACTCGTTTTGTCAAAAGATGAATTGGCGCCAAAAGGGCTTCATATATTGTTATCTCAACTTGAGAAAGAAGAGCTCGATAAAAGAGATGAAAAAGGTTTATGTTTAATTCATTATGCGGCGAATTCCGGAAATCTACAGTCATTGGAGTTGTTAATTTCTAGAGGCGCTGATCCTCTACGTGTAGTGGGTAGTGATGAAGACGCCGAAGCCGAAGAGGGGAATGGGCTAAATCCATTTATGATTGCTTGTGCGAAGGGCTTCACAAATATTACCATGGCATACTTATCTGGTTCGCCAACAGTAAATTTATCAGCAATTACGACCTACAAAGGTAAGGAAGTTAAAGAAGTACGAGAGCTTTATTATTTTGCAGCAGATTGCACTGCGGCTCAGCTCGCTGCGTTTTATGGGCATCAAGCAGTATTAGAGCAATTAATGAGTCGTGACCCGGAAATATTATTTCAAGTTTCTAAAGATGAGAATGAAGACAAATTAACTTTGCTCGATTTTGCGATACTCGGTAATCAGAGTAAGATTGTATCCTGGCTATTAACGCTTAAAAAATTCACAGAAAATTTCAATTTAGATAGGCAGAAATCCTTTGAGAGAGCCGTTAAGGGTTGTAGTAAAGAAATTGTATTGATCTTATGGGAATATGGGTTTAGGCCGCCGGAATTAAAAAACCTACTGCATGATGCTTTAGGCTTTTTATCCTATGATATTGATACAGCAAGAGAAGATGAAAAAAGAAATAAGTTTGAAAAATTTCAAACAATATATCAAACGTTAATCAATCTTGGAGCAGATTTAGATGTCCGTGTACGCGGCAATCATCTTATACACGTTGCTGCAAGAAATAGTCTCACCGAAATTGTGATTTTTCTCTTGAAGGCCGGCGTTAAACCTGACATTGAAAATGATGATGACGAAACAATTTTGATGATTGCACTTGAGGATGATAATTTGAGTCTTTTTAACGAATTACTACGATATTCTGTGAACATTCACCGCGTAGATAGTAATGGTAATACTTTGGTGCATTTGGCTAGAAGTAAGGAAATTATCGATGCCCTACTTTCACGAGGGTTAGACGTCAATGCATTGAATAAAAATAAAAAGACGCCACTAATTTATCATCTCGCTGATAGACGATTTGCGACAGCTCAATATTTACTCGAAAGAAATGCTGATGTTTCGCCTATCGATGAAGAGGGAAAGTCAGCATTGTTTTATGTTTGTCAAAGATCTTATTGGGGAGATGATAATGATTCTCGCAAAGACTGCTTGCAGTCTATTTTGGCGAAAAATCCTGATGTAAAGGTCGTTGATAAAGATGGAGATACTGTTTTACATAGAGGTCTCGATATCAGTATTATTGAACCTATCGTCAAGTATCTTAACCAATATTGTAGCGCTAATGCTGAAATAGCTTCTTTTTTAAATATTCAAAACAAAAAGGGTAACACAGTATTGATGGATTTATGTAAAAATTCATGGTCTGGTTCCTTAACAGCGAATTTTCTTCTTGACAATGGTGTTGATCCAAAATTAGAGAATAGTGAAGGAAAACAAGCAATCCATTTTTTATTCGAGAATATAGGTTCTGATAGCCAGTATAAATTAGCATTTGCAGAGCGATTGCTCGATGAGGGTGTTGACGTCAATGTGCCTATTAATCAAGATGGGGCTCAACCACTTCATATCGCAGTAGAAAAAAAGTCAGAAAGTGCAGTTAGATGGTTATTAGAGCATGGAGCGTCAAAAGTCAGTCTGTGCAAGCGGGGGGAGAACTACCATGTATCAGCCGTCGAATTAACCTTGCAGTATAAAAATAAATCATTGCTTATTATCTTTCTTGATTCAGGCTATGATGTTAATCACAAAAGTTCTAAGCATTCGTATGCACTTATTCACTGGGCTGTACACCATAACTGCAAGGATAAGATTTTTGATTTGTTAATTAGTCGAAAAGCCGATGTTGAGTTAGCCGATGATTGGGGATTTACACCTCTGCTTCGTGCTGCAAACAATGGCTGTCTTTCTCCATTTAATTATCTAATAAAGTATGGTGCCTCTATAACGAAAGTCACCTTGCTGAAGAAGAATATTTTACACTTGATTGCTGAAGAAGGACGGCTGTCACTATTAGAACCTCTTAAGTCTCTCGATATTACGGCGCTTGTGGATGCTAAAGATGCGAACGGTTTAACGCCTGTATGCCATGCGGCTAAGAAAAAACAGCTAGTCGTTTTGAAATCCTTAGTGACTGATTTCAAAGCCTCTCTTGCGACGAAGGAGCCTGGTGACGATTCCGTAATGAAATATGCGATTGAGTCGGGTGATGACGAAGTATGTGGCTATTTATTAGATCAACAAAGTCTTATGAATGAGATTGCTAGTAAAGCAACCGAATTACTTTTCGAGGCTATTCAATCCAAGGTGAGCGATTCAATCTGTGAACGTATTGCTAGCTTATGCGTCGATCTTAATGCTAGATCAGATGACGAAGAGGCGGTATTGTTTTGTGCTGCAAAAAACAAAAGATACCAGTTTATGCGTTATTTGATAGGCCGAGGAGTGAGACTAGATGAGACGTATGAAGAAAATATTTATGATAATACTGTAGCGCCTAGAAGAGGAAGAGGTAGAAGAGTAATAGGCCAGATATTTATAACAACATTCTATGAGTTAATTAAGGATCTAGAGGAAGATATTAATGAAGATACAGAGATTTATAAAACAATCGAGTGTTTAATTAAAAAAGGTGCTAATCCGATGATACTTAATAGTGTTGAGGGTAAGTGTCATTTGCTAGCAATCTTAGTGGAAAAGGGGCTTTTAAACTTAGTCAAATTATTTATTCGCAGTGGAGTTAATGTCAAATCTATCGATAAAGAATGGCCTCTGCTGCAGTATCCAGCCGCATCAGGAAATCTAGAATTAGCCCGGCTATTGGTTGAGCAAGGTGCTATCATCGATATTGAGTCTGATTATAATCCGATTGTGATCGCAGCTGCCTGCGGACATCAAGAGATCGCCGAATTATTTATTTCTAAATGGCCAAGTTGTGTCGCAATTCCTGGGAAAATTATGCCAGATAATACAAAAAATCATCTTCATTTAGTCGAAGAAAATTTCGATGAGGATGATGAAATTGATGTTTTGAGACATAGTAAAATATCGGCAATACATGCTGCGATATTAGAAGATCATGATGAGCTTATACCCTTTTTAGTTCAAAAGGCGGTTCCTGTCGATATCATGTGTCAGGCGCTAACCCCAATCCAGCTCGCCATTGTTTTAAATAATCGTTCTTCAATTTCAAAATTATTAGAGCATGCTCCCAATTTATTTGTCCTCAGGGAAGGTTCTAAAACACTGCTTCATTTGATGCTTGAATATGCTGATATTGAAACGATTAAGCTATTTAAGATAAGCCAACTGAGGAAATGGGCGGATATTTCTGATGCTTTGGGAGATAAGCCCTTGCATTATGCTACAAAAGATAATAAGCAAGATGTTTTAGAATATTTACTAAAGCTTTCGGTAAATAGTAATTCAAAGGGTGCGCAAAACAAAACGGCGCTCCACTATGCCGTAATGCAAGATAAAGAGAATTTGGTTCACATGCTTTTAGACAATGGGGCTGATCCCGATTTGCAGGATTCAGAGGGTTGCTGTGCATTGCATTACGTAAAATCAGTATCCGTTGTTCGATCTTTGCTCCAATACCCGAGTGCACAGAAATGTATTAATCTACAGGACGTAAATGGAAATACCCCGCTTCATGTATCGCGGTCATTTGAGGTGGTCTGTGAATTGCTAGATCATGGGGCAAATCCCGCCATTGAAAATAGCAAGGGTCAAAACTCTTTATTTGCCTTACTAGCGGATTCGGCAAAGCCTAAAGATCGATTCAAAATTGCTGAAAAAATTTTTGATAGTGATTTAATTGATGCCTGCAATACTGTCGGAAAAGCAATTATTCATGTGGTTTGCGAAAACAACGATTTAGAGGCAGTTGAGTGGGTTTGCAAAAATTATGCAGATATTAATGCTCAAACACATGATGAAGATGGTAATACTCCTTTGGCTATAGCTATTGCTTCTGGCTCTGATGATATTCTAAGGGCGCTGATTCAATTTGGGGCAGATGTTACTAAGCCAAGGAAAAAATTTACATTAACTCCATTAGTGCAATCTATATGGTTTTCTGATAATACAAAAACTATACGATTGTTGCTAAACCACGTTTCAAGGGATGTTGTTAATAGCTTAAGTGACGTGTCGGCTCTATACTATGCTATCTTTTTTAATCGTGTAGAGGTCTTTAAAGCTTTTCTGAATCATGGAATTAATATTGAGATAACTGATCCTAAGGGGAAAAATATATTACATTATATTGCCGAAAAAGATGCTGTCTCGATTTATCAATGTCTCTCAACTGAACAGGTTGCGAAATTAAATGTTCCTGATAATAATGGAAACAGTCCTCTTCAATGTGGCTTGGAAGCTAATAAAGAGAAAATATGTGAGCTGTTGCTATCTACGGGGCTGATGATTTCTGAAACGAATAATAATAGAGAAACTATCCTCCATGCGTCAATTAAAGGAAGGGTGTCGACTTCATTGCTGGATAAAATTTTTAAGTCAGGCGTTGATGTAGATGCAAAAGATAAGAGTGGGAATACCGCTCTAATTCAGTCTGCTCTCTGTAAAGATTATGATAGATTAAAGTATTTAATCAATAAAGGTTGTAAGATTGAACTTACCAATAAATCGGGCCATAGTGTTTTGAGAGTGCTTTGTGAGCAACTTGACGAAAAGGTACAAGAAGATTCGGATATCTATTCTGTCATTAGATTGATTTTAAAAACGGCAAATAAAGAAGATTTAGAGATCAAAAATTGTTTGCGGAGGGTAATATCTAAAAATAGCATTGTTGTCACTCAGTTGTTCGAAAAAGAAGGTTTAAAATTAGTTGATTTAGATAATGAAAAATCATTATTGGTGCCTTTAGAGAGGCTTGAAGATGATACATTAAACATTGCTATGCTCGGTTATTTAATACAACAGGGTGTCAATGTTAATCATGCTGATTTCCCTCTGGCAGTGCAGATCGGTACGTATATACGTGGATTTTCGAATTTAGAATTAATTAGTATGTTGGTAGAAAATGGTGCTGATGTTAATCAGGTTTTAAAAGAAGCTGGAAAAACGATGTCTTTACTGACGGCATTATGTGGTATTGGGGAAAATGCCAAAGATGTTACTGAAGACAAAATATATCCATTGGTGATGTTTTTGCTCGATAAGGGTGCAAAGGTTAATTATCTTGATGATACAGGAGATTCTGCTTTGCATTTAGCGGCGAGATGCAACTTTACCCAAATTGCCAAGCTTTTGATTGATCGTGGGGCCAATACAAAATTAAGAAATAATAAAGGTCAAACCCCGATGAAGACTGCTCGAGAAGCTAAGCATGATCCGAATTATCTTTATATTCATATTGATGAGCGTGAGCATAGGCAAAAAACTGAAATATCTGAATTACACGCAACAGTGACACGTTTAGAGAAGCAAAATGAAATCCTAAAAAATAGTTTTGCACATTATCGGCGGATGACAGAAGCAGAGCTACAAGCTTTGAGGCAACAGCTGCAGGGATATAACCCACGTTTTGTCGGTAATTTTTCTTCTCTAGGATCTGTTGTGTGCGAAGTTTCTGAGCAAAAAGCCGAACAGGAAAACTATAATATGCGTAAGTGAGACGAATCAGATCCGAATATCCAAGTTTATGGATTTATAGGCGGAGGGGATATAACTTAGGCTAGGGCTTGCTACAGTGGGCTATTCGGGTGAGAATAGCTGTTTAGAACAGCTAGGGAGCCCAGTAATGACGAGCCGTCACGTGTTAGCCAACGCCATCCGTGCGTTAAGTATGGATGCAGTACAAAAAGCCAATTCAGGGCATCCGGGGATGCCGATGGGGATGGCGGATATTGCTGAAGTGCTTTGGAATGATTTTTTGCAGCATAATCCCAGTAATTCACAGTGGTTTAACCGCGATCGCTTTATTCTTTCGAATGGACACGGGGCGATGTTGCAATACTCGCTTCTTCACTTATCGGGTTATCCGCTTTCTATCGATGACATTAAGAATTTTCGTCAGTGGCATTCAAAAACACCCGGGCATCCTGAGTTCGGAGAAACGCCTGGCGTTGAAACCACCACGGGTCCGTTGGGGCAGGGCTTGGCCAATGGCGTAGGAATGGCGATTGCTGAAAAAACCATGGCGGCACAATTTAATAGGCCAGGGCATATTATTGTTGACCACATGACCTATGTTTTTGCGGGCGATGGTTGTTTGATGGAAGGTGTTTCTCACGAAGCTTGTTCGTTAGCAGGAACTTTAGGTCTTGGAAAATTAATTGTATTCTTTGATGACAACGGAATTTCAATCGATGGAAAAGTGGGTGGTTGGTTTACTGATAATACACCTCAACGTTTTGAAGCCTATAATTGGCATGTGATTCCAAAAGTGGATGGGCATGATAGTGAAGCAATTAAAAACGCTATTTTACAAGCGAAAGCGGTGACGGATAAGCCGACATTAATTTGTTGTCAGACAGTAATTGGTCATGGAGCACCTAATTTAGCGGGTAGTCATAAGGTTCATGGATCTCCATTAGGAGAAGAAGAAATTGCTGCAGTGCGAGAAAATATTGGATGGCATTATCCGCCCTTTGAAATTCCATCTGAAATTTACTCAGCGTGGGATGCTCGGAAAAAAGGTGAGCAATTTGAGCAAACTTGGAATGAAAAATTCAAATCATATCAAAAAGAATTTCCCGAATTAGCTGAGGAATTTTTGCGGCGCGTGAATAAAAGATTACCTGAAAACTGGACCGAGATCGCAAAAAAATTTCGTGATGACTGTCAAAAATCATCGGGTAATATTGCAACACGCACAGCTTCCAAAAATTCTTTAGATGCGTTTGCGCCTTATTTTCCAGAATTGTTAGGAGGTTCTGCGGATTTGACGGGTTCAAATTTAACGTGGTGGTCTGGATCAGAAGATTTGCGTAAAACAGAAAGCGGCGGAAATTATTTACATTATGGTGTTCGAGAATTTGGAATGTCCGCGATTATGAATGGTTTGGCGCAGCACGGTGGATTTATCCCCTATGGCGGAACATTTTTAGTATTTATTGATTATGCAAGAAATGCTGCTCGATTATCAGCTTTGATGAAGTCGCATGTGATTTATGTGTTAAGTCATGATTCCATCGGGCTCGGTGAAGATGGCCCAACTCATCAACCGATTGAACATGCTTCGATGTTGAGAATGACACCCGGCATGTCTGTGTGGCGTCCGTGTGATGCGGTAGAAACCGCAGTCGCTTGGCAAGATGCGCTAGAGAACCACGGTCCTACCAGTTTATTGCTGAGTCGACAAAATCTTCCACTACAATCTCGTAATGCAGAAACGCTCGAAAATGTTCGGCGCGGTGGATATATATTGCAAGATAGTGAAGGAACTCCGGATGCGATTATCATTGCTACAGGTTCCGAAGTGAGTATTGCGATGAGCGCGGCAGAAGAATTAAAAAAACTCTGTAAAATACGTATTGTTTCAATGCCATCAACGAATGTTTTTTTAGCTCAAGATATTTCATATCGCGAAAAAGTATTACCACGTGCTGTCACTGCGCGTGTTGCGATCGAGGCAGGCTCAACAGCATTTTGGTACGAATTTGTTGGTACCTTCGGAAAAGTGATTGGGCTCGATCGCTTCGGCGCATCTGCACCTTATCAACAGCTGTATGAAAAATTTGGTTTAACATCGGCAGCTGTTGTTGGTGCAGTGAAAGAATGTTTGTTAGAAAGTAGTTCCCATTCAGATGGGAAACCACACCCTGTTTTTTTGTAAGCAATAGAGGAGAGGATCATGGCAATTAAAGTAGCAATTAATGGTTTTGGGCGGATTGGACGAAATATTCTGCGAGCTGTATACGAATATAATCGTGATGATATTGTAATTGTAGGGATTAATGATTTATCCGATATCAAGATTTTGGCGCATCTTCTAAAATATGATAGCGCACATGGAAAATTTTCCGGAGATGTAAGCTACGATGGAAGTTTTTTAGTAATTGATGGGCAAAAAATAGCTGTTTCTGCTGAACGTGATCCGAGTAAGTTGCCGTGGGGAAAATTAGGGGTTGATGTCGTTCATGAATGTACAGGATTATTTACAAGCAAAGAAAAGGCGCAAGGACATATTGCTGCCGGTGCAAAAAAAGTGATTATTTCTGCGCCAGCGGGTACTGATGTCGACGCTACAATTGTTTATGGCATTAATCATCAAACACTTACAGCAGATGATACCATTATTTCGAATGCATCGTGTACTACAAATTGCTTAGTGCCACTGGTTAAGCCTTTACATGAAAAAATTGGTGTTGTTAATGGTTTGATGACAACAATCCATGCGTATACCAATGACCAAAATATTCTTGACGCTCCGCACAGTGATTTGCATCGTGCTCGCGCAGCAGCACTTTCTATGATCCCAACAAAAACAGGTGCCGCTTCAGCAATTGGGCTAGTAATGCCTGAATTATCTGGTCGTCTTGATGGATTCGCAATTAGAGTACCTATTGCGAATGTATCAATTGTCGATTTGACATTTACTTCTGCTCGCGACACCTCTGTAGCTGAAGTTAATTCTATCTTGAAACATGCTTCAGAAAATGAATTGAAAAATATTCTTTCATACAGTGAGTTGCCTCTTGTTTCTATCGATTTTAATCACAATCCGGCCTCGTCAGTATTTGATGCTGGATTAACTCGTGTGAATAATAACATCGTTAAAGTGTGTGCTTGGTATGATAACGAATGGGGTTTCGCTAATCGAATGTTAGATACTACAGTTGCTTTCGTTGCTGCAAAACATTCCGCTGAGGTAGCGCATGCTTAAAATGAATGATTTGGATCTTGCGGGTAAGCGTGTGCTTATCCGTGAAGATTTAAATGTGCCCATGCAAGATGGAAAAATCACGAGTGATGCTCGAATAATTGCGGCATTGCCTACTATTCGTGATGCTATTATGAAAAAAGCAAAAATCATCGTGATGTCTCATTTGGGTAGACCAGCTGAGGGTAAAGTAGATTCTCAATTTTCATTGTCACCAGTAGCGCAGCGATTAAGTGAATTACTCAATCAACCCGTTCAGTTGATAACAGATTGGAAGGATGCCAATAAACTTCAGGACGGAGAAGTCGCTTTGCTTGAGAATGTGCGTTTTAATATCGGTGAAGAAAAAAATGATAGTGAATTGGCAAAACGCCTTGCATCATTGTGTGATATTTTTGTTATGGATGCATTTGCTACAGCTCATCGCGCACAAGCCTCAACAATGGGAGTTACAAAATTTGCGCCCGTTGCTTGCGCCGGCCCATTATTAACTGAAGAATTAACTGCTCTAAAGAGAGCAATTGCACAACCAAAACGTCCTTTATTAGCGATAGTAGGCGGTGCAAAAGTATCTTCTAAATTAATGGTGCTAACAGCATTATCCGAAAAAGTTGATCAACTCATTTTGGGTGGCGGAATAGCCAATACATTTTTGTCTGCTGCCGGTTTTTCTATTGGGAAATCATTATACGAACCGGATTTAATTTCAGATGCAGCAGCACTGATGAAGAAAACAAAAATTCCATTGCCTGTTGATGTGGTCGTTGCCAAAGAGTTTACATCAACCGCAAATCCTACTTTAAAAAAGATAGAGGAAGTTTCTCCTGATGACATGATTTTAGATATTGGCCCAGAGACAGCAGCAAAGTATTCTTCATTTATCAAAGACGCTGCTACCATCGTTTGGAATGGTCCAGTCGGTGTTTTTGAATGGCCTGCATTTGCTCATGGGACAGAGCGAGTAGCGACTGCTATCGCAGAAAGCCAAGCCTTTTCACTTGCCGGGGGCGGAGATACTATTTCAGCTATTGAACATTTTGGTTTAGTCAATCAAATATCTTATATTTCTACCGGTGGTGGAGCGTTTTTAGAATTTTTGGAAGGTAAATCTTTACCTGGAGTTAAAGCTTTGGAGGAGCGATGTTAAGAAGGACAAAAATTGTTGCAACATTAGGACCCGCAACCGATAACGTAGAGAATCTGAAAAAAATTATCGTTGCAGGTGTGGATATTGTTCGTGTTAATTTTTCTCATGGTTCTCGAGAGGAGCATGAGGCCAGAATTAATATGGTTAGGCAATGCGCAAAAGAACAAGATCGTGTAGTTGGAATTTTAGCAGATTTGCAAGGACCTAAAATTCGGGTGGCTCGTTTTGCTGAAGGCGCAGTGAATTTAGAAGTCGGGAATTCATTTTGTTTAGATGCTGATTTGCCTAATGAAGCGGGCAATAATCAAGCTGTAGGTATTGATTATAAAGATTTACCTAAGGATGTGCGTTCAGGTGATACATTATTACTCGATGATGGTCGAATAGTGATGCTTGTGGAGTCAGTTGAAGAAAATAAAATTCATTGCGAAGTGGTTACCGGTGGAAAATTATCTAATAATAAAGGTATTAATCGGCTCGGCGGTGGATTATCTGCGGGCGCGCTCACTGATAAGGATCGTAAAGATTTGCAATTGGCGGCTGATTTAGATGTGGATTATGTTGCGATTTCCTTTCCGCGCAGTGCGCAAGATATGCTCGAAGCAAAAGAATTGCTCAAAAAAGCCGGTGCTAATAATATAGGAACAGTTGCAAAAATAGAGCGCACAGAAGCGGTCGCAAATATTGACGAGATTATTTTAGCATCTGATGCTGTGATGGTAGCGCGCGGTGATTTATCGGTTGAAATCGGAGATGCGGAAGTTCCCGCAGTACAAAAACATATTATTCGCAGGGCGCGATTTCATAATCGTCCAGTGATAACTGCAACGCAAATGATGGAGTCCATGATTGAAAGTTCAGTGCCTACACGTGCTGAAGTATCTGATGTAGCCAACGCTGTTCTTGATGGAACCGATGCTGTCATGCTTTCTGCTGAAACTGCTGTAGGTAAACATCCTGAAATAGTGATAGCTGCAGTAGTACGTGCTTGTTTAGGTGTAGAAAAACACCCAATTGCCACTAAAGGTAGCTCTGCACCAGAACATAGTTTTACTCGTGCAGATGAAGCGATTGCCGTAGCGTCAATGTATACAGCTAATCATCTTAATATTGTTGCTATTATTGCGTTAACTGAATCCGGCGCGACTCCATTGTGGATGTCTCGGATTCGTACGAATATACCCGTTTTCGGATTGAGCCGCTTACCAAAAACGCGCGCTAAAATGAGTTTATTTAGAGGCGTTTATCCTTTAGAGTTTGATGTGACAAAAATGAATCGTGATGAAGTTAATCGCCGAGCTGTTTCTGAATTAGAAAAACGAGGTTTCGTCAAAAAAGGAGATCTTGTGATAATTACAAAAGGCGATCACATGGGAATATTAGGTGGCACTAATGCACTAAAAATTGTACAAGTTGGAGAGGTGATTTAAATGTCAATGTGGGAACAGATTTTATTACTTCTAGGTGCGTTCGGGCTCATTTGGTTGACTTATTATCAAGTGAAACGCATGCCGCGAGAACTATTTAGTTCTGTTGCGATTCATAAAAGTATTTATGTGTTAGGGATTATCACTTTAAGTTTGATTATCTTTATTTGGCTTCTGGTTAAATTTTTGAAAATGTGATCCTATCCTTTTACAACAGAGAATAAAATATGAGTGAAACTAAAATAAATCGTTTAGAGAAAAAATTGCTGCATTATACTGGTAAGGCTATTGCCGATTATAATATGATTCAGCGCGGCGATCGGGTGATGGTTTGTTTGTCGGGCGGAAAAGATTCGTATACATTATTAAAAATATTGAATCAACTTCGCATTAATTCACAAAATAAATTCAGTATATTTGCTTTTACCTTGGATCAGTCACAGCCAGGATGGGATGATAGTGGTTTGCGAAACTGGCTTAATGATCATCGGATTCAATATGAAATTATGAATCAAGATACCTATTCTATCGTAAAAGAAAAAGTGGAGGAAGGTAAAACGTACTGTGGCTTGTGTTCACGGTTGCGGAGAGGAATCATCTACAATTATGCCAGCGAAAATGGTTTTACAAAAATTGCTTTAGGGCATCATCGGGATGATTTGATTGAAACATTATTAATGTCGATTTTGTATAACGGTGAAGTGCGTTCAATGCCCCCCAAATTATTGTCTGACGATAAACGACATATTGTCATTCGACCGATGGTTTATTGTCAGGAACGTGATATCGCAACCTACGCAAAGCTTCTTCAGTTTCCGATCATTCCGTGTAATTTGTGTGGTAGCCAAGACAATTTAAAGCGTGTACTCGTAAAAAAATTAATTGCTGAATTAGCCCAAGAAAATAAAAATGTTCCGAGTAATATTTTGCATGCGCTACAAGCATTAAAGCCGAGCCAGTTGATGGATAGGAAGATGTGGAATTTTATCGATTTAGAAAAAGAGCGTGAAGACATTGAACAACTTGTTTTATAACGGATTAAACTTTTTTTGAAAAATTAAATTCAGTTTTTGAATGAAATGAAAGTGGGGGAAAATTATGGCCTAAAAGAGGAATATTTCCAGCAAGTCGTGATGATGTTTGTTAACATCTCTTTGTTATTTAAGGGTATATACGTTGTTGAGGATGCTTTAACAGGGTCACGTCTTATGTTTCCAGAATCTTGAGCTGCAATAAGACTGTATGACATGAAATAGTCTAACGTTCAAATATTCTCGGCACTAACATTGAGTCTATTTATATTATCAACGAGAAATCCGATTGCTTCTTTCTGATTAATAATCATCAGCTTTTCTGCATCGAGCTTCCCTTCAGCTGGATGTCCTTGAAGGACTAGTTTTTCAGTTTCGATCAAAGAATAGGTATAACCCTCAAGCCTCGATGAGTTGAAGGATAAATCAATCAGCATACGATTAAATATTTTTCTTACAGCTAGTTTATAGTAAATATCCGAACCGAGATCATTTGACAATTTCAGTCTAACTTGAGAGGATAAAACGATTATGGGATAGTAATAATGATCTAATAGGTTTTCAATTATGAATGAAAGCACCGAGTTACCTTCTTGGCTCAGCGATATTGTTGTTCGATTAAAACAATCACACTTAATGCTTTCGATCGATAATTTCGGTCAACTCAATCTCTCTGATCCACTCAAAGAATTTTTAATAGACATTCTGAACCGTACGAATAAAGATGTATATCTAGCATCTAATACTGAATTTTTAGAAGAGATAAAAAAGTTGGGTCCCAAAGAAGTCGAACAAATCAGCAGTGTCGTTGAAATTGTTCTTCATCCACCTAGTGAAGCAAAAAAACAA
>JAKORL010000011.1 GCA_029777855.1 Pseudomonadota bacterium
AACCAAGATTTGTACATACGATAAATAATATTCCCAAAATGGGAATATTGTCAATTTTAATTTTTTGGTTATCTGAATTGTTGTAATGGGTATTCTTCAACAAAGCTCTAATTTTTTATTAAATCGTCAGATTTATCTATCATTGAACTATACTCATATGAAAATCTTGTTAAATGATAGCTATACTATCATTTAATTTATTTACATATCTAAATGATAGGTTTATCATTATACTAAATAATAATAGTATTAATAATAAAATTCACCATGACTATTCGCATTTATGTCCGAGCCTCAACCAAAGAACAAGATGCCGAAAGAGCATTGGCTGGTTTAATTCAATTCAGTCAAAATTATGGCTCTGAATATGTTGCCTACATTGAAAATGAAAGTGGTACTAAACTCAATCGCCCTATCTTAAATCGATTGCTCAATGAGTCTATGGCTGGAGACATTCTCATGATTGAATCGGTTGATCGCTTATCTCGCTTACAACAAGCAGATTTTGAAATTTTGAAGCAACAAATTAAAGACAAAGGCTTGCGCCTCATCGTATCGGATTTACCGACCACTCACATGCAAATCAAACACAGCGATACCATTACCACATCACTTTTAGAATTAATCAACAACATGCTGATTGATTTATTGGCCACGATGGCACGACTGGACAATGAAAAACGCCGAGAGCGCATCATCCAAGGTTTGCAACGTTCCGGTTACAAACCAAGCGGTAAAAAAGCCAACTTGGCCAAACACAATCGTATCAAGCAACTTTTGGCTGCCAATAGCATGACCAAAGAGGAAATTGCTAAGGCGGTTGATTGTGGTGTTGCGACTGTTTATCGGGTTGCTAAGCAAATGTAATAATAAGAATCTAGTTGACTATAACCATCAATGCCGCATCAAATCACTGGAGGCTTGTACTATTAATGACTGTTTGATCCTACTAATCGTGCCCATTAAAAATGGGAGGATTACCAAGCCAATTCACAGTAAATCCGATACACTCGTTTGTGATTGAAGCGCAAACCTTGAACGTTGCGAATATAGGCAAAGCACAAACCGAATCCCCAATCGCGGTGCTCCTGCGTTAGCGCCAATAACCAACGAGTGATTAAGGCATTACCATCCGACAATT
>JAKORL010000147.1 GCA_029777855.1 Pseudomonadota bacterium
ATGAGGGAAGGCAGCATGGCTTCTAGCAAGGAAAACGCCGTGAAAAAAGCGATTAATGCCGTAGTGAAGTGCCATAGTTTAAAGTGCCAGACGTAGAGTCCGCATTCGCACAATAGGAGTGTGGTGATGGCTAACAATAACACGAGCTTTTGTTGTTGATATCGATCCGCCAGGATCATAAAGGGTGCCATGCCGAAAAAAGCGATGATGAGTATGGGTAAGTAGAATTGCCATTGATGGGTTAAATCCAATCCGGCCGTTTGTAACATTGGGGGTAGTATGGCAAAGAGTGCGGTTAGAAGCGCGTGGTTAATGAAAATACCGTAATCTAAACGAAGCAGTTCCTTATTTCGTAGGGTTGAAAGCAGCTGCAGGAAAAAGGATGTGGGTTGTTGATAATTTTGATATCGAGGAGGTGTTGGAATTGCAAAGAGTACAATAATGATGCCCATGAAGGCCAATAGCGCTGTGAGGTAAAAAATACCAGATAGGCCGATCATTTGATAGAACAAGGGGCCGCACACTAAAGCGATACACAAGGAAAGGCCTACCGTGAGGCCGATTGCGGCCATTGCTTTAGTTCGATTTTCGACTTTAGTGAGGTCTGCAAGGGTGGCCATGATCGTGCTACCGATGGCGCCTGCCCCTTGAATTACGCGGGCAAAGATCAGTCCGTAAAGACTTGTGGCAAGGCCTCCTAAAAGGCTGCCGAGTGCAAATAAAAGCAGCCCGGCGATAAGCACAGGTTTGCGGCCAAATCTATCTGAAAGCAAGCCGAAGGGGATTTGAAGTAGGGCTTGCGATAAGCCGTAGCCTCCTAAGGCAAGTCCGATAAGGCGCGGAGTTGAGTAAAGATAACTATTTGCCGCGATCGCAAAGATCGGTAAGATCATGAATAATCCCAACATGCGAAAGGCGAAGATCGATGCTAGAGATACTGTAGATCGTAGTTCGTGTTGTAATGGATGGTGTTTCATGGAGCTATTGTAACATTTTCTCTAGAAAAACACAGATGAGAGGGATAGAATGAACTTTTTAAGGCTGTTTGGGTTGGATGATGGATAAGATTTCGATTCGTGGTGCGCGTACACATAATTTGAAAAATATTGATCTCACTCTTCCTCGAGATCAGTTGATAGTGATTACTGGTCTTTCTGGATCTGGAAAATCGTCATTAGCATTTGATACTTTGTATGCTGAAGGTCAACGTCGATATGTAGAATCCCTGTCTGCTTACGCTCGACAATTTTTATCGATGATGCAAAAACCGGATGTTGATCATATTGAAGGATTATCCCCGGCCATTTCTATAGAACAAAAAGCCACTTCACATAATCCACGATCAACTGTAGGAACAATAACTGAAATTTACGATTATCTTCGGTTATTATTTGCACGTGCAGGGCAGGCACGATGTCCGGAGCATGGTGCGATTTTAGAAGCGCAAACCATTAGTCAAATGGTTGATACGGTTCTGTCATTACCAGAAGAAACAAAAGTCATGTTGTTGGCACCTGTTGTAAAAGATAGAAAAGGGGTGCATCAAAATATTATTGCCGATTTACGCCGTAAAGGATTTGTACGAGCTAGAATTAATGGTGAGCTTGTAGATTTAGATAAACCGCCGGAATTATCACTGAGAAAAAAACACACAATAGAGGTGGTAATTGATCGATTAAAAGTGCGTACCGATTTAAAGCAGCGTTTGGCTGAATCTTTTGAAACAGCAATTGAGCTTACCGGTGGAATTGCCAGCATTGCGTTCATTGATGAGAAGCGAGCCGATATTCAATTTTCGGCAAAAATGGCATGTTCACAATGTGGCTACAGTCTTACTGAATTAGAACCTCGTTTATTTTCATTCAATAATCCTGTTGGAGCTTGTCCTACTTGTAATGGATTAGGGGTTAATCAATCCTTCGATCCAGAAAAAATTATTTCTGATGAAGATTTAAGTTTAGCCGGTGGTGCAATTCGAGGATGGGATCGTCGTAATTTTTATTATTTTCAAATGTTGCAATCTTTAGCAAAGCATTTTCGTTTTGATGTTGAAATTCCATATAAAAAGCTTTCAAAAAAAATACGAGAACTATTGTTGTATGGAAGTGGTGATGAGGAAATTAAATTTCGCTTTATGTCTGCACGCGGAAAGGTATTTGAAAAAACACATCCGTTTGAAGGTGTGTTGATGAATATGGAGCGACGTTATGCTGAAACAGAATCTATGGCTGTTCGAGAAGAGTTAGCGAAGTTTTTGACTACCAGCCCTTGCAAAACGTGTGAAGGACATCGTTTACGCTTAGAAGCGCGTCATGTTTATGTACAAGATCTTTCCATACCTGATATTGTTAACATGCCGATTGGGAAAACATTAGCTTTCTTCGAAAAAGTCTCATTGCCAGGAAAACGGGGTGAAATTGCGAAGAAAATATTAATAGAAATTTCGGCACGTTTAGGATTTTTAGTGAGCGTAGGATTAAATTATTTAACCTTGTCTCGCAGTGCTGAAACACTCTCAGGAGGAGAGGCTCAGCGGATTCGATTGGCGAGTCAAATCGGTTCAGGATTAGTTGGTGTTATGTATATTCTTGACGAGCCTTCGATTGGTTTGCATCAACGAGATAATGATCGTTTATTAAAGACGCTAAAACATCTTCGTGACTTAGGAAATACAGTCATTGTTGTTGAGCATGATGAAGATGCTATTCGAGCTGCAGATCATGTTGTTGATATTGGTCCTGGGGCGGGTCTGCACGGTGGTCATGTTATTGCGCAAGGAAAACCTTCTGATATTGAAGCTAATAATAAATCATTAACGGGAAAATATTTATCAGGAAAATTAAAAGTATGGGTTGCTGCGCTTCGAGTTCAACGTAATCCAAAACAATTATTGCATATACAAGGGGCATCATTAAATAATTTAAAAAATATTGATGTGACTATTCCTGTAGGATTAATTACGTGCGTCACTGGAGTTTCAGGTTCGGGTAAATCGAGTTTAATTAATGATACTTTATACCCTATTGCAGCAAAAGAATTTAATGGTGCTACATTGGTGACGCCAGGGCCGTATAAATCCATTGCAGGATTAGGTTATTTTGACAAAGTGGTTGGTATAGATCAGAGTCCTATTGGTCGCACACCACGTTCAAACCCAGCAACGTATACTGGGTTGTTCACGCCGATTCGTGAATTATTTGCTGAGATTCCAGAATCAAGAGCTCGAGGTTATCAAGCAGGTCGATTCAGTTTTAATGTTAAAGGTGGTCGATGTGAAGCGTGTGAGGGCGATGGTGTAATTAAAGTTGAGATGCATTTTTTAGCTGATGTTTATGTCCAATGTGATGTGTGCAAAGGTAAACGTTATAATCGTGAAACACTTGAAGTGCGTTACAAAGGAAAAAACATTCACGAAATATTAGAAATGACAGTAGAAGAGGCTCGTGAATTTTTTGATGCTGTACCCATGTTGGCACGAAAATTACAAACGCTCATTGATGTGGGTTTGTCCTATATTCATCTTGGACAAAGTGCAACAACATTATCGGGTGGTGAAGCTCAGCGTGTTAAATTAGCGAAGGAATTATCCAAGCGAGATACAGCAAAAACATTATATATTCTCGATGAACCAACAACCGGATTGCATTTTCACGATATTAAACAATTATTAGAAGTATTACATCGTTTGCGGGATAAAGGAAATACCATTATTGTGATTGAACACAATTTAGATGTTATTTGGGCATCAGATTGGATAATTGATTTGGGCCCAGAGGGCGGGGAAGGGGGTGGTCGTATTGTGGCTACTGGTACACCGGAAGAAGTGATGAATAATTCCGCTTCTTACACCGGTCAATATTTGTTAAAGCATGTGAGGCGCAATGAGTAGTTTATATCAAAACAAAACTTTTGGTGGAATTTTGTTAATAGCGGGGACCTCCATTGGGGCGGGGATGTTGGCGTTGCCTATTACTACCGGCGTCGGTGGATTTTATTCAGCTATTGGTTTGTTTTTGGTCTGTTTTGCCTACATGCTTATGACATTATTTTTGTTGTTAGAATCTAATCTTTACGAAACTAATATGGAAGCTAATATTATTTCTATGGCTCGTCGACGATTAGGGGTTATTGGGCAATTAGCCAGTTGGTCATCATTCTTATTACTGTATTATGCTGTTGCTGCAGCGTATATGTCTGCGGGTGGATCCTTAATTAGTAAATTATTTACTTCGGGTAATGAATTATCGATGACAAATACAAATATCACTATAATAGGATTTTCAGCAGTTGGCGGTTTGTTGGTATTTTTTGGGGCGTGGCTAGTGGATCACATCAACCGATTTTTTATGTATGGTCTGATAATATCGTATTTTGTTCTCGTTTTTTTCGTGACGCCTCATGTGAAAATGGTTACGTTGTCATCTGGTGATTCTAAATATTTATTGGCAGCGATTCCTGTCGTTGTTTTATCCTTCACATCTCACGTCATTGTTCCTAGTTTGCGTATGTATATGCAGAATAATATAAGTCAAATAAAGAAAGCTTTACTGTATGGCTCATTGGTTCCTCTGATTTTTTATGTGGTTTGGGAATTTCTAATCGTTGGTGTTCTGCCGGCAACAGGAGAATATAGTTTATCGGCTATAGCAGCACGCCCACACCCTGTTCCAGGGATTACACAAGCATTACATTCATATTTAGGCTTAACATGGATTGCAGCGGCAGTCGGTGTGTTTTCTTTTTGCGCATTAGTGACTTCTTTTTTGGCAGTAATATTAAGTCTGATTGATTTTCTGTCAGATGGATTTCAAATTAAGAAAGATGCCTGGGGTAAATTGAGATTAATATTTTTTACCTTGGTACCGCCACTGTTGTTTGCGATCTATTTCCCTTCAGGGTTTATTTTGGCGCTAAGTTATGCAGGTGTTTTTGTGGCAGTATTATATGGCATATTACCACCGTTAATGATCTGGAAAGCCCGCTATCATGAGAATTTAGATTGCGGTTTCCGCGTACGAGGGGGTAAGCCCGTTTTAATATTGTGCATCTTAGGTGCAATTCTTGTCATTTTATTTCAAGTTTTGAGCACATTAAATCTTCTTCCCGTGCCACATTAGTAAGTGAATGACCCGGTCTAGATTATTAGATATATTCTAGGCCGGGTGTTTTTTATTTTTAATTATTTCACTTCGATGCGCAAAGGCTTAGCGATAGTTTGTTTGGGAACACGAATTTCTAGTACGCCATTTTCGTACGATGCTGTCATTTTTTCGCTGTCTACGATATCGGGGAAGCTAAAATTACGACAGAATGTACCGCTAGTGCGTTCAATGCTTTTAAACTTATTTTCATTTTCTTGTTTCACTGTTTCTCGGTAGCCTTTTATTGTTAAGCGACCTTGGTGAAAAGAAATGTCGATATTTTCTTTCTTAAAGCCTGGTAAATCCATATGGATGTTGTACGCTTCGTCGCTTTCAAGAACATCCGCAGGTGTTAAAAGTGTCGATGATTCAGCCCTTTTTGCCCGTTGTGCTTGCACAAGAGGGTGATCAAATAAGGATAAGATATCAGTAAATTGATCATAAGGTGAGTTTGTTAATAGTGCCATATTAATCTCCTAATTTAAAGTTGAACATATTCTCAATATGGTGGCAATGAGTAAAATTTCAAGGGGGCGAAATATTAAGAGAATAGTTGCTAGAAATTATTGTGACTTCAGGATATTAGCTTGTTGTTTTTTTGTGCTCTAAAAGTGTTAAAAAGTTCGGCAATAGGGTTCTGCTATTATCTTGATTTAAAGCGCTCAGAGCAAAAAATAAAGTTTCGCAGAAATCCTAAGTCTCAAATGCTTCATGTATAGAATTACCGTAGAATTGTTTTTATGTTTTTCTGATTCATGTGTGAAAATGGAGTATTTAGACTATCTTAGATACGTGAGTTTATTGCAGTATTCAGTAAGGTAAAACAATGACTTTAGTGCCGTAGTCAATAACATTATCTTCCAGCCATTTCGCTTCTGTGGGGGTGACTCTAATGCAGCCATGACTGGCATTATAATTGGGTACATTGCTGTAGCCATGAATAGAGAAGTCGCCTGTTACGTGCATGCAGTAGGGCATGGGTGCGCGTCCAAAAGGAGGGATATCTTCGGATAAACAATCAGCATCACCAAGGCCATCAACATAAAAGGTGCCTACAGGAGTTCTACAGGGTTCTTGAATATCATCGCAATAATCCCGACCACCTGAGCCATGACCTGATCTTACGAGATTACCTTCACTGTCATAAGCGTACCACCGCAGGGTGTGAGGGTTAAAAATAAAGACGCTTTCTCCGTCGGTATTAATTTTTTCGGATGCACTAAATGGCTCTTCTTTTTTGGCTATTTCAGGATCTTCCGGGTTGGCGAGAGCGCTGAGATAAAATCCTAACAAAACCATAATACCTATAATATAGCACGCCATATCAATACACCGTCCTTATGTTTCATTATAGCTTATTACCTCAGTTTTTGGCTTGGTCCTGCAAGCTTTTAAGTAGGGAGCTAATAGGCAACTATATTTGTAAGTGTGAATGCATTTTCTTCATATGATAGGGCGAGGATTTGATTAAATACTTCAATGGCCAGAAAAAGGCAAATAATGGCCGAATGTGCTATTTTAAAGCATTTTCTGGCCGTAAAATCATAATGTATGGCCGTATTGTGAAATTAGAATCAATAAATGGCCGTATCCTATTGATTTTTGGCCGTATTTGTTCTACAATAAATTTGTTGAATAGTTTATGGACCTTCTAAATGTCAAAAGAAGATAAAAAAGACTTAGTGTTAGCCGCTTTAAAACAAGTGGGACGTGCAATTTCACTCAATGATTTGTTAGTGATCTTGGGGGAAGGTTTTGCGGAAAGAACTGTGCGTCGTTGGTTAAGTCAAATGGCCAATGAGGGTAGTATTATTAAGACTGGAGAAAAGCGCAGTACACTGTACCAAATAATGAGTTCCGATTTCAGCGATAATGCGGTTAAGGCGTTAGAATATATCCGTCAGCCAATATTTAAACGTATTCCTGCCGAATATAATAAAAGCTGGTTAGAAAGTTATCAGCCTAATGTTACCTATTATCTAAACGAAAAAATGCGTCATGATTTGTTCCAAGCGGGCAAAAGAAATCAGGGAGAAGATGCGGGCACCTATGTTCGTAAAATTTATAATCGCATATTGATTGATTTATCATATAACTCCTCTCGACTTGAAGGTAATACTTATTCATTACTAGACACGGAAAAATTAATTTTGGAGGGGGCTTCTGCGGCTGGTAAACTAGATGAAGAAAAGGTAATGATTCTAAATCATAAGGAAGCAATTCGTTATATTGTAGAGAATGCGGCTAGGATTCAAATTGATAATGAAGTGATATGTACTATACATTATTTGTTGTCAGATGGTTTAGTGGAATCAGGATATGCAGGCATAATCAGAAACAGAGGTGTGCGCATTAGTTCAACTACCTATGTGCCTTTAGAAGGAAGAGAAAGATTAGAAAGGCAAATGAATAATCTTTGTATAAAAGCCTCGGAAATTCAAGACCCATTTGAGCAAAGTTTTTTCTTATTGGTACATATCTCTTATTTGCAAGCATTCATAGATGTTAACAAAAGAACCTCAAGAATTGCCGCAAATATCCCATTTGTGCTTTCAAATTATGCACCATTATCATTTAACCATCTTGACAAGAATGATTATATTTCCGCGATGCTATGTGTATATGAATTAAATGATACCTGTCCGATGTCAGAAATATTTTATGCATCCTATCTGCATAGTTGTCGTGCTTATGATGCTGCAGCCGAATCAGTTGGGTTTGATGAAGTGAGAGTGAGGTATCGTGAAGAAAGACGCGAAGCTTTGCGATATATTATTATTCAAAAATTAGTTAGCACAGAATTAAATGACTATATAGGAAAATACAGCAAACAGCATATCCCTCCAGAGTATCAGGATCGTTTTCAAGAAACGCTTAATGAAGATTTGAATCATCTTGGCCCTCAGATAATTGCTGGGTTGGGTATCACTAAGCAGCAATTGGATGATTATCTAAATATACAGTGAAGTCGTGTTGACTGTTTAAATGCATGCAACCCGTATCTAGTGAAACATAGGTGGCCATCAATCGGCAAAAATGGCCGTATACTGTCATTTGAACTACTTTATGGCCTTAATCACATAAATTATGGCCGTATTATATCGTTTATCTCATAAAATGGCCGTATGAGAATGATTTTTGGCCGTATTTCTTCATTTAAATCTATGGGACGGTTAGACATAAGTTAATCATTACTGTCTATATATGTAGTCTCATTATAGTCATTATTGCACAGCAAAACGTTGGATGTTTAAGTAAGGTGATAGTGTCTATTTTCATCGGGTGGAATCGAGTGTTTCATTAAATAATTTCTCAAGGCCTTCATAGGTATTTATATTTAGTTTTCAAATAAAGATGCTGCTGAAGCTTTTCTGTTGGTTTCATTATGGCATCGGTATAATGATTTTCTTCTTCGAGATATTTTATAACGTCAGGATTATTTTTCTCTAGCAACCAATAATAATTATCAACAAGAGTTGCCCCATTAATCTCGGTAATTTTGGGGACTTTTTTGGCTATGGGTGGGGTAAGTGGCATTGAATTACCATCTTCAGCCAGTATAGGTTGAGCAATTAATAATGCAAAACTGAGTGAAAAGAATTTTAATTTGAACCATTTCATAGAATCACTTGTAGTCGTAACTGTATCGCTTAAAAAATCTAAAGTTTACACATTGAGATTATGGAGTCAAGCTATGAATTTTCTGAGCTAAGTATCACTGAAAACTGCTGAAAATCAGCAATTAGCTAAGGGAATTTCTTTTGATAAATATGGCAGTATGGCAAATCACCCTTTTTCTCATAGTATTTTTGGTGGTGAGGATCTTGTTCTGGATAGAACACAGAGAGTGGTAGGATTTCAGTAGCAACATTGATACCTTGATTATTTAAAATATCACGGTATTTTTCTGCCATGGCTTTTTGTTCTGATGATGTGTAAAAAATGGCTGAACGATATTGATGTCCAATGTCTGGTCCTTGTCTGTTTCGTTGGCTCGGATCGTGCGTTTCAAAAAATAATTTGACCAGGTCTTCATAGGTGATTTTATTTGGATTAAAAATAACACGAACAGATTCAGCATGTCCTGTATCACCAGCGCACACTTGCCTATAGGTTGGGTTTTCTACATTACCACCCGCGTAACCAACGCGCGTTGAAATAACCCCTTCTTTTTGATTAAACCAATATTCCGTCCCCCAGAAACAGCCTGATGCAAATACTGCTATGTCATATTCATCTTTAAATTCTTTTATAGGGATAAATTTTAAGGATAATGAATTAACGCAATGTCGTGTATTTTTAGGAGTGTAATGTTCGCCTGAAAAAACATGTCCAAGATGACCATGGCAGTTTGCGCATTGAATTTCAGTGCGGGGGTCATTGGTGTGATAAACTCGAAGAACGCAGCCGGGTATTTCGTCGTCAAAGCTAGGCCAACCGCAATGAGCTGTAAATTTAGAGTGGGATTCGTACAGTGGGTTTAAGCATTGTCGGCATACATAAACGCCTGTTTCTGAGTGCTCATTATATTCTCCGCTGAAAGGCGGTTCGGTGCCTTTATCCAAGAGGATATGGGCTTCTTCAGGCGTCAGTTTATTGAATTTCCCCATTAACCACTCCTTTTTTTAAAATGAGCTATACTTACAATGAGTACAATAAGGCTCTAGGATATCTTAGCACATTGTATGGTTTGTTGTGTTAACTGTAAGGAGTGTATTTTATGAAAACATTATTAACCAGTGTTTTTGGGCTTTCATTAATTTTTGCATTGAATGGTTGCGCTGTTGGTGGACATTTTCCTCATCACCATCATCATCACCACCATCATCATCATGCTGTTGTGCATGAACACCATGTGGTAAAACATCACGATGGAAAAGTTGTAAAAGCTAAGAAAGTTGAAAAAACTGAAAAAGTTGAAAAAGCTAAATAAGCTAAATAAG
>JAKORL010000148.1 GCA_029777855.1 Pseudomonadota bacterium
AACGCGCTATCTTAGGTGTACAAATAAGTGATATTGACGACAAGTTAGCTAAAGAGAAAAAACTTACCACCCTTGAAGGCGCCTACGTTGGAGCTGTAAGTGAAAACAGCGCCGCAAAAACAGCTGGCATTGAGGAAGGTGATGTGATTGTCGCTATCAACAATGTATCAACCAAATCGGTGGCTCAATTACAAGAGCAAATCGGTCGTTACCGTCCAGGTGACAAAGTAGAAGTCACCTTAATACGCGACAATAAAACCAAGAAACTCGTGGTAGAATTAAAAAATAGAGCTGGCAACACGGGCGTTGTCAAAGCGGTCGATTTAAGTCATTTGGGTGCAAAATTTAGTGCCGTATCTGATCAATTTAAATATAAATTCAGAATCAAAAATGGCCTTCAAATTAGTCAATTGGATAAAAACGGTAAGTTTGCAAAATCGGGTTTAAAAGAAGGATTCGTTATTTTAAAAATAAACAATATCACCATTGTAAATCAAGAGGATATAGAACGTGCCTACAACGAAGCCCTGAATAACGAAGCGAATGAAAAAGTGCTATTCATTACCGGAATTTACAATAATGGTCAAGTAGCCTACTACGCTGTAAACTTGGAATAAAAAGCATAAAACAGCGGGCTATTTTCAACTATCCTTTGTACTTGAATAACTCAATTTACAAAGGATAGTTTGATATCAAACAACGTCAATCATAACTTTTTTTGTTTTTGACGGCTGAAAAGGGTTATTTATCCAAATAAAAGCTTATCTTTGCAAGCTAATTTCTTTACAAGAATGAGACAATTAAAAATTACCAAATCAATCACTAATCGTGAAAGCGCGTCGCTTGACAAGTATTTGCAAGAGATTGGACGTGAAGATCTTATTACTGTAGAAGAAGAAGTTGAGTTGGCTCAACGTATCCGTAAAGGTGACCGTTTAGCACTCGAAAAATTGACACGCGCGAATCTTCGTTTCGTAGTTTCAGTGGCCAAACAATACCAAAATCAAGGTTTGAGTTTACCCGACTTGATTAATGAAGGTAATTTAGGCTTAATTAAAGCGGCCGAAAAGTTCGACGAAACTCGCGGGTTTAAATTTATTTCTTATGCAGTATGGTGGATTCGTCAATCGATTCTACAAGCTTTGGCCGAACAATCGCGTATCGTACGTTTACCGTTGAATCAAGTAGGTTCCTTGAACAAAATTAACAAGGCCTTTTCACGGTTTGAACAAGAAAACGAACGCCGCCCATCGCCCGAAGAGTTGGCCGAGGAGTTAGACATTCCTATTGACAAAATTGCCGACACAATCAAGATTTCAGGTCGTCACATTTCTGTAGATGCTCCATTCGTAGAAGGAGAAGACAACAGTTTGCTCGACGTGTTAGTCAATGATGACTCACCAATAGCAGACCGTGCTTTAATGAGCGAATCACTTTTGACAGAAATCAGTAGAGCTCTTGAAACGCTTAGTGAACGCGAACGCGACATTATTCGAATGTTCTTTGGCATTGGTTGCCAAGAGATGACACTCGAAGAAATTGGCGACAAATTTGGATTGACACGTGAACGTGTACGCCAGATTAAAGAAAAAGCCATTCGTCGTTTACGCACAAATTCTAAAAACAAATTGCTCAAAGGTTATCTCGGATAACCCAAGCACCAATTCTATCTGAAAGAGCACTCAACGGTGCTCTTTCTTGTATTACACCTAGCACATTCTTAAAAGATGTTGAAAAAAGCCAATAAACAACGTTTACCATCAGAACTCGGAACTGAACCCATAGGCAAACTCCTGTGGGCCTATTCACTACCCACTATCATTGGAACGTTGGTGAATGCTTTATACAACATTGTGGACCGCATATTTATTGGTCAGGGCGTTGGTCCAATGGCTATTTCTGGACTTACCCTCACATTCCCCATGATGATGATTTTAGGCGCATTCGGCATGCTTATAGGGCAAGGATCGGCTACACAAATATCTATTTATCTGGGTCGAAAAGACAAAAAAACAGCCGAAAATATTCTTGGGAATGCATTCGTATTCACCTTTATAACCATGTCGATAGTGATAAGCGTGAGTTTATTCTTTCTTGACGACATTTTAATTGCGTTTGGAGGAAGTGAAGCCACTATTCCATACGCCAAAGATTACTTAAAGATTATTATTCCTGGACACATATTCACGGCCTTAAGTTTTGGGTTTAACAACAGTATGCGTGCTTCTGGTTATCCTATAAAAGCCATGTTAACCATGCTTATTGGCGCAGTAATCAACACCATACTCGACCCTATTTTCATCTTTGTATTCGATTGGGGCATTGAAGGCGCAGCTTATTCCACGGTTATTTCGATGGCGGTAAGTGCCATTTGGGTGATGCGCCACTTTACGAACCCCAAAAGCAATCTTCACTTTAAACGTGGCTGTTTCAAGTTAAAGAAAAAAATCATTTTAGCTATTATCTCCATCGGTATGGCGCCATTTTTCATACAAGTTAGCGCTAGTTTGGTAAATGCACTTATGAATCACGCACTTAGAAATACAGGAGGTGATTTAGCCATTGGTGCTTTTGGTATCATCAATAGTTTCTCGACATTAATTATTATGAGCATTGTCGGATTAAACAATGGCATGCAGCCGATTATTGGATATAATTATGGCGCTCGGCAAAACGATCGCGTATTGAAAACCTTACGTTATGGTATTATCATCGCTACATTGGCTACAACTTTCGGTGGCCTATGTGCAGAGCTATTTCCCCGTCAATTG
>JAKORL010000149.1 GCA_029777855.1 Pseudomonadota bacterium
AAGTCGATACTCAACACACTGTATTGGCTAATATTTGTTCCCGTTAAATCGATCGGTGCCCCAGTGCAACTGCCATCGGCTGCTTGACGACGTACGGAACTCGTTATGACCCGATTTCCTGCAGGTTGTGCGATATCATATTGAAAACACAATCCTGAAACTTGAGGATAACGTCCAGTAACAGTTGGTAATGTTGATACACCATTTTCAAGCCAAGATTTTAACTCTAGTCCAGACATATTAAACTTTACGGCAATATTGCTTACAAAGGGTACCACTAGAGCGACTTGACCATCGGTTATTTTGAAGGGTGGCGGTGGGCTCAACAAATAAATATCTCGAGGGCAAAGGTCAGTTGATATATCAGCTAAGGGGCATGTCATGTTATTTCGTATGCCCCCCGAATTGTGAATCACAAATTCAGTACCAATCTGCGCTCTTGCTGTGTCTGTTACTACATCTCCAACTAAAGATTCGCAGGTTCTACCATTCGCGGTGCCACAAGAATCATTGTTGGGAATATAGATACTTGATGTGGCTATGACGTTTTGAGGTCTCGCACCGTTGATAGTGGGACAATTTATTGATCCGGCTTTTTGAATACAATTCCCGACAGTGAAGGAAAACAATTTGGGATTAGTTTCATCAACATGAACACGAGTCCAGCCTGTATCCGGATCGCCCATGGTTATTGCCCAAACAAAATTAGGTAGATCAGCATAAGGATAGCTAACCGTGTAGCGATGGCGATCACCATACATCACCGCTACAGGTTTGCCAAATTTCTTTGCTAAGGAAAGCAGTGTTGTAGTATAGGGTTCAACAATTTTACAGTCTATACTGCTTTGTATAACACATGTTCCGTCAGAATTTATTTGGAGGTCTAAAGGCAATAATTGCGAAAACAGGCCAACACCGAGTAGATTTTTTTGCATTGCTTCTGCAAATACTGATTTAATCCAGTTAATATTGGCTGCTTGACGATTACGAAATTCAGCAGAACAAGATGCTGGAACGTTGTCGAGGGTACCATCTGTACTGCCGTTAAGATTGTGTTGAATACAATCATCGTTCGAGCCAACAATATGTGTTGTGAAAAACATAACATTATCTACAATCCATTTTTGATTTTCAATAATGCCACTGCTGTCTTTTTGTCGAAAAATATTACTGTCTAAGGTCGTATTACCCAGCGTGACACCAAGGGCGCTTCTATTCGTATCGGCATTATAAAAGACTTGGCGTACTCGACTTAATGATCCCAAGGGGTCGAGCATATCGGTCCAATCATTATCACCGGGTGTAAAAATCAAAGGGAAATTCACACTGTTGAATAAAGCCAATGTATTAGTGAAATCCGGAATTGTTCCTGAAGGGACTTGTGTGTCTCCGACATGCACGATGAATTTTAACTTTGCTTCGTCATTATTTAATTTCGCTAGCAAATTGGTGAAATCGCTGACTGTCGCATTGCTATAGCCGGTATCTCCCGTAAAGCCGAATTCGAAATTAACAGGGGCATTAGCTGGCTTAGCGGGGGTATCGGGATTGAATATCGCTAAATTGATTGAATTGGCTAAGATAGCTTGACCTGCAGCATTGAAGTGTCCCCCATCGCTAGAAGCATAAACTGGATTGATTAAAAGAGGATTGTTTGGATCTAACAGTTCAACAGGTTTTTCAATGATTGAGTCAATCATTGGATTTGTTCTAAGCCAATTATTGATAAAGGCTATATCCGCGAAAAAACTGGGTGGATAATAGCTCGCGCCCCCAAGAAGCATAACATGAAGTCTGATATGTTGTTCCTTGATACGTTTAAATAGTTTATCTAAGGCTGCAATAATATTTTCTTTAGACGCACCGGCGCTATAATCGTTGACACCAAGGTTAACGATTGCATCTGTTAAGCCACTACGACTCAATAGATCGCGCTCCACACGATCAAGGCCAGTTGTATAGGGTGATCGTGGTATATTTGGATAATCACTAACCCGACCACCTGAAATGCCTTGATTAACCGTGGCTTTTAGTTGGTTTTTAGGAAGTTGTGCTAAACGCGATTGCAACACCTCAAACCAGCGATTATTTGCATCCAGATCGGCTCCAAATCCTTCTGCTATAGAATCACCAAAGAATGCAATAGTACCATTCACAGCGGGGTTTCTTACATCAACAGCGGAAATCCAAAGTAAAGAGGTTGTGGTTCTGCTGAAGCTTAGCCCTGATTGATCATTAGTTTGGTCGCCAGCTCCATCCACTGTGAGGTAACCAGTTGTCAGTGCGATTTCATGAATATTGGGATTAATATTATTATCTGGGACAAACAAGCTGACGGCTAAATCTTGCCCAGCAATGACTTCAAATTTAAGCTCATCTGTCCAAACGCCGCCATAGGCCGGTATGGTTACAAAAGTCTTGCCATTAAATGTTAGTGGTGTATTGGTTCCAGATTGTATATAAGGGCCAGAGTTACGCACTCCAATCGTTGCCGCATTGATAGTTAAAGGGCTTGAAGAGAGGGTGTTTTCGATTTTAACGCGTAATGAATGACCAGACACTCCAGGATGGATGATCATTCTGACAGATGAATTGGAAATACGCAGGGTACTCAATTGTGATATAGGAGCGGACCATGTGGTTATGAACTTATCAGGCTGTACTGCTGCGATTTTCGGTGACAGTATTAAGCCCAGTACTACCGCAACAATGATTGTTGTTTGAGTGATATATTTTTTGACAACGCTCATATCGTTGATGATAAGGGAACTTTTTACTCCCCCATTTTCTACAGAAAGACTTCTACTTCTGTCTATCTTGCTATTAATATAATTGTTACTCATGGCTTTTCCCCCTTTTCCGTTAACTTGCAATTCTGTAATACTGAGAACTAACAGGCCTTCTAATTCTGGCTTAATTCTTACCATTTGCATGCATATAACCACTTATGATTATATTTTCTAGAAAGCTCTTTTCCCTACATTATAGTACATTCAAGTAATTCAATTGCCTGTAACGCTATTGTTTTCCAGTAACAATGTCGAATGTGAAAGTAGCCTAAATATAGGCTTTTTTTGTTATTTAGTATTTTTGGAAATTTTTTGGATTTATTGCAATACGAATTTTTTGGATTTATTGCTAAGACATGGAAGTGCCCGAAACCCGCTGCCAGAGAGCGTTTTCGCCGGTTCTGATTTGGTGAGATACTCTATTTAGAGCTTGTCAAGTCGATCAGGTAAGGGTAAGGTGTCAGGTAAGGTGTCAGATCTAAGATTTATACTTTTAGAATAGCTCGCACATTTTTTGAGGAGGCGCCTTCTTGCTTCGTCAGCTTAACTTGGTCACAATCTCCGTAAGAATCGTATGTAGCTGCGAATCACTTTTGATTTTATTTGATAGTGAAATGGTTAACTTACTGACTGTTTGGTAGCTTCGTATTCCAAAAAATTCAGCGATATCAATCAGTCTGTATGAGAAATGCCTTTTTGCAATGAGCATTGCCATTGTTCGGGCATAATTAATAGAAAATCGTTTTACTCTCATAAGTTCAGTCGGATGGATTTTAAAGGCATCTGATACCTCATTAATAATTTGATCGAGGGTAGGTCGAAGAATAATTTTCTCGGATATTTCATTAGATTCACTCTTGTATGAAAATTCAGTCTTAATTTTATTAATATATATTTCTGATCCAATAATGGGCGACTCTTTATTTCCAGAAAAAAAATCCTCAATAGCTTGTGAATTTCCTTCGTGAGTAAAAGCACGAAATTCCTCAAAATAATTATCCTGAGTGAAATGTCGCAAAGTATGAGATAGAGTCAACCATTCTGGTTTTTCAGCAATGCCGAGATAAGCAGGATAACTAGACCATTTATAATTTTCGATATTATCGGTCATGTGCGCCATTAAAGGATTGAGATGAATGTATCTCACCAAATGGATACCATAGGCTTCATCATCGACTAGCTTTGATTTAAATCTACCGCGAAAGAGAGGGCCATCTGTACCTTCTATTTTATTATATCTGATAGTATACAGTGAACTGAGATGCTGGATGGTTTTTGACAAATTCGGAATTGGTGTCCGTATTAGAATGTGGAAGTGATTGTCCATTAAACAGTAAGCATGAACTTCTATTTTATAAATTTCTACTGTTTCCGCCAATAAATCAATAAATAGTTGTCTCAGTTGTACAGAGTTGAAAATCGGTTTTCTGCAAGCGCCCCGATTCATCACGTGATACCACGCGCCTTCAAATTGAATTCTTAGAGGTCTAGTCATGAATGAACGATATCAAATGGAGGAATTAAAATATATCCGTGTTTTGAGCGATTCTCCTCGACTGTTTTATGAAATGGATAAATCTTAGATCTGACACCCTGCTACTAGTTCACTGCCAACATTTGTCCGAAAATTGTTTTGCTAGATCTTGCAATAATTTTGGTGAGTCAGGCGTTGAAGATGTAGAAGTGTTTAATGTTTTGTTGTACATAAATTCCGCGAATTGATCGGCGACGGGTCCAATTTTAGAGGAGTCGGAACTGAAGGGAAAATCCAAGGTAAAAGTATCTGAATTGCTTGCATAAATAATGGCATTACGGAACCATTCTTTTGCTGCAGTTGAATCTTGTTTTACATATTTTCCTTCGGTGTATACAACACCTAAATCCAGAGCAGCACAGGGGACATGTTTTTGCGCGGATAATTCTAACCATTTAATGCCACGTTGAGGATCTTGTTTGACACCTTGTCCTTTTAGTAATACATAACCCACATTATACATGGCTGCGCTATCTCCTAATCCTGCTGCGTAATTATATAATTCATAGGCTTTGGCTTCATTTTTTTTTGTGCCTGTGCCGCGAGCATAATAAATTGCAAGATCATTAATTGCGGGAGTGTAATCGTTATCTGCAGCAGCTTTCATCCAATAAAAAGAACGTTCATCATCTTTTTTAGTACCTTCACCATGAAAAAACATCGACGATAAATAATATTGGGCTACAGGTAAATTTTGCTGAGCGGCGGCTTCAAGATTTTGAAAAGCTTTTTTGTCGTCGCGGGGTCCGCCAACGCCCTCATAGTAGCAAGCAGCAAGGAAAAATTGTGCATCGGGTACGCCTTGAGCGGCTGCTTTTTCAAACCAACTTCGACCTAGCTTTTCATTTTTTTCAATGCTTTTGCCTAGAGTATAAATAACACCGAGATCGATTTGAGCATCCGCCAGTTTCTGTTCGGCGGCTTTTTGATACCATTTCAGTGCTTGTTGAATGTCTTTATTGACCCCTTTCCCCGAAAAGTACAGTCGGGCAAGGAGCAGTTGAGCAGGGGCATAACCATCTTCTGCACGTTCTGAGAGTAATTTGAAGGCTGTGGTATAATCTTCGTTGGAAAGGGCTCTTACGCCGTTTTCGAAGGATTGATCTTTGCCAAGGTGTTTTTCAAGGGATTGTGTGATGGCTTTGGTCGTATCGGTGCGATAGCTATCGAACCATTCATCTTTGCTTTCAGTGGCGTAAGCCATTGCAGGCAGGAATAATGCCATAAGAATCAGCGCAATGAACTTTACCATACCAAAACCTCAACTAGGGAAGTGGTGGCCAGAGGTGGAATCGAACCACCGACACAGGGATTTTCAGTCCCTTGCTCTACCGACTGAGCTATCTGGCCGCCAAAGTAAATTAAACCGGGACTGGCTATACGAGTCAAGTGTTTTTAGCATCTATGATTAAGGTTTTTTGTGGCTTTGGTTGATATATACCTTAGAGTAGGGTAATTAATTTTAAAAATGGGGGATGTTTCTTTAATATATCTAGAGGTGCGAGAATCACGATCCTCTCACCTGAAACCTCTCATTGTGAAATGAAAATGATCAAACATACTGAATACAAATGATTTTATTTAGGTGAGAATTGCTGAAGCTATTTATTTATTATGTTGAGGTCTAGATGCCGATACATTTACCTCAGCTTTAGTCGCTATTACAGGTGAGTCTTTCTTTTGCTGTGGTATTGTCAAACCTGCAAGACTCATAGTGGGTGAATAGTGAGCGATTAGTGCTTTACATTCTTCCATGGCTTTGTTTAATAGATCAAGACTTTTGGGGTCGGCACCTTTTTGATAAACATTGGCAGTTGCTTCGAGTAAGGCCGTATAAATTTGTATGCAGGCTAGAGGTATATTTGCTTGTTCTTTTGCTATCATGATGTCTTTTTGAAGGTAAAACAGAGGACTAGGTTGTTGCTTTGAATCTTTACTTTTAGGTAATAGTGGATTAATTTTATCTATTAAATCGTTACAAAATTTATTTAGGCCACCCTGAAATCTTTCTATTTCAGATTTTTCTGGTGCCTTAGGTAAATTTACGAGCATGGATGCAAACTGATCGTGTGAAACACCAGTCTCAATGAGCCTAGTTTGGCATTCTATTAATTTAGGTAATAATATACCCGCCATGAGTCCTTCGAGACCTGTATCGTTGTGCTGTGTAAAATCAATTTTTGCTTCTTTAATTAAAGTAGGGATACCTTCCACGTGACTCATTTCTTCTAATTGAGTTTCTATGTTAGCTAATGACTTCATAGTGCCCAGCAATTTTTTTTGTTCATAGTTGTTAATTTCGAGACCCAAATCATTTCTTAGCATTAGAACTGGGTCACCCATTTTCGAAGATAATAAACTGTATGCCATTCGTACTGTTAGCGGCATTAATTCACTGGCTTTAAATCTACTTAATGTGTTCATTAAAATGTTACTGACCGCAGCATCTAAATCATTTCCTACTTTAGGAGTTTTTCCATTAGGGAATGTGATCTCATAAAATCCTAGAATCTGTTGGTCAGTACTTAAGAAATTATAATTATTATTAGGATATGACCTGTCTTTTTCTTTAGTGATGTTGGCGAGTATATTAATCAGCATTATTAAAGCTCTATAAGATTGTTCGTCAGTAGTTGTTTTATCTGTTTTTTTTTCTAACTCAACCAACTCAGAATGTAACCTCAGCAAATATTTGATACCATCTTTGTTGAATAGTTGAATTTTACCACATACATTAATGAAAGTTTCCACTGCGGCTGACCGTTTTGGTGTACTTTCTTGTAGTTGACTAGCCACATCTTGCGCTCTCATTAATTATACCTCTCACCTTGTGCTGCTAAGTCAATTATAGCGTATAATAAGGAAATTTTCCTGTGAATGAGCGGCAACTATCCATATTGGTTGAATGAAATTATCAACAGTAGACTAACATTATAGTGATGCCTTACTACAGATGAAGGTGAATGTTTTTTGTAAGTGGGCTGTGAGAGAGAAGTTCTTTTAATTGATCACAATTTAGTTTTGCTAGCTCATGAGCCATCGTCTTTATAAACTCTAGATCATCTTGTGTTACAATGGTATTGGCGGGATATAATTCAGTTTGTTCAATTAAGAATTTCATAATAGGGACATGAAACTCACTAGTGGCTTTGAATATACCAGTAAAAATGAGTTTTATTCGTAATTCATCATCTTTGTTTGCATCCCAAAGCAGCATAATAGATGAGAGTGGTGCCTTTAAAACCGATATTTCAAAATAACGTCTCCAAATATCGTTGGGGATATCAATAGTCTTTGTTTGACTGAGATCAATCAGACATTCAATCAATGCTACTCTAGCTTCAAAAAAGAATTCGTCGGCAACTCTGTCAAAAGTATCGCAATCATCTTTTGTAAGAAGTTCTAAAGAAGCGTTAGCTGATCGAGGTTTTTTCCAGCATGTTAGTAAACCCTCTTTGTTGTTAGAAAGAGCGTAAAATGGGAAAAGATCGTCGTCAGAAAATGAAGGAATTTTGTCTGTTAATCCAAGTTCAGCAAAGCATTGTTTGATGTATTCGCGTATCTTAGAGTGGGTTGACGTCTGTGCAATCGCTGCACAATAAAAATTGGATCCTGAAATTAGCTCTTGTTTTAGATCAAGAGCTTCAGGCTTAGTCCATATTTTTTGTGCAAATGGAAGATTTCCATGACGGAGCGCACATCTAAATGCCCAGACTAAATCATGGTTTTCTTTGATTTCTGTATGTATAAATGTTTTTTCAAGCACTGAATAATGTTCATCTAAAAATTCATCGAATCCAAACTTTGCACAATACCAAACGTTTATATTGGGTTTATCTTTTTTTAATTGTGAAAGATAAAATCGTCGGAGTGTTTCACCAATGTCTATACGATGATTCTTATCAAGAACAAGTTGATTAGAGTTTAAGATAACTGGATCGCTATCCGTGAGTATTCTAGAAAGGTGATTTCTAAGTTCATAGCGTAGCTCTAGTTCCTCAAAAACACGTTCAATAGGAGTGGTGTCCCAATTTCCCTTCAAGATATTTTTGATTTCAGAAAATAAAGCGTCTTTACTCATCGCGCGGGTAATATATTTACGGTATTGTTGCCCCAACTCTCTCGTAATGCCATCCATGTTATTGGCCAATAAGGGCGCATCATCTTGAGATTTAGCTTCTTTTTCGGCTTGCATAGAGTCTCACAGTATTTAAGTTGACCTGAATTTTTGTATTATATCATTATTTTTAGCAAAATGCCAGGAAAATCACAATGCAAGAACGCATGCCTTACCCTATCTTACTTCGGAGGAACATACCCGGCAGGCTTTTCAGCACCCCCTTTGAATAAAAACTTCACCATTTCATTTTTTAAGAATTCTTTAGCTGATTGGTCGGATAGTACGAGTCGATTTTCGTTGATTAACATGGTCTGGTGATCTAACCAAAGTTGCCAAGCTTCGGAGCTGATGTGATCATAAATTTCTTGGCCAATCTCACCAGGGTAGGGAGGATGTGTAAGGCCGTGAGCTTCTTTTTGCAATTTGAGACAAAAGATTTTGCGAGTCATAGTGGTGTCCTTAAATTTCCATTGAGTTGTTGCAATAACTGCTTAACAGGAGCACTTAGCCCTAGTTCAATAGGAGCATCAGTGTCTATCCAGCAGTATGGGTCATTTTCCTTTACTTGAGCCGGCCATCGTTGAACGGTCAGTATAACGGGATTAATATCCAGGTGAAAGTGGCTAAAAGTGTGACGAGTAACGGGTAAGTTTTCTGTGGAGGCAATTTTACAAGAAAATAATTGTTCGCAATACTCTTTCGGTTGAGTATTCAAATCACATTCAGGCAGACTCCACAATCCACCCCAAATTCCACTCTGAGGTCTATTTTCTAAAAGAACTTTATTTTTGTGTATGAGAATTAAAAATTGTTTAACACGAATAGGGAGTGATTTACGAGGTTTTTTACCCGGATATTCTTGAGGGTTTTTCATCTCATAGGCTTGGCAAAATTTTTGCAGTGGGCAAATGGAGCATGAAGGTTTTGTCCGAGTACACACCATGGCACCTAAATCCATCATGGCTTGAGTATAATCACGACTGCGTTTATGAGGAGTATAATGTTCAGCAATATCCCAAAGTTTTTTTGCAACGGATAAATCACCTGGCCAACCTGGAATAGCAAAAACTCGACTTAGTACGCGTTTTACATTGCCATCTAAAATGGGGGCATACGTATCATGTGAAATACTGAGAATAGCACCTGCAGTGGATCGTCCTATACCGGGTAATTGTGAAAGTTGATCTACATCTTTGGGGAATTCTCCGCCGTAGTTTTCAACAATAATGTTGGCTGTTCGATGTAAATTTCTCGCGCGAGCGTAATAGCCCAGGCCTGTCCATAAATGCAAGACTTCGTCTAATTTAGCATTCGCTAAATCATGAACTTGCGGAAATTTTTGCATAAATCGGATGAAGTATGGAATGACAGTGTTGACTTGTGTTTGTTGCAACATTATTTCTGATACCCACACCCTGTAGGCTGTAATATCGTGTTGCCACGGTAAATCTTTACGACCTTCTTTATCAAACCATTTCAACACACGTTGTTGAAATTGGCTACAGCTAATGGAGTGTTCCATAATAATGTATCTCTACGGTTCTAGTATCTTATTAATGACGTTGCCCACGTTTTCATCAACATGTTTAAGCAATTCCTGTTTTATAGCGGTTTTCGCCACGGCTTTTGCACCTTCCACAGCCAATATTTTAAGTACCCCTCCAAGATCGACGGAAACGCAAGGACTTTGTAGGGTACATCCTACTTTAGTAGGGATATCATAGTTTGATAAATCTGCATTGATTTTTGTGCCGCTTATTTCAGTATTGATGGGGTGTGGCTGTAGTAAACGGCACGTAAGTTGGTAGTTGATGTTGTTACTCAGCAAATTATAGTTTCCTTTGGCTTGAATTTTTAGCGTTGGTGTCAATAATTCTAAATCAGGATTAGAGCAATTACCATTGCTGAAAGAAGCCGTCCCTGTGAGGTGATTAAAGGGGGTATAGCCTCGGTCTGCAGTTTCTGCATTTTGTTGCGATATTTTTGAAATGGCTTGATCGATTTTATAATCAATATCAGAACCATAAACTGCTCCGTTGCTGACGATAAATGTAATGGCACCTGAAAGAGATTGTTTTATTGCAGCCCCAGATTTTCCAGAGGCATTAATATCAATATTAAGGTTTGCAACGCCGTTGAGTTTTGACGAGCCTGTCAATGTTCGTAGCAATTGATCAGCCGATATTCCTGACATTCTTTGTTTAATGCTAAAGTTGGGTGCATTGCCTGCAAAGTTCATGTTGATTATTCCACTGGTACTTCCGCCAAAAATATTAGCTGTAAAATTAGATAGAGAGACTAAGTTTGAGGTGTATTTCAGATTTGTTTTCAAACGTGAAAATTGATAAACATCATAGGATAATTGTCCCAGTTCCACAGTTCCTTCAATAACGAGAGGTCCCGATGAACGCTTATTGTTTGTAGAACCCACTTCAGATTTTGAACTACTTCCAGAAGGTAAATAATCTTCCAGTTTGAGTTTATCAGAAGCTAATGAGAAGCCAATATTTGAAGATGAAGTGGCGAAGTTGAGTTGCCCTCTAATGGGATGACCGTCGACATTGCCCGTTAGATTTTTTAAGCTAATATTTTGAGAGTTAATTTGAAGATCTGCTGTCAGCAAAACATTCGTCAGCGAGTTTGAATTACCCAGTTGGAACGATTTAGAAGAAGATAACAAACGTTTCAGATTGAACGAATTCGTCGTAATATGTCCGTTAAAACCAAAATTGGATGAAGCATAGCTGCCCGATAAATCACCATTAATTTTTAAATCGCCCATTTCGAGATTGAGTGGTAAAAATTTTATGAGTGAGGAATTCAGATCCGTTTGAATATTACCCTTAATTACAACTTCAGGTGCATTTTCAGGTTTTAATCGTAGATCACTGTTTTCAAGTAGTATTTTTGAATTTTCTGAATCGTAATGAGCTATTGTTTTTAAGTTAATAGCTGTTTTAGAATTTGAATCGCTGATAAAAGTAAAATTTCCATGTAGGGGAAATGCTTGGCTTGATGTGATATTGTCTGCAGTGAGATTGACATCATCAAGTGAATAGTGTTGTCCAGTTTTAGTATCGGAGTAATGAATGCTAGTATGATTTAAAGCGAGTGCTGCGATATTAAAGTGCATGGATTTATCTGAGAGGTTTTTTTCTGTAGAATGCGATTCTTGTTTTGCGGACGAATTAAAACTCCAGTTATTTTGGCCTTGCGCATTTTTCTGTAAATTAATAATGGCATTCGTTAATGAGGCGCGATTCACGGCAAGTTCTCGATTTAACAGAGGGCCCAATTCTGCTGATATCGTTAATTTATGTGCAGAGAGAAAAGTATCTCCTTTAAATCCTGCTGGGTTGCTCAAGCTGATATCATCTACAGTAATGCCCAATCGAGGCCAAAATGAGGCATGGAGTGAGCCTTTAATGATGAGATCTCGACCTGTGGATGATTTCACGTATTGGGTAATTTGGTTTTTTAACAAATCGCTATTAACCATGGTTGAGAATAACACGATGGCTGTAATAGCAGTTAATAGCGTTAGGCTCAGTAATCCTACAACCAATTTAAACACTGTCTTCATAGTCAAACTCCTTTTTAGACTATTCTACCATTGAACTACACCCGCATACACTTTATCCTGTTAGTCTATTATAGCCATTTGATGGTGTTTGCGTCTAATGATCGTATTCTACGCTGTAACCTATCGATGCAATAACGAGGCAAATCCATGAACAATCAACAGTCAGAAATGCCCTATTTTCGCACAATTCGCAGCTTTGTTCGCCGCGAAGGACGCATGACCCCACGTCAAAAAGAGGCGCTGGAAGCTCATTGGCTGAAGTATGGGGTAGATACGCCCGTTGCAGACCTCGATTTTGTTACCCTCTTTGGACGAGAAGCCCCCGTTATTGTTGAAATCGGGTTTGGAATGGGTCAGTCCTTACTGACCTTAGCAAAGCAAAACCCTCATAATAATTATTTAGGTATTGAAGTTCACAAGCCGGGTGTAGGTGCGTTATTGGCCGATTTGGTCGAGCACGGGGTGAGTAATGTACGCGTTATGATGACTGATGCTAAAGAAGTAATGGAGAATCATATTTCTTCAGAATCTTTAGAGGGGGTATTATTATTTTTCCCAGATCCATGGCCAAAAGTGCGTCATCACAAACGTCGTTTAGTTCAACCTGATTTTGTCGCTTGCGTGTCTCGTAGATTGAAAAGTGGTGGTTATTTTCATATGGCCACTGATTGGGAAAATTATGCCCAACATATGATGCAGGTTGCATCAAACTGTCAACAGCTTGATAATAAAGCGGGTGTAGGTCAATTCACTCCAAGACCCGAAAGTCGGCCGTACACTAAATTTGAACGGCGTGGGCAAAAGTTGGGTCATGGTGTTTGGGATTTATTATTGATTAAAAGGAGTTTCTGATGCGTAATTTTATTGTTATTTTGCTTGTGCTTTGTCCAATAGTGACTTTTGCACAAACATCGAATCTTTCTCAGGGATACGATTTTCTTGCAAAACAATGCAACGATTTAGACTGTATCCAAGCGAATATGGATATGATTGATGGTCAAATTGCTGCGCTGATAACGAAGCGTCTCGCTTTTGTAAAACGAGGTGCGGAGATAAAAAATACCAATGTTTTAGCACCTAAAACAGTGGGCTATGGAAATATTTCCGAAAGAGCAGGGGACCAAGCTAAAGCGATGGGGTCATCGGCTTCAACTCTAGGCGGTGTTTTTGAGGCGATTCAAAAACAATCGGAAGATTATGAAAAACAATATTTAAAATCTGCGGAAAAACCAAAAACACCTGAGTCACAATGATTCTCAATCCCGAACTATTGTTACCTCAAGTCATTAAAATCGCTTTTTTAGCGGCTGATGCAATTGTAAAAATTTATCGTGAAGAATCATATGATATACAAACGAAAGATGATGCATCACCTCTAACGCAGGCAGATATTTTAGCAAATCAAATCATTGAAAAAGGCTTGACGAATTTGACACCAGAGATTCCTATTATTTCTGAGGAAAGTTTGTCTCCTTCTTTTCAGGAACGAAAAGAGTGGTCACTTTTTTGGTTGGTAGATCCTTTAGATGGAACTAAAGAATTTATAGCTCGCACGGATGATTTTTCTGTCAATATTGCGTTAATTCAAAATCACGAACCGATTATGGGAGTGATTGTTTCACCGTGTAGACAGACGGCTTATTTTGCGAGTCGCGGATTTGGCGCTTTTTATCAGGATGCGAAAGGCGTTGTGAAATCGTTAAAGACGCGAAAGTGGTTGGCGAATCATCCATTATCCATTACTGTTAGCAGACGTCATTCATCAGAGCGTATTGCAAAATTCATGAGCCAAATAGGAGACTATTCTATACTCGCTATGGGGAGTTCATTGAAATTTTGTGCGATTGCAGAACAGCGGGCCGATTTATACCCACGTCTAGGCCCTACGAGTGAGTGGGATACTGCAGCTGGCCAATGTATACTCACTGAAGCAGGTGGGGCTATAGTGGATTTGCAGGGGGTTGCATTACGTTATAACACCAAGGAAGATATGCTGAATCCCGGCTTTTTGGCCACTGGCGATTTAGAAGGTTTGTTGAAAACGCTTAATTTAATAGAGGGGATACTATGAAACATGTTCGAGTAGCGATCACGGGAGCAGGTGGTCAAATTTGTTATGCTTTGTTATTTAGAATTGCCAATGGCGATATGTTTGGTCAAGACACTACGGTTGATTTACATTTAATTGAATTACCCGCATCGCTCCCATCACTTCGTGGAATTGTAATGGAATTGGAAGATTGTGCATTTCCTCTCTTGAAAAATGTTGTGTGCACGACGGATTTAAATGAAGGCATGCGCGATGTGAATTGGGCCATTTTAGTGGGCGCAGTACCACGTAAAGCGGGTATGGAGCGAGGCGATTTATTAGGTATCAACGGAAAAATTTTTACAGGACAGGGGCAGGCAATTAATAATAATGCAGCTGATGATGTGCGCATTTTAGTGGTAGGAAATCCATGTAACACTAATTGTTTAATTGCGATACATAATGCACCCGACGTACCACGAGATCGCTTTTATGCGATGACTATGCTTGATGAAAATCGAGCACGTGCACAGCTCGCCATTAAAGCGAATGTTCCAATCACAGCTGTCACAAAAATGAATATCTGGGGTAATCACTCAGCTACCCAATATCCTGATTTTTATCATGCTTTCATTAATGGAAAATCAGCTCATGAAGTCATCAATGATGAAAATTGGTTGAAAAATGATTTTATCACCACTGTCCAAAAACGTGGTGCTGCAGTGATAGAAGCTAGAGGTGCATCATCAGCGGCTTCGGCTTCGAATGGCATTATTGATAGCGTGTATAATTTAGTTCATGACACGCCTGCTAATGAATCATTCTCAATGGCACTAGCCTCTGAGGGACAGTATGGTGTTGATGAAGGGTTAATTTATTCTTTTCCATGTCGCACAGTGGGTGGAAAATTAGAAGTGATTGATGGTATTCAACACGATGATTTTGCGGAAGGGAAATTGTTGGCCACACTGAATGAATTACGCAGTGAAAGAGATGCTGTAAAAGAATTAGGATTAATAGCGTAAGGATGGAACTACTCACATTTAAAATCATTTGTGCAATAGCACTATTTTTTGCTGCAATTATTGCCGGTGTTATTCCATTGCTTGTAGGGGATCGGCATCCTCGTGCGCTTTGTTTATTTGAAGCTTTTGCTGCTGGTGTTTTTTTGGGCGCTGCATTATTTCACATGTTACCAGCTGCCCAACTCTCGTTAAAAGCTCAAAATTTAGCTTCATATCCCTATGCTATTTTATTTTGTGTCGTGGGCTTTTTATTTTTGTTGCTCATCGAACGCATTGTAAACTCTCATGCAGATCGAATGCATGCCCATCGTTTAACGGCTTTATTGTTGTTAGTGATGTTATCCTTACATTCACTCATTGAAGGTGCAGCCTTAGGAATTAATAGCGTATTTAATAATGCCTTGGTGATCTTTATTGCAATAATGGCTCATAAAAGTACGGCCGCTTTTGCCTTAGGCGTGACGATTGTTCGAGGGTATTCTTCGCATCTTAAATCCATCCTAATGTTGATAGGATTTTCGATAATGTCGCCTTTAGGCGTTGTCTTAGCCGCTTTAGTGAGTGGTTTCTTGCAGAGTGGGACAGGTACAGCGGCAGAGGCCATTTTCAATGCGTTTGCTGCGGGGTCTTTTCTGTACATAGGCTCATTGAATGTCATCGATAATCACTTCCATCCAAAGCCACTGATCGACCGCTTTGCAGAGCTATTTGCGCTTATTGTGGGCATTGGATCCATGGGGATCGTGGCCATCTGGGTGTAGGAGATAGGGTCAGGTCTAACATTGACACTAGCTTAGTCAATGATCTGAGATATGAGGCAGTAATAATAGCTAGTGTCGATGTTAGACCTGACCCCATTCCCTTTTTTATGATAGAATATCTCGCTTAAGCTACATTAGGGGTTAACCCATGAATATGACACATCTTGATTTTGAAAAGCCGATTGCTGAGCTTGAGGCCAAAATTGACGAATTACGTCGAGTTGGCACGGATACAGAGCTCAATTTAATCGAAGAAATCGACAAGCTCGATGCGAAAAGCCGTGAGCTGACTAAATCGATTTTTAGCTCATTAACTTCACAGCAAGTGGTTAAAATGGCTAGACATCCATTGAGGCCCTACGCGCTCGATTATATCGAACGTATTTTTACCGACTTTGATGAGCTTCACGGTGACCGACATTTTTCGAATGGTGCGGTGATTGTGGGTGGTATTGCACGATTTAATAATCAACCTGTGATGGTGATCGGACAACAAAAAGGCCGCACGACTAAAGAAAAAGTCCAGCGAAATTTTGGAATGCCTAGACCTGAGGATTTTCGTAAAGCACTTCGACTTATGCAATTAGCCGAGCGATTTCAAATACCTATTTTTACTTTTATTGATACGCCTGGAGCATATCCGGGAATTGATGCAGAAGAACGCAATCAAAGTGAAGCCATTGCGCGAAATTTATTTGAAATGTCTACACTGCGTACCCCAATAATTTGCACCGTGATTGGAGAAGGAAGTTCAGGAGGCGCCTTGGCGATTGGGGTAGGTGATCGCGTTCTTATGTTGCAGTACAGTATTTATGCCGTTATTTCACCTGAAGGATGCGCTTCCATTTTGTGGAAAAGTGCAGATAAAGCTGAAGAAGCGGCTGAAGCGATGGGAGTGACTCCTGACCGATTATTTAAACTGGGGCTCATCGATGAAATTATCCCTGAGCCTTTGGGCGGTGCTCATCGTGATATCGATGCAATGTCAGAAACACTCAAAACTGTTTTGGCGCGTCAATTAAAACAACTACAGTCTATGTCTATAGACAAATTAGTGGAGCAGCGCTATCAACGACTAATGGCTATCGGGAAAAGATAAGATGGTGATGGGATGGGGTCAAGTCTGGACAAATAGACAAATAACTAAGATGAAAATTTGTTTATTTGTCCAGACTTGACCCCATCCCATCAAACGTAGACCTCACCCCATTCATTTACTATGAATAAAGATGTAAAAAAAATTGATGACATCATCAAGCGATTCTTTGAAAAATTCACTGCCCAAAAAACATTTTGGGTCGCTTACAGCGGCGGTGTTGATTCTCATGTTTTGGTGCATGCCTTAGTTCAAAATAAAAACCCTTCTCAAAATATTCGTGCAATTCATATTCATCACGGACTACAAGTGCATGCCGATGAATGGAGTGAACATTGCACTCAACAAGCAAAAAATCTTGCTGTTCCCATAGAAATAAAACACGTCTATGCAAAGCCAGCGCATGGGCAGAGTCCAGAAGCCGCTGCACGAGAAGCGCGATATGCTGCATTGTCAGGAATCATTCAAAAAGAGGATGTATTGCTCACTGCACACAATCAAAATGATCAAGCAGAAACATTATTATTACAATTAATTCGAGGTGCTGGAGTCAAAGGTTTAGCGGCCATGCCTAAGCAGACACAATTTAATGAAGGAATTTTATGCAGGCCCTTTTTAGAGGTCTCTCGAGCGAGTATTTTGAGTTATGCGCAACATTATCAATTAAAATGGATTGAAGATCCTAGTAATGAAAATACACACTTTGATCGAAACTATTTGCGTCAAACTATTTTTCCATTATTAACAGCCCGATGGCCCAGCATTGAAAAAACATTTTCGCGCAGCGCTGAGCATTGTGCGAGTGCGAGTGAGATCCTCGAGGAACTTGCCAAAGATGATTTTATTTATAGCGTGAATCGAAATAATAATGCCATGAATATCGAGAAATTATTAACTCTTTCAATGCAACGACAAAAAAATGTACTGCGTTATTGGATTGAAGAACAAGATTTACCTCTGCCATCTACCGCGCATTTAGAAAGTTTAATGCATGATGTTATCCCTGCTGCTGAAGATAAAATTCCCTGTATGCATTGGCCTGGCGCTGAAATTCGGCGTTATAAGGGATTTTTATTTGCAATGCCTCCTTTAGTGGTATTTGATTCAACACTAGAAATAGCTTGGGATCGACAAATTGCACTAAAATTACCATGTGATTTAGGTGTGATTGAAAAAGATGATCAAAATATAAAAGGAAAAGCCTTATCCTCAATTGAAGGTCCAGTAGTCATTCGTTTTAGGCAAGGTGGAGAAGTCATGAAAGTTCCTGGTCGTCAAGGATCCCATGAATTGAAAAAATTATTTCAAGAGTGGAATGTTTTGCCATGGTGCAGAGATAGAATTCCGCTGATTTATGTACAAGATGAACTGGTGGCTGTGGTTATTTCTTCTCATTGTGTATTGCCACAGTATGCAAACCCACATATTTTGCCAATCTCGGGCGTATAAAATCATTTTAAATCCTCATTAACTAGCATGAACTGGTGGCTGTGGTTATTACTTCTGAGGGTGTTATGTGAGTTTTAGCCAATTAATCCCATTATTCAAAATCAAAAGCTAAGATTTCAGGATCAATTCCATCAAGAATTAGATCTTGGTTTTGCAGCTGCAGACTAGGACTCACAGGAGGAGCCCCTTCAACCTGATCTCCCGTGCGTGCAGTGGAAATTAAGCTTTGATTTACTGAACCACTGACTCGTGATTGATCTCCTATCAGTTTATCTGTTTCTCTGCTTGGATTAAGATCAGTTAAACCTTTTCCAGAATCATTACTACCTTTCAATTCCACATCCTGAGATTCTTTATTTTTGCCGAAGCTAAATTTAATTGATAAACCTGATAAATATGTTGTAAAAGCATTCCATTTAGCGGGCAGCCAAGTCGTGAAAGGTCCACCTTCATGCCAAGCGGCCCATTTATCACTAAAAGGTGTTGCCAACCAACTCAGTAAAATAACGACTAAAGAAGAGCCAAAAAAACCAAGGGTCGCGCCGATCACTGTGATTGCTTCTGGCACAGGAACATGAAGCAATAATGCAAGTGCAGAAACAGTAGGGGTGATGTCGTAGGCAAAAAATTCAGTAACAAATGAAACTAAAGCTCCGTTCATTGAATGAAGAGCAGCAGCAATTGGAGGTAAATTTCCAAACCAGGTAATGACAGGGACAACGACATTGGGGAAATAAATAATGGCCGCACCCAGTAGCAAAGGAATTGTAATAGCCCAAAAGATGCCGGTTATAACCTTGTTGATATAAAATACAGCAAATCCTAATTTTTTATTCACCTCACGGCCATTTGCACTGGCTAATCTAGCACTTTTATCGGGTGAAAAAAGAGCTCTGCCGACGAGAGTAAATAATTTAAGTGTCATGTGAAGTAGAGATAGAAAAAGTGCCGATAGTGACCATCCGAATATTTTAAGGGCATTGGAATTATTCGTGTCTTCATCAAGATCGGCGATGTGTGCATATATTTTAGCCATCGCAATATGAAGACCATAGATTGCAAGTGAAGGTAATAATTCTGTGAAAATTTTAATGATATTGATAGGCAATTTGAAAAAGATTGAAATAAATTTGATAGGGAAAATTATCAGAATTTTTACGGGAATTAATGTTGCCCATTGCCAAATTTTCTTTTCTTGATATTTATCTTCATCGGGCAGCGTATCCCAGCCACCGAACATATTTTTCCAAATACCCATGGGTGTTAAGGTGGGGATTTGACGTAATATTATAGAGCGTGATAAAGGGTCATCATCGTCACCAGTTTCACTACCTATAACTTCGTAATCAGGTAGTGTAGATTCACTACAGCCAGTCCGAGTGGGTAAACCAATAAAAGCGGCAATGAGTAACAACCAGGGTAATGGCTCTCCTTTATATTCATAGGCTTCTTGAATTTCACCAGCCGAATGACGGTGGGCTGGAATAATCATATGGGTAGCGGGATCATAGCCATCAATACCGTATACCATTAAAAAAATAGAACTGAAAAAACTGAAATTGTCGGTGGTTTCTGAATTGCTATCGGCAGGATTTCTATACTGAGCGACTAATTTTTCATGACTCGCGCGATCACCCCAGAAAAGAGCATGTAAATGTTTATAGCTCCATTCTTTGAAAGTGAGAGACCCAGACTTCCCAGGTTTGATAAGGGACGAATCTTGCGCTTCTTCTTTTGCCACACTCATTGTATTACTCTTGGTAAAAATGACTAATATATCATGAATTAATAGCGCCGTAAAGCGTCCAGAGGGCGTTGTGGCTTGAGAATCGTAGGTTTAGCCCATTTTAACGGCTAAAATAGAACAGTAATCTCATTAAGTTAATGCAAAAATAGCAAATCTCATCGAAATCATAAATTTGCTTGTAGCAGAACTGCTTGTCTACGCTTACCTTTAGTAAAATCCCTTTAATTTTGATGACAATAAATCATCAAAATTGCAAAAGATCTAACAACTAAAGATGCGACACCTTAGTTAAAGCTATAATCATCTACAAAAGATTTATCCTGTTGTTTCACAGGTGTTGGTTTTTGCTTACCGAACTCAGTAGTTTCTGAATCATCGTGTTCTACTTCTGCAGCACCTTTAGCGGTTTTTAGACCGGTTTGATTCGTAGTTGCAGCACGAACTGCCTTAGGACTGGGAGTTCCAGGTACTTTTTGAGACGCATCGACATTTTTTTTGCCGGGCGTTGTCTCTTGCAGTTCTTTGTCTTCGACTTTTGTGTAGCCGCCGATTAAGGCAAATCTTGATGATAAATAGGCTTTAGGGCCTCCGTCCACCCAATCGGCCCAGGCGTTGCTCAGTTTGTCAGCTCCCCAGTTGAGGGCAGTGGCTGTAGGGGCGACAAACAGACCCAAAGTAGCGCCTACACTGAGGGCACTGGCTGAAATTTTTAAGCTGAATAAAGCAGCTACTGCAGAAGCAGGTAGCGTAAATGCAGCACCAATGGCACTACCTAGTGTCACAATACTACCACCTTTGATAACACCGATAGCTGAGGCAATAATAGGTAATTTCGATAAAGCGGTGAGGGCAGGCACAGTAGCTGGAATTAATGTTATGATTGCGCTAAAGATAATGGGCCATGCGATAGCCCAAAGGGTTGCGGTGAGCAGGATACTGAGGACAAGAGCGCTAAGACCAATTCCCCAACCTAGCCATTTGTTATTCAATGTTCGTCCAAAACCTAAAGCGACTCGGACGCTCTTTAGTGGTGAGGTAGCCACCCGACCAATAACCGAAATTATCCTAAAAGTGGCAAGGGACAGTCCTAATAGCACTAATCCAAGAATTTCCACAGACAACATCAAGCCTTTAAGAAGCCATTTCCCTACGTTGATTTGTTTTGTGTCCCAGTCTTTTTTTAATCTATCATCGAGCAGATACAGGCTTTCTTCAGATAATCGCCAAATTAACATTGGCAAAAATTCTGTGAGTAATTTCAATGTGTTAAGTGGGGTTTTTAAAAAGATTAAGAAGCTTTTTAGTACAGAAATAAAGAACTTAATGGGAAATGAACTGGCCTTTTGCCAAAACATTTTTTCTTCGCCGGCTTTGTCATTCCAGCCACCGACAAAATTCTTGAGCACTTGTTTAGCATCGATAAATAACGATTTATCTTTATCATCAACATATTTGATTCGATTGGGAATGCCGAAAAACGACATGACAGCCAAGCCCCAAGGGAGAGCGTCACTTTCGTAGGTGTAATGCTTACCGTTTTCATCAAGTTGACCTTCGGCGGTGGTGATTTCTGTCGTGACTTCATCGTAACCATCGAATCCATAAGTTTCTAAAAAAGTTCCATTAATATGACGTTTAAGAATAGTACGGAAATTTTCTTGAGTTAGGGCTTCCTCGGTGGGATGTTCGGATATAGCGATGTAGCCTTGATTAAATTTTGCGGGGTTATAGAGAAAGATGCTTTGAAACCACTGTTTAACGGACAAGCTATTTACAACTAATGGTTTGACTAGCGCCATATCAATATTCCTTCATAAATGTATTAAACAGAGGACAGCTCCATGCTATCCATTGTAAACGATTCTATTTCTGCGATGAGGAAATGTAAAGCAAAAGTCACGCTTTTTCAGTTGCTGCTGGTTTTTTTACAGAATGCTTTTCGTATAATTTTTGTAATCTTAAGCGGTGGTTTTTTAATTTTGTTTCAAGTGAAGAAATCTTTTGATTCATTTCGTTAGGATCGAAATGTTGACGAAGGTATTTAAGATCAACGTCGATTTGTCTTAGTTCTAAATCATCGGTCGTTGTTTCCCGATCTATTTCTAATTTTTTAATGTAGTCCAATCCGTTTTGGTAATTCTCTTTAACTTTGATGATGGAATTTTCCAAATGCACAATCGCACGCGAATAATCTTCAAGACGCGCCATTTGATGTTGCTTTTTAGAGTAGTTTCCAAAAACGGTTAAAGTAGACATCGTGATACCCTCATAAATAACTAAAACAATACGCCGCTGGTCGTAAACTCACCTATTTTGCCAATCTCGGACGTATAAGATAATTTAAATCCCTATTAACTAAAATGTTAACTCCGGTATAAAATTATTTTATCCACCCTACCTAGGCTTAAATCTGTGAGTTTAAGCCATTTTAGCCAATTATTACCATCTTGCCAAACGCCTGCGAGCTCTAGCCACTTTAGCTAACTCCGTTTATAACTCAGCTAAAGTCTGCCCATCGGGGCCAAGTTCATCATCCTCGGGATATACTTGAATGTGTTGGTGTCGCAGTCTTTGATCTTGAGAAACAGTCTCTCCTGTCCGGTTTTTAGTACCTTCGACCACCCCAACACCCTTATTGGCTGTTTGCTCTGAACTTATAGATGATAATACGACAGCTTGTGTTGCATGGGAAGGATCTTCGTTTTTTTTTGGTTCACTTGGGGTATCAGAAAAAGGGATATAGCCTCCTTGAGCTGTTTTATTGGATAGAAAGAAGTCGGTGAAAAATTCCCCCTCATGGGAAAGGAAAAGCGCCCATCTATCACTTAATTTATCAGCAACTGCGCTCAATATTGAGGCCACGGGAGTCACTATTGCACCTAGGGTTAGTGCGGCGGTCAGCAAAGTTGATGAAAGTTGAATACCGAAATAGGTTAATGAGCCACTTAAGACATTTCCAAAAAGAATTTGTAGCCCTGCACCTACAGAAGTAAAAACACTCGTCAGACTTCCTATAAGAGTAGATATAGCTGGCCACTGCAGAATTGTCGTATAGGTAAGAACGGTTCCGAACAACAACGGTAAGAAGAGGGACCATAGGGTAGCCGAGAGGCAGATACTCATAAAAGCAATGAATAGTCCCATGCAAAACGCTATCCATTCACTGGTGTTTTGGCTTACGAAGGGAAGCTGTATTTCTTGAGTGTACGCTAATGCAATTCTTGCGCTTTTTTCAGGAGAGGTGAAGGCTCTCCCAAGCAGATAGAAAATTCTCAATGCGGTATGAATTGCAAGGAATGCGAGGGTGATGAAGACCAAAGGAATCGTAAGCAACGGCCATAGACCAGAGTTTTTTTTATCACCATTGTAATTGTTTTTAGCTGATTTATTGTCACCAGCATATTCGCTGGTTTTAATCGCAAGCCATTTAACGGCAATGATTGAAAGAGTAATGAGTATTAATGGAAGATATTCAGTCAATAATTTCAATACATTCAACGGAAATTTTAGAAAGAGTGCTAAGACCTTAATCAGAAAAATAACAGGAAATTTAATGAGCAACGCCAACCCAAGGCTTTGCAAAATCTTTTTATCAACAGAAACCTTTGACCACTGCCACCCACCGAAAGGATTTTTTAGGAATAGTTGAGTGAGTGAAATTTTGGGGAAACGTTTTTTACTAGGCACTTGTGATTTAGAGCTGAGTAAGGATAGCGCCTCAGAATCATTTTGCTTTTGTGGAACTTCTTGAACTTCTTCAACAATATCAGTACGGGTAGGTAACCCCATAAAACTTGCCGCAGCCAGCCAAGGATCGATAGAAAGAGCAGTGTACTCAATGCTTTCTGATGAAACAGTATTGATAAATTGATTGGTTGTATGGTCGTAGCCATCGAATCCATAAGTAATCAGAAACGCACTCTTAAACATGTTTTTCAACATGTGATCTGTGTCGTGATTGTTGGGCCATAGAGTAGGAACGAAGATAAAACTAGCGACCCAATCACTCAGAGTCTTAGAGTAGCGTTTGGCGGGATCGATGAGTAATGGCATTTGCTTATTAGCTCCACTATCAAATTTTAGGTAATTCTACGCTTATGAATGGGTAAAGTAAAGAAAAGTGGCCCGCTGACGATGATGGCTTCGTTGTAGATTGTTTATGCAATATCCAGATGCTACACACATAAAAAATGGCGCGTTTAACAGAGTTAAAACGCGCCATTAATACTTACCACTCACTCAAAGTAACCACTTTGGTAGTGATTTTCCAGCGGAAATGATTAGTTAAAATCATTTCCTGGTGCAGCTTGATTTAGTGTCTCTAAGTCTACAGCATCTTGATTAGCAAGATCTTTACCTCCTGTAGGAGCTGGCTCTTCTGCATGAGCGTCTTCAGCACGCTTAGCAGTCTCATCAAGAGTACCTTCAGCAGTTTTAGTACCCTCTTGAGATTTACGTGATGCAATTACTTGATTCTCAGAAGCTTGTTTTGGCTGTGGTTCGCCAGTCTTCTCTTTTCCAGGCGTAGGAAGTAAAGGTACATCTTCTTCACCCTTTGCTCCAGACTTGCTGGTACGGATAACAGCACTTAGAACCCAAGTCAGTAATCCACCTTTTTGCCATCTTGCCCAAGAATTGCCGAGTAGATCAGCGACATAAGCGGTGGGAGTTCCAAGACCGATAGCAAAAACTGCAACGGGAACGCCAACGGCAATCGCAGGCGTTGTTAATGTGAGGCCCACTAAACTGGCTAACCATGTAGCAGCGGAAGCAAACGCAGCAGGTAAGCTACCAACTGCCAACGCGAAGCCGCCTTTGATAGAAGTTAAGCCTGCAGCGATGAGTGGAAGCTGAGAGAGTGATGTCACTACCGGCACAAGCGAAGGGAAGATAGCTACCGTCATGGTAATAGCCAATGGGAAGGCAATACTCCATAACGTAATCGATAAAGCGAGACTCATGGCAACGCCGATGAGTCCAATTAATGCACCAATTGTTAAAGATCCACGTCCTTTAGAGCTTGAATCTGTTAACTTATCTATGGCTCGACCTTCGCCCCATGCCAATTGGGCGCTGGTAACAGGTGTGAAGAAAGCGCGAGCGGCCAATGTGAATATTCTGATCGCTACGTGTACGGTGAAAGCAACAATTGAAAATAGGCCAAGAATAAAACCAGCAACTTTATTTAAAATACCATCTTTACCAAATCCTTTGCCAGACTTAGCTATTAAGTAACCCGTGAACTTACCCATAGAGTTCTTCATCACTAAAGGTAGCATCAGACCAAAGAATTTTATGAGGTTGAATGGGAATTTAATGAAGAAAGTAGCAGTATAATAAGCGGCTATTATAATCTTGGAGGGAAAGAGAAAAATACGGTTATAAAGATTTTTTGTAGCAGCAGCTTTCTTAGGGTCTGTTTTTTCAGGTCTATCCCAACCACCCGCTAAATTATGCCAAAACTGTCGTAAGTTAAAACTTAGTTTACCGTTTTTATCGACTGATAGCACACGTGTGGGTAATCCTAAGAACATCACGAGCATTAAAGAACGGGGTAAATTATCAGCGGTGAATTGTGCTTTGGGATTTTCGAACGGCACACCATTATCGTCTACAACGGTATCGCCATAACTATAAGTCACTCGTCCTGAAGGTAAATCCAGGCCATGAATGCCGTAGGTCTCTACAAAAGCGCCGTACCAAATATGATCAGTATCGATGTGAGGTGCAGGTACCTTACGATTTTCTTTTAATTCTGTTGCAATGCTCTTTTTGGTTACCTTGATTTGTGTAGTACCGTCCTTAGCCTTTAGTATTGTTTTTCCTTGGCGAATTTGATCGAGCAATTGTTGTTTTGCTATTGTATACGTTATTGTTTTATCGATTATTTGTTCCTTTGCCCAGCTAAGCAAGGACACTGGTTTAATATAATTTAATATTGACATAGTTCACTCCTATCGGTGTTTGCATTAAAGGAAAGATTATATATTGGCTTTAGGTTAAAGTAAAGCCTTAATTCACTCAGAATCATAAGTAAATAATGAAATTTGCTATTAGTTATGAGCATTTTCTATTCTCTTTTCATCATCTGGATCCGCAGCAGAAGAGGGAGCTCCACGCCCAGCACCTCTTGAAGGATTCGGGATACGTTTTTGCTCATCCTTGCCTTCAAGAGCACGTACAGCAGTACGGCCTGTAGAAGATGCGCCACGAACAGCATTGTCAGTACCTGTTAGTCCTTCATCTTTTTTCTCATTCGCAGCTCGAGCTGCAGATCTGGGTGTTAGATCATCTTTCTTAAGATCCTCAGCTAGGGCATTCAGATTGGCTTCAGGGATTGTTTCAGATCCAAAAGTCTCATCATCCTCACCGTTCACGCCACCCTTTGTAGCTGCCGCCTTTTTCTTGCCTTCAGAGCCAACACCAGCCCCTTGACCGCCCGCTTTTGGAGGCTGAGTCTGCTTAGATGAAGGAGGAGGTACCTCTTGCATCGGAACATCTGTGCCAGATCCATTTCCTTTATCATGAGAAGGGTTAGATCCAGGCCCCGGCCCCGGTTTTTTATTATCTTTGTCGTCATCTGGTAGAGATGAATAACCATCGAAATAGCCTTTAAAGTAGTGCTTAGTAAATACACCTAGGGGGCCATATTTTCCTGCAAGAGCCCAATAATTACTGAATCGATCTGCAACAAAGCTTAAAAAAGATCCTAATGGAGCAACGATGACGGCCAAGGTAGCACCCAATGCGACTGCTTCTGCAGGGATTTGCAACCCTACGGCTAAACCAGTAATTGCAGTTATATAAGGAGTGAAGGCCGCACCAATTACGCCACTTACTGTGACTAGCGCGCCGTGCAACATTCCTACCGTTGTTCCTACCAATGGAAGCTGTAGAAACCAGGTGACTACGGGCGTTACAACCGCAGGAGCAAAGGTCATGGCTGCACCGACAACGAGAGGAATTAACAAAGACCAGAGCGCGATGGTTAGTCCTATGCTAATCAAAACTCCAAGCGTGCCTAGAGTAATGTTTAAAGCGCTCGTAGCTTTAGGCCAATTTTTTATTTCGAACGAACGACCGGTCTTCCAAGCGATTCTTGCGCTTTTTTCAGGAGACAAAATGAGCCTGAATACGATGGATGAAACTTGAAATACTGTATAAGTAAGGCCTAACAAAAAGATCAAAACCCCTCTACCCGCGAGTTTCCTTTTTTTATTATCGTCGTCAGATTCATTGAGCTCTCTGATTTTTCTGACTTGGTAGCCGATGCCTTGAGCAGTCGCATCCGCTATGAAGGTTGTTACAAATTCTGTGGGGACTTTAATAATATTTAAAGCGAGTTTCGGAATAAATAGTGCGAGTTTGATAGCAGCAATCACTACTTTAACGAAGGAAGTAGGAATTTGAATCAGTTTCATCACGGTTTTTGCGGTACCGCGATGTAAACCGCCTATAAAATTGAAAGCGAACTGGCTAGGACTGAGTTTAGGAAATTCGTAGTTATCTTCATAAGATTTTTCAGAAGTTTCACCAGCATAAGCTTTTTGAAACTTCACGGATTCGTGTTTATCAGGTCGATTTGCAAAGCCTGCAAATCCAGCAATGATTAAAAGTTTATTAAATGCTCGGTCTTTATACGTTTTAGTCTCACCAAGAGCTGTGATGTATTCATTGGTAGTGACATCATATCCATCGAATTCGTAAGTTTTTAAATACGCGGCTTTTAAAAGGTCCTTTAAACCGAAGGCTTCCCATTTATCTTGGATAGTACTGGTATTGTTTCCTGAAGCACCTGTTTGTTGTTCGGTTGCAGATGGCCTTCTTGACAAAGCATCAGTGTTTTCAGTTTTTCTCACATTTTCTCGTTGAGACGTTTTTTCATGCTCGAGTGCTCGAGTTTTGAGGGTTTTTAGCTCTTCGGCCGTAATATAATCACGCATAGAATCGCGAATGAAAAGATTTTTTAACCAGTTTAATGGCGTTGCGCTGATTATCGGTTCCACAAGTGGCTTGGACATAATTGACTCCTGTCTATATATGTTAAAAATTATTTCGGATTGTATTATGGACTCTAGAAGAGGTAAAGCAATTTTTTCGAGAAAAACAGATGACCAGAGGCTTTGAATAGGGGAATATGAAGCGGTTAAAACGTTCAGATTTTGTACCTGGACGTTTACATCCCGTGCCTTGTACTCAACCTAATTTTTTCTTCAGTAATTCATTTACCTGTTGCGGATTTGCCTTTCCTTGAGTTGCTTTCATGATCTGTCCTACAAAATAACCAAATAATTTTTCTCCACCAGCACGGTATTGGGCTAATTGATTAGGATTATTGAGCAGGATCTCATCGATAATTTTTTCTAAAGCACTGCTATCACTAATTTGCGTAAGTCCTTGAGAAGAAATAATTTTATCAGCGTCACCTTCGCCGGCCCACATGGCGTCGAAAACTGTTTTTGCAATTTTTCCTGAGATAGTATTGTCTGCAATTCTATCCAGTAATTGCGCAAGTTGCTGGGGAGAAAGAGGACTTTCAGAAATTTCTGTTTGCTCTTTATTGAGATAAGCCGAGAAATCACCGAGTATCCAATTTGCAACGATTTTGGGCGTGGCTTGAGTGGCTTTAACGGTAGCTTCAAAAAATTCAGCCATTTCGCGAGTCAGTGATAAACAATAAGAATCGTAATGACTTAATCCAAAATCCGATTGAAAACGCTCGCGACGTTGCCACGGTAATTCAGGAAGGGTAGTTCGAATAGACTCGATAGTTTTATCGTCAATAATAATAGGCAATAAATCTGGATCAGGAAAATAACGATAATCGTTGGCTTCTTCTTTACCCCGCATCGATCGAGTTTCATTACGCTCAGCATCGTACAAACGCGTTTCTTGAATGACTGTCCCACCACTTTCTAACAATTCAATTTGGCGAGCGACTTCATAATTGATGGCGCGTTCTACAAATCGAAATGAATTCACATTTTTTATTTCCGCACGAGTGCCAAATTTTGTTTCGCCTTTTGGACGAACAGACACGTTCGCATCACATCGAAATGAGCCTTCTTGCATATTGCCATCACTGATATCTAAATAACGCACGAGGCTATGCAAGGTTTTTAAATAAGCAACTGCTTCTTTTGCAGATCGCAAGTCGGGTTCGGATACAATTTCGAGTAGTGGAGTTCCCGCTCGATTGAGATCGATGCCTGATTGCCCATGAAAATCTTCGTGCAGTGATTTCCCGGCATCTTCTTCCAAATGTGCGCGTGTAATGCCCACACGTTTAACGGTATTTTCATCTAATTGAATATCCAGGTGACCTTTGCCAACAATGGGCAATTCATATTGACTAATTTGATAGCCCTTGGGCAGATCAGGATAAAAATAATTTTTACGAGCAAAAACGGATTTGTTTGAAATTTCGGCATTAATGCTGAGTCCGAACATGAGGGCTTTTTCAACCGTTTTTTTATTTAACACGGGAAGTACGCCAGGCATACCTAAATCAATTGCGCACGCTTGAGTGTTGGGGTCAGCGCCGTAAGCTGTCGCTGCACCTGAAAATATTTTAGAGTGCGTGGATAATTGTACGTGCACTTCTAAACCAATAACTGTTTCCCATTCCATAGAGAGTCCTCACAATAGTCAGTTAAGAAAGGGGGCAGATCTAATATGAAAACATTAATTCACAATGAGTAGATTTGTCACTCAAACTTGCCCCTAATGTTTCAATGTTAGATCTGACCTCTTCTTTACGGCGTTTTTTTATGCCAATCTGTTGCTTGTTGAAATTGATGAGCTGCATTAAATAATCGAGATTCATCAAAGTAGTTAGCGATTAATTGTAAACCAATAGGTAAGCTTTTTACGAAGCCTGCTGGGATTGTCATGCCAGGCAATCCAGCAAGATTCACACCAATGGTATAAATATCTGAAAGATACATGCTCACAGGGTCGTCGACTTTTTCACCCAGTTTAAATGCAGGCGAGGGTGCTGTAGGGCCTACAATAAGATCAACCGATTTAAATGCAGTTTGATAATCGTTGCTGATCAGACGTCGAATTTTTTGTGCTTTTAAATAATAAGCATCGTAATATCCTGAGGATAAAGCGTAGGTTCCGACAATAATTCGACGTTTAATTTCCAGGCCAAATCCTTCGCCTCGAGTGCGACAATACAAATCATCGAGATTTTTGGGATTTTCACAGCGATAGCCATATCGAACACCATCATATCGCGCTAAATTCGAAGAGCATTCTGCGGGCGCGATAACATAATACGCAGGAACAGCCAAATGCGTATTGGGTAAACTAATTTCTTTGATTGTGGCGCCTAATTTTTGTAATTCGGCAATGGCTTCTTGAATAACCACAGCCACGTCATTTTCCAGGCCGCTAGCAAAATGTTCTTTTGCAAATCCAATCGTAAGGCCGGTTAATGGTTTATTTAATTCAGCGGTGTAATCTGGCACGTCATGTATTACGCTGGTGGAATCTTTTTCATCATGGCCTGCCATGATGTTCAGTAGTAGTGCGGCATCTTCGGCGGTTTGGGCAAACGGCCCGCCTTGGTCCAAACTGGATGCAAACGCAATCATGCCATAACGTGAAACTCTTCCGTAGGTGGGTTTTATGCCCGTGATATTACACATTGAAGCCGGTTGTCGAATAGATCCGCCCGTATCTGTGCCTGTTGCGGCTGGAACTAATCGAGCGGCAACTGCTGCAGCAGAGCCACCAGACGATCCACCTGGAATTCGTGTGTGATCCCATGGATTTTTTACAGGGCCATAAAAACTATTTTCATTGGACGAGCCCATGGCAAATTCATCCATATTGGTTTTGCCTATCATCACCATCCCAGCTTCTTTAAATTTTGTGGTGACGGTTGCATCGTAGGGGGCGATAAAATTATCCAGCATTTTGGATCCGCATGATGTTTTGATGCCATCGGTACAAAAAATATCTTTGTGGGCGTAAGGGATTCCGGTGAGGGGGCCGGCGTGGCCGCTCGCGATTTTTTTATCGGCTTCTTTGGCTTCGGCTAATGCCGATTCATTGCATACGGTAATAAAAGCATTTAACGCGGGATTGTGTTGAGCAATTCGGTCTAAATAAAATTGAGTCACTTCGACGCTAGAAACTTTTTTTGCCGTGAGATCTTTTGAAAGTTCCACTAGAGTTTTATTTTCTAAGCTCATGATAATCCTTAAAATTCAGAAGCTTCATTCGAGCGATCTTCTATCACTTTGGGTACGAGATAGAGTCCTGCTTCCGTGAGCGGTGCGCAGCGTTGCATTTTTTCGCGTTGATTGGTTTCTGTAACAATATCGTCACGAAGGGGTTGGGTAATATCTTGTGGGTGAGCCATGGGTTCGATGCCAGTGGTATCGACGGTATTCATTTGTTCGACCAAATCTATAATTTTGGAAAGATTTTTTATATGGCTTGGAAGTTCCTCGGGACTCAGAGCAATTCGGGCGAGATGTGCCACTTTTTTGACGTCGGTTTCTGAGAGTGCCATTGATCGTATTCCCTCGATAAAGTAGTGAGTATAGGGAAGAGGTAAGGAAGGGGTCAAGTAGATTAGGGGCAGGCATGCAAGAATGCATGGCTGATTCCAATCCTCTTTTTTTCTTTCCGCTCTTCTCTTTAGTTTGTTTTTCCGTTAGAGTTTATTTCTATCTAGGTTTTTCAAAGAGGCAGTCAAATGTTTAAAAAATTACGTGGCAGATTTTCAAATGATCTATCTATCGATTTAGGTACAGCGAATACCTTAATTTATTTGCCTAATGAAGGGATTGTGCTCAATGAGCCTTCCGTGGTGGCGGTTCGTCGTGGAGATGGCAGTAATGGTTCGGGCAGTGTTGTAGTGGCAGTCGGCTTAGAAGCAAAAAGAATGTTAGGTCGAACTCCTGGAAATATCACAGCAACTCGTCCATTAAAAGATGGTGTGATTGCCGATTTTCATATTACAGAGAAGATGTTACAGCACTTTATTAGCAAAGTGCATCAAAATCGCTTTTTAAAACCTAGTCCTCGTGTTTTGGTCTGTGTGCCTTGTGGTTCAACTCAAGTAGAGCGTCGTGCGATTCGTGAATCCGCGATGGGCGCTGGGGCTCGAGAAGTATATTTAATAGAAGAGCCAATGGCAGCAGCAATGGGTGCTGGATTACCGGTGGAAGAAGCTCGTGGATCGATGGTTGTGGATATCGGTGGTGGTACCACAGAAGTGGCCATTATCTCATTAAGTGGTATCGTATACTCCGCCTCTGTACGTATTGGTGGCGACCGTTTCGATGAAGCTATCGTAAACTATGTTCGTCGTAATTACGGAACATTAATTGGTGATGCTACGGCCGAAAGAATTAAGCATGAATTAGGCGCCGCATTTCCAAGTACTGAAGTACGTGAGATTGATGTGCGTGGTCGTAACTTGGCCGAAGGTGTTCCGCGTAGTTTTACATTGAACAGCAATGAAATTCTTGAAGCATTACAAGAGCCATTATCAGGAATTATTGGTGCAGTTCGAAGTGCGCTTGAGCAATCACCTCCAGAATTAGCATCAGATATCGCCGAAACTGGAATGGTATTAACGGGTGGTGGTGCGCTTCTAAAAGATCTTGATCGATTGCTGATGGAAGAAACTGGATTACCTGTCATTGTGGCCGAAGATCCGTTGACTTGCGTTGCTAGAGGGGGCGGTCGAGCATTAGAATTAATCGATAAAATGGGTGAGGGATTTCTCGCAAGCGATTAATATTTAAAGGAAATATATTAGCTCATTGCGTTGTGCTCTTGTCTGGAATTTATAATTCACAAATTCTAGACAAGGTAGGCTGGAGACAATAATTTTAATACCGGAGTTAACATTCTAGTTAATGAGGATTAAAAATGATTGATTACCCTTGAGATTGGCAAAATAGGGCAGTTACAAGAGAAGCTTAGATAAGGAGTAGCGTTATTAAGGTTCTATTCAAACGTGATTCGCTACTTAGCTTGCGCTTAGTGGCCCTTATAATAGCGTCGTTGGTATTGATGGTGGTCGATCATCAATATCATTATCTCGCTCAATCACGATCCATTTTAACATCTCTTATATCTCCCATTCGGACGATGGTCGATGGTCCTGCGCGATTCATAAATTGGGTAGAAAATAATCTGTCAGAGCAACAAAGTCTTGGTGTCGAAAATGCCCGTTTGAAAACCGAGCAATTAATTTTGCGAGCAAAGCTTCAAAAATTGGAAGCGCTTCAACAAGAAAATGAGCAATTGCGTACGTTGTTGAGGGCTTCACAAAAAGTCAGCGGTAAAATATTGGTGGCTGAGTTGTTGGCTGTTGAATTAGCGCCGTTTACTCGTCAAGTGGTGTTGAATCGCGGTAAAAAGGATAATGTGGTCGTTGGGCAGGCGGTGTTAGATGCGTTTGGTGTTATGGGGCAGGTGATTGAAGTCAATCGTGATTCTAGTCGGGTTTTATTAATTTCGGATTCGCGAAGTGCAGTGCCTGTGCAGAGTACACGAACAGGTAGTCGGGCGATTGCAGTTGGGCAGGGTATGAGTAATGATTTGCAGTTGTTGTTTGTGCCAGACACGGCGGATTTTCAAGTAGGGGATTCATTGGAAACGTCGGGATTAGGAAGTCATTTTCCCGTTTCTTATCCGGTAGGAGTTGTGTCTGAGGTGGTTCATCGACCGGGTGAGCGTTTTTCGCAGATTACGGTTTATCCAAGCGCACATTTGGATAGTAGTCGTCAGGTTTTATTGGTTTGGCCGAATGGTTAGGAGCGACCAAATAGCTGGTTTTGTATCCTGTGGATAATAGTTAAGTTAGGATTTTATGGGGTATTCATTGATAATACGTTCTTGGTTTTTCATTATTTTGTCCATCGTGGTCGCGATGATGTTGACGATTTTGCCTTTACCTTTTTGGGCGGAGTGGGTTCGACCGTTGTGGGTGCCCGCGGTAGTTTTTTATTGGGCTCTTGCTTTGCCGGAGCGTTTTAGTATTGGTGCGGCGTGGTGTGTGGGAGTTTTGTTGGATGTTTTATTAGGGACTGTGTTGGGTGAAAATGCGCTAGGTTTGACGGTGGCGGTTTTTGTAGTCAGTAAGTTGTATACCCGGATTCGGTTGTTTCCGATGTGGCAGCAGGTGGGTGTAATTGTGTTGTTGTCTTTGTGTTATTTGGTGTTGTTGTTTTGGATGCAGGGTTTGATGGGGCAGGCGCCTTTGTCGTGGCAGTTTTGGACGCCGTCGATCACGACGGGGCTTTTGTGGCCGTGGATTTTTATCCTCATGCGTGACTATAGAAGACGCTTTGTAATCCGTTGATTAATAATAATATTTTTTATTTCGTTACGTTCTCAAAGTCGGCGTTAGAATCCGACTCATTTCGAAGAATTTTAGTACTGTGGAAATGGGACTGGGCAAGATTACCTTTTCAAGAACACATTAGATCTTCGATGTAATTTCTAGAGATTTCAAAGTCGGCGTTAGAATCCGACTGTCTTTCCGGGAATGGCTCGCTCGGATCCTCCTCGCTGCGCTTTATTTCCCTCCAAGAAAGTTCGGATTCTTCGCCTACCCGACTCAGGATAATAGGAATTTTTTTTCGGAGGTATTTCTTAGCCTTATTCTAAGAGTTCTTGAAAGATTGTATCCTGAGTCAAACAAATTCGAGATTGCAGGGAGTGCCAAGGAATGGGCAAGATCTTCCTTTTCAAGATCGTGAGAAACAGGATGTTTCGACCGAAGACTACATGGATGTATTCACGGCGGTCTTGAAAAGGTAGTCTTGCCCAGTC
>JAKORL010000012.1 GCA_029777855.1 Pseudomonadota bacterium
AACGTAGCTCCCCACGATGCTTTCCATAAATTGCCATTTTTAGAGGTAAATTTACCAACCGCTTTTCGATTAGCCAAAAACGCTTCGCTCACACCTTCAACCAACGCATAAACGCCAAAATAAGCTGGTTTTGAATCACCCTTTATGTCAATTGAAACACGCGTATAACTAGCACGAGGGGCAATCCAAACACCAAAGCGACGAAATAAATCGTACGAATAAACTTCACGGCAGTACATCGCATCATCTTTGAACCATTTTAATACCACGCGGTCACTGTTACAGAATTTTACTTTATCACGATATTCGTCAAATTTTACTTGGAAATGAACATGATGCCAATTAGCATTTTGCGACTGATGTAATTCGCCCGTAGCTCCTTCAGGTCGACGACGACTCGTATTGCCACGCAAACGAACGCCTACACTATCAATCTGAAACGATTCCGAACCTTTTTTAAACGAAAAAGTGGCTGGAATGTACGTGTTATTATCTGGATTTAAATCAAAATTTGTCAAAAACGTATTCCAATCATCGTGAGATATGGATAATTTGACTTCGCTCACCACAGAGATATCATATAAATAATCAGAGCCGCGCGGTGATGCAGGATCATTAGGATTGACCACTATTGCGGTATCCTGAGGATTGTCGGGTTTATCTTCTGGCACATTTATTTCCTCGCAACTCGGAAGCAGCGCAAATAGACAAAAAATGGCGAATAGATAACGTTTCATAACCATGAGTTTTAAGCATGTAAAGGTAGTCAATTTTTGAGAATTTCAAAAATGCAACTAGACATCCGACAAGCAAGGTACGTAAGTCTAAATGTTGTTTAACGTGTTAGCATAAACTTGATGCTGAAACCAACATTGGCCGTAGAAATTGGATATGATGTAGAAATCAACGGATTGCTCATTTGATAATCGTAAAACAGGCGGAAATTCAACTTAGAACTAAACACGTAATCCGCCGTTAATTTGATAGTTATCGTTTTTGTACCCGTAGTTGGTTGTACATCGTCTGTTTCAATTTTACGAATAATAGATTTAATATCTTTAAACGCCAAATCAAGACGCGTGGTTAAATCATTCTTAACTTTTTTAGTTTTGTTCTGTTTCAATTTTAAAACCACATCAAAATCCTTCAAGATATAACCCACACCCACAATCCATTCATCATTGGTAGCTTCCAATAATTGGTTACTAGCCAAATTGAGGGTCATATTACGTTGTTTACGATATTCCACCTTGCCTGTGAAACTATTTTTCATAGCCATGTCGACGCTTAAGAATGGCGCAAAACTTTCGTTCAGAGCAACACTCGAAATATTATATTGGCTCGACGGTATAGGATTTCCACTCGTCACATCGCGTACAAAGCCCAAACCATCTTCATTCTCTGCAAAGTTAGAATACGATGTATAAGAACCCACATTATAAGTACATTGATAAGCGTGATTTAACGTCACCGATTTAAAATTCTTAGCCACCCAAGGAATGCGTGATAAACCATCGTATGAAATACGCCAGTTAGGAATTAAACTCCAAAATGCAGGGAATGGCGATTTAGAAGCTTTGGTTATATCTTGACCCGTATATGCTGCCAAAAATGCAGGAATGAGCACATCTGGCGAATTCTGACTATAAGCGCCATTTGCTGCATTATAAGGATCTCCCGCTAAAGAACTTTCAGCCGCAAAACCTGTAGTTGGATATTTTGTACCAATATAAGGGCGTTGCAACTCATTTGCCACGTAAGCACGATTGGATTTAAACTGCTCAAATGCTTTCGATTGGTAATTATTAGCCAGCGTTCCATTACTCCAAAATGCAGTTAAAATTGCCGCATGCGTCATTCTAAAGGTGCCATTAAAAGTCACTGGCATATCATTATACATATGCTGAATCGAGGTCTGATCGGTTGATACACGCTTGGTATTCAAATCGATTTTGAACCCTGCAAATGGCTCCAAATTCAATTTTACATCAAAATCGGACGTAAATGTTTGCGACGCTGGATTAATTATAGAATCGTTCATAATAACCCAACCATTTTTCACAGCTTGTTCGAGGTAATCACGTTGTGGCATACCAAAAGCAAAATCAAAACCTGGAGCAAATGCATTGTCAATTTCTTGCTGTCCCATGAAGCCAGCTTCCGAATTGAAACCAGGAATTACCAAGCTATTGGTTTCTTTGTACATCACAGACAAGCGACGCACTAACATCAAAAAACGTACAGAAACTTCACCCATTTTTTTTGCGGCTGAAATATTAGCAGGATCTGTCGTTTGCATCGACAATCTCAAACCCGACATATCCGATTTACTATTAAATCGAACGGTGGTATTGTCCACAATCGTATAAGGCACTTTTACGACTTTACCTGTACTATCGGTCACAATAATTTGAAGGCGCGTACTATTCAGTTTATGTGTAATCGTTGTAGGTTCACCTTTTTTAAGTGCAATGGTTTGTGCCTCATCTTTGGCTTTAAATCTAGAATTTCCTTTGGAACTCGTTCTGCCCGTATAACGTTGGTTGATATCTTTCAAATACTTCGATTTATTATACAATTTTTCGAAGTTCATTTGACCATCCACTTGCCAATTATTTAAATTGGAGATTTCATTACCAAGATGTAAATTCCCATCTGATTCTGGTCCTCTATTCCAACCATACGTGGCGTTATATTGTGCATTGGCTGTGATAAATTCAAAGACTGGAATCTTATTAATCGGAATAGCCCAAGCTGCAGTAAATACTTGTTGGTAAGTCAATGGGCGACCAAAATGTGCCAAACTACTCATAAC
>JAKORL010000150.1 GCA_029777855.1 Pseudomonadota bacterium
ATTCGAGAGGTTTATATCTACTCGACACAGAATTAGCTGCTCGTGTTTTCACGCCTCCAACCATGGCTATCTGAGTAAAATAAAAAGAACGGTCTTTGGAGATTCTCCAAAGACCGTTCTTTTTATAAAATATCAAAAATGTAAGTTCGGTAATAAATTCTGTTATTCCATCAAATCGGTAAATGCGAATAATTTACCATCAAATAGCCCCACATCACCCAATTTTAACTCAGGAATAACCAACAGCGACATAAAAGCCACTGTCATAAATGGTGCTCTGAGCGTTGAGCCCAGTTCTTTGGCCATGGCATCCACTTCTTCATATTTTTTAGCAATTAAAGCTCCTTCACGTTCCGACATCAATCCACCAACCGGTAGCGACAATAAACTAGTTCTATCACCTTCACTCGCCAGAATACCGCCTTTGCTGTCAATAATCTTATTGATAGCCATCGTAATCTCAGCATCCGTAGTACCCACAGCAACAATGTTATGACTATCATGCGATACCGTAGACGCTAACGCCCCACGCTTCAGACCAATATTTTTTATGAAAGCAACAGAGGGCGTTGAAGGCTGATACCGATTATAAACCACCAGTTTTAAAATGTCATTCTCTATATCGGAAACCACATTGTCATTCTCTATTTTGGGCTGACAAAGCATTGATTGAGTCAATAATTGTCCATCGTCAACAAGTATCACTTTCAAATACTCGCCCGTGGACTGCACCATTAGTTGATCTTCGGTAATTTTACGCGCATTAAAATGATTGATTATTTCGGTCGGTTCAAAACGGGGATGACACGGTAAACCATCTTCTGCCACTTTTTCACCACGAATATAAGTTGCTTTTATTTCAAAATCAGAAAGATTATCTACAATTACAAAATCGGCATAATCATTAACTTGCAGTAAACCGATATCCAATTTATAATGATGGACAGGATTCAACGAGCAAACCCGCAAAATATCTATAACATCATATCCTTTAGCCACTGCCCTACGCACCAAAGCATCGATATGTCCATTTTTAATCAAATCATCAGGATGCTTATCATCTGAGCAAAACATTATATTTTCGGCATAATCGGTCATTAATGGCAATAAATCGTCAAAATTTTTCGCAGCACTTCCTTCACGTATCAACACCTTCATTCCTAATGCCATTTTTTCCTTTGCCTCAGCCAATGTCATGCACTCATGATCAGTTGTGATTCCACCGGCCGCATATGCCTTTAAATCGTCTCCCATGAGCCCGGGAGCATGTCCATCTATAGGTTTTCCTATCGTTTGAGCTGCCAATAGTTTTGAATGTACTTCTTTATTTTTATGGATTACTCCGGGATAATTCATCATCTCCGCCAAAAAATAAATATCATCTCGTTTCAACAGTTTTTCTACAGCCGTTGCATCTAAAATGGCTCCGGCAGTTTCGAAAGCAGTTGAAGGAACACACGAGGGTGCAC
>JAKORL010000151.1 GCA_029777855.1 Pseudomonadota bacterium
CAATTGTTCCGATCACTGGAATTTTGAATTCTTTAGCCACTTCACTCAATGCTAATGCCGAACTTGTATGGCAGGCGGCGATCACCAGTTTCACACCTAATTCATCTTGCATCCACTTTAAAATGCGTTTAGAAAATGCTTTGATCTGATCGGGTGTTTTATCGCCATAGGGTACATTCGCTGTATCAGCAAAATAAATCATTCGTTCATAGGGCAAAGCTTCACGGAGTGCTCTAAGAACTGTTAGACCACCTACGCCGCTATCAAAAATGCCTATGGGATGATTAGGGGACATTGTTACCTTTATTAATTATGCTTAACGCGATAATCAATTTAAGCAGGAATCAGGTCAAAGTCAACAGTCATGGATATTGCTGTTTCTACTAGAAGGGCTTAGTATAAGCTTTTCTCACTCACGGATAATTGTCTATGTCAGACGCGAATAATTTGACAGACTACTTCAAAACTCTGTTAAAAAATTACAAGATTTATATCATCTCCCTCATTGCTATTTCTATAATGGGAGCCCTTTTTAGTGTCGCTGTTGATTATAAAATAAAAGAAATCATCGATGCGATTGTATCTAATTCAAATGCTAATATTGGATTATTGTTGCTGTTGTTTGTCTTCTACAAACTCATGCATCACGGTGTGTTTTTCATAGAGAGACTCTTCGACATTAAGTATAGGCCCAGAGTGTGAGCAGAGATCATTGATAGCCTGTATAAAAAAACAGTAGGACATTCTCTACATTGGTTTGACTCACATCTATCAGGTGAAATCTCAAGCAAAATCGCGGACTTTCAAAATAGTATTATGACACTCTTTAATACTTGTTTTCGTGCTCTCGTTAATATTGCTGTGATCATTATCAGTATTATTTTTTTATTTCGAATCAATATTACTCCAGCTATAGTTATGATTGCATTCATCCTTGTGTATTCACCTATCATTGCACTTTTACTAAAAAAGCAAATTACTCTACAAGAACAATACGTCAACGCGAGACAGAAAGCATTGGGAATCATTAATGATTCAATATCCAATATTTTTGGAATTAAAATTATCGGTAATATTTTGAACGAATTCAAATACAAATTAACTCCAGCAATTACACGCTGGAAAGATTGGGACAAGAAAACACGTCAATTTGACGCCTATTTTGTTGATAATGCAGACACCTTATTGGTAACCATAATGGTCGCGGTTCAAATTTACCTTCTAAGCTATCTATTCAAAAGTGGACAAATTTCACCAGGTGGATTTGCATTTGTTGCTATGGTAACACTCAATTTACATAGTGTTTTAGACTCATTTCTCGAAAATCTCCTCTTTAATATCAATCCAGCCATTGCTACTGCCAAAGCCTCATTTTCCTTTATTAATGTCACCAAAGATACCCTTGATTCAACCAACGCGACTCCGCTATCCAATGTCAGAGGTGATATTAAGTTTGAGAATGTAACTTTTTCCTACAGCGGAAGCGAAACTGAAGTATTGAAACAACTATCGGTTCATATTGAACCTAGCCAAAGAATAGGTATAGTTGGCACTTCAGGTGCTGGAAAAACAACTTTCGTTAAATGTTTACTTCGTTATTTCGATGTTAAAAGCGGACGGGTTCTTGTAGACGATCAGCCAATTAATACAATACAACAAGAATCTTTGCGAGCCAATATTTCAGTCATTCCACAAGACATAACCATGTTTCACCGTTCAATTTTAGAGAATTTACAACTCGCTAAATACGATGCATCCCTGGATGAAATTAAAGACGCCTGTAAAAAAGCTCGCGTTCACGACGATATCATACGCATGCCTCAGGGTTACGATTCAATTGTTGGCGAAAGAGGTGTAAAAGTCAGCGGCGGACAACGCCAACGCATCGCTATTGCACGTGCTATTCTTAAAAATGCTCCTATATTAATTTTAGACGAAGCCACTTCAGCACTCGATACCCCAACAGAAAAACTAATCCAAGAATCATTGAACGATATGCTCGAAACCAACAAAGCCACGACCATCGTAATCGCCCATCGCCTTTCTACTCTACTCCACATGGACCGCATACTAGTGATAGAACACGGTAAAATAATTGAAGATGGTTCTCACCAAGCACTTTTAAAATTAAACGGAGCCTATAAATCACTCTGGGATTCACAAGTCGGTGGCTTCCTCTAAACGGTGTCGCATCTCAAGTTGTTAGATGTTTTGTAAAATCAATATCTGATTCCTATAAAAATTGCCGCCTCATTATAAGATTATTCTTAATATACACTTGCTAACAGTTTAAGAATCACTATTTTTTTCTGTGACTTATTAATCAGATTATAAATCCCGTTCTACAGTGTATTTTTATCAATATTCCCCAACTTGCCAGGGCATAATATTTCATTGTGACATGCAATTCGTAAAACATCTAACAACTTGAGATGCGACACCATTACTGATACAGGTCCACCTCAAGTGTAATCGCCAATTGATGGGCAAAAGATTCTAACAAGTGCATTTCTTCGGGGGTAAATAGGCGTCCTTCAATTTTAGGTCGGACACTCAAGACTCCGATTGTGCCGCGTGACGCCAATAATGGAATATAAAGGGCTTTTGAAAATGGCAAGGTATCAGTGCCCAATCCAGCGGATTGCCCCAAATCGTTAACCCATTGAGCCACACTCATATCTTTTGAGTCTAAAATCCAATCAGCTTGTGATTTAGCACGCACCACCAAGCCACCTTCTTGCTGTAACATGGCTTGTACATCACAGTCTAAACTTTGAGAAATATATTCGACACCAATATGAAATAATTTCTCAACACCACGGGTAGTGGCTAGTTGTCGACTTAAAGAATGCAAACGCGCGATTAATTGTTCTGCGTGCCGAGCTCGAAGTGCCTCTCGGCGGGATGTGACGGTATAATAATTAATTGTTAGTGCAATCACAAACATCAGTACAATACTTAACATATAACTACTATCAAACACAGCGAATGTGTAATAAGGCGGCATAAATAAAAAGCTACAGACAATCACGCTAATAATGGCCGTAAAAATCGTAGGCAAGATTTTATCATACAACGCCACGGTGAAAACACCGAAAAAATAGATCATAATAAGGTTAGTCGCATTCAAATAAGAAAAAAGGAAATAATCAATCATTGTTGAGATTCCTACAATGACCAATGAATATAAATAGCTTTTCCAGGAAAAACGGGACTTTTTACGCGGTGTCGTGACAGGTATTTTAGTTTCTTCTTTAACTCCCGTCATGACATAAACATCAATTTCACCGCTATCTCGAACAATTTTATCAGCCAAACTACTGAACGTAAAAACTCGCTTGCCTGAGCTGATATTCTTCCAAATTTTTATATAGTCTTTCCATGTTTGATGACTACTTTTCCAAACCATAATTTGAGATATATTCTGCTCGTGAGCAAAATTAATGATTTCTTTTACGATATCACTTCCCACTAAGAGTCGCGTAGTCGCACCCAATCGCTCTGCATGTCTTAATTTAGTTACGGCACGATTTCGTTCTTCTTCTGACGACTGCAACCTAGGCACATCGACGTAAATCGCTATCCATTCAGCTTTGAGGCTTCTAGCGATTCGTGCAGCAGCAAAAATTAATTTTTTAGATTCTCCTGGACCTACACACACTAAAATTTTATCTCGGGTGGGCCAAATGCGTTTAATACCCTGCCCTCGCCGATATAACAACACATCAGCAC
>JAKORL010000152.1 GCA_029777855.1 Pseudomonadota bacterium
ATGAGGCTGAACCAAAAATTGGGCCAGTGCATGACAGATCCGAGCAGAGTAAAAATCGTGGCAATCTAATATCAAAGGTCGAGTCTCTTCGAGATGAGCGATTAGCCAAAGCTGCTATTAATCCTGTTGAGCAAAAGCAGAAATATGAATTGCAGCAAAAGGCAAAAGAGCGAAGAAAAGAGCTATGGACTAGTTTCCACAAGCAACGCAGATCTAGTTATTCTAGATTGGCTGATGAATTCAAAGTGTCTCACGTACACCAGAAGGATAAACTCGCGCTGATTAAGTCCACATATTTTAATAAGCGAGAAGCGCTCAGAAATGACCGCAACCTAAAATACATTGAACGTCGAGCTGCTATTTCCATAGCCAACATGGAACGTATCATGCAAGAGCTGACAATCAAAGCTGAGTTTGAATTCATACGTCAAGCCATCAAGACCGAGCAAAACGAGCACTACTTTGAGAAATATCGCGTTTACCTAGAGAGCCAGGCGCAGCTAGGTGATGAGGTTGCTCAGGCAGAGTTGGATCGTTTGATCGCTAATAAACGCAAAGCACCTGAAGAACAAAACAGCATTGTGGCCATCGGGGTAATAAATAAGCTGGATCCAGCTCAATTAAACCTCAAATACGAAGTTAGCAGGGGCGGTGAAGTGACTTACAAAATGCATGGGCTCGACGTTATCAAAGACGTTGGCAAGCGTGTGGATCTACTTCAAACAGACGATCTCACAATCGAAACCGCTTTGCGATTAGCACAGGCTAAGTTTGGTTCTAAGTTAACGCTGACGGGATCACGCGAGTTTCAAGAGCGTGTTGCAATTATTGCAGCACAGCAAGGACTTACAGTTGAGTTTGTAGACCCAGCAATCAATAGAATCATGCAGCAACATAAGCAGGACTTGGACACACAGCGTGATATGCAAATGATTGAGCGAAACCTTATTGCTGCAGGTAAAAAATTACAGGGAATTGAACCTATAGATCGCAGTGCTCAAGCGTCTATCAGATTAAATGTTGCAGGACTTGAGGCTACACACTTACTTCAGGCAAGCTTTGCTGATGCTGAACGAGTTGCTAAAGCAAAAGGATTTGATCCTGTAAAACCTACTAATAGAAATTACAGGGGGAGCGTAATGGCTATTACTTCGCACCATGCAATACAAAATATCGGTAAGAATAAAGTGGTGATCCATGAGCTGGCGAAAATTCAGGGCAAGCAGCTTATCGAAATTGGCACCAAGTTAGATATTAACTACCAGACTGCAAATCCGATTGTTAAACCTGAGTTGGCTAATGAAAACCAGAAACCACGTGTAAGGTAGAAAAAATGAAAATTAAGAAAGACAGACTGCTATTATTCTTTGATACCGAGTTCACAGACTTTGTGGACATGGATTTAATCAGCATAGGCATAGTGACACAGCACTTGCGTGACTTCTACGCTGAAAATTCAGAATACAACAAAGCCTGGTGTAACGATTTTGTTAAGGCCGAAGTGCTCACTAAACTTCAAGGTGGTGAATGCACTATGCCTTACGATCAGCTCAAAGAGAAATTACAAATTTGGATTTCCGATTTGCTTGAAGATTATGCATCCGTGCTATTTGTTTATGATTACTCTGGTGACTGGTTGTTATTGAGTGAATTGTTAATCGACTACCCTCAAAAGGATAGAGTAAAAGGGCAGCAGGACAATCTCGATGCAGGCATTGAATTGTTTTTTATGCTTGACCGATCAAATGAGCACCACGCTTTACATGATGCTTGGGCTTTATTTAATGGTTTTAAAGTGAAGTATAAAGGTGAGAATTTCAGTTATTAAGGTGAGAGAAAACGGACATTCATTGCTATTTTAAGTGTATTTGTATATCTTTTAGTAGATGAAACTTAGCTTTTAAGCGCAAATATATAAAATAACCTCCGAAATCTCTCACCTATATGAGAAATAATTTATGTCAGGCAGACGCCATCATTTCATTCCACAATTTCTGCAAAGAGGATTTGCAAGTCATTCTACAAATAAAGACTTTTATACATGGGTTTATAGGAAAGGAGAGATTAATCCTTTTAATAGCAACATAAAAAATATAGGGATGGAGGGTGACTTCTATTCTGCAGAAAAGGAAACAGCACTAGATGATGCTATAACAAAAGCCGAATCTGAATTTGGTTCATTTGTTGATGATTTGCGAAAAGCTGAAGAAACCATAAAAATTGATAAATTAAAGGCGGCTAAATTAATTGCTCACTTAGAAGTGCGAACTAAAAATATACGAATAAATTTTAGAAACGCAGGAACACATGTTGTAAATGAGATGGTTAAATTTCTTGGAGATACGGCGAACTGTGAACGCTTCGTTAGAAATCAAGTAAAAATAGAAGCAAAAAACATGATTGATGAAGAGCTAACAAAAAGAAACGTGCCTAGGAATTTACTTCCAATAGCTAGAATAAAATTGGCACCATTAATAGAGCAAAAAATTCCTGAAATGACTCAGCATATGAGTTTAATGATGGGATATCTAAGAGAAAATCTTCCTACATTATTTAGTAATTCAGCTAAAAGTGGACATATTAATGCACTCACAAAATCGCATACGCCTCCAATAAAAGTCTCAGTTTATGAAAAATTAAATTTTAAGATTATCTCAACTGGTGATATGAAAATTCCGCTTGGAGATTCGGGGGTTATTTTCAATGTTGATGGTGAACGAGAGTTTAAACCTTACTTTGAGAAAGGTAATAAGTTATTAGCTGTAATATTGCCGATTAGCTCAACAAGATTATTGGTCGGATCTATAAATGATTATTTATTTAATTGTGTGATTCATAGACATCGTTTCAATATAATTGGAGTTAATGGACAGAGATATACAACAGCGTCTTCAGTGGGTAAAACTCTATGAGCAATCTGGAGATGCTGGTTTTGTATGCCGTCGTTGTGGTATTTCCAGACCAACTTTGCGTAAGTGGTGGCGCCGCTATCAGCTAAATGGTGTTGAAGGGTTGCATAGCCAAAGCAGAAGGCCATTAAGCTCTCCTGCCACTAAAGTAAATCCCCAATATGAACAGTTAATACTCACGCTTCGAGGGCAAAGAAATCTTGGTGCAAGAAGAATACAGAGTGAGTTATTGCGTCAACATGAACTAGCATTGGGTTTGGCAACGATTCATAAAATATTGCAAAAGAATCATGTAAAACCAGTCAAAAAACTCCGTAAAAAAGCAGACTACATTCGTTACTCTAGGCCTTTGCCTGGAGATCGTGTTCAGATGGACACCTGCAAAATTGCACCAGGCATTTATCAATACACTTCTGTAGATGACTGTACACGTTACCGAGTTCTAAGGCTATATACGCGTAGAACGGCAAGCAATACGCTTGATTTCTTAGATTCTGTAATGGATGAAATGCCATTCCCAATACAGCGCATTCAAACTGATCGTGGACGTGAATTCTTCGCTGCTAAAGTTCAAGAAAAACTGATGGAGTTCGGCATTAAATTTAGGCCTAATAAACCAGGCTCTCCACACCTTAATGGCAAAGTTGAGCGCTCTCAGAAAACGGATAAAACTGAGTTCTATGCAACGGTTGACTTAGCTGCTGACAACCTAGATGAGTTACTTGCTGAGTGGCAGCATTACTACAACTGGGATAGGCCACACAGTGCGCATAACGGCAAATCCCCAATGGAAAAATACTTTGAATTATCGAACGATACGCCATATTCAGATGAAGTCG
>JAKORL010000153.1 GCA_029777855.1 Pseudomonadota bacterium
AATCGGCTGTTGTTTGCGGGTTTGGTAATAACTTACCTTTTAATGGTTTTTTTTACACTCCCTCGACTGAATGTTTCTTATTTATTACCGGGTAAACCGTTATCATTATTGTATGCGTTTCCCATTTTAAGTACGGCATTTGGTTATCATGTTGTCATTCCCAGTATGCGATTGTATTTATCAGGTGCTGTCAATAATCTCGTAAAAATCATACTGTTAGGTAGTTTAATTACTTTAGCGGTTTATATTTTTTGGGATCTTGTGGTATTTGGAACTATTCCTACCAGTGGAGAAATGAGTTTAGAAGTGATTCAGCACAGTGGGCAGCCTGCCACAAAAATCGCATCGACTTTAGCCGCATTATCTCATAATACCTCTTTAGTTATGATAATCGAATTTTTTATCTTCTTTGCCATCTCTACCTCTTTCATTGGGATTTCATTGGCCCTTTTTGATTTTCTCGCAGATGGCTTTAAAATCCCACGAACAGCATTGGGTAAATTTGCTGGTACTTTATTAACATTCATGCCTCCGTTGACCTATGCTTTGTTTTTTCCTAAAGGTTTTATTTTGGCGCTGAGTTATGCTGGTGTATTTGTGGCGATATTACATGGTTTGTTGCCAGCTGCGATGGCTTGGGCGGGTAGGAATCGAGGGCTCCCTCAGGTGTATTTTGCACCCGGTGGAAAATTTGGAATGGCAATTATTATTTTATTTTCCTTGCTTATCATAGCGATGCAGGTGCTAGTTAACGTTTAAAAGAAACCAACTAAGTGGCAGAATATTAATACGATCGCAACGGGTGCGATATAGCGAACAGCCAATCTCCAGCTTCGAAATGCGAGTCCGCGAGGATTAACGTCTAATTCATCGGAAGTGTCTTTCTTGAACATAATCCATCCTGTCATGATGGCTACGAGTAATCCACCTATGGGTAGCATAATATCCCCAGTCAGAAAATCGATAAATTCAAAGAAGTTTAAGCCTAAGAGTTTAAAGTTTTTGGCAATATTAAACGACACAATGACACCCATACTAACAAACCACACCAAAATACCTGAGACTATGGCCGCTTTTGTTCGTCTCCACAGTAAAGCTTCTCGACAGTAAATGACGGTTGGCATGAGTAGAGCAATGGCGGAAATAAAGGTGGTAATTTCCAGCATAATAAAAAAGAGCGTTCCAAAAAGATGTCCAAATGGCATATGGCCAAATGCTACGGGAAGTGTTTGAAATATTAGGCTAATGCCTTGATTAGGAGAAAGGTTGTTGGCGAATACCAAAGGGAAGATCGTCATGCCAGCGAGCAGGGCAATGACGCAATCGGCAATCGCGATAATCGTGCACGATTTTAATATTGATGTTTCTTTAGTCACGTAAGTGCCGTATGTCAGCATAATCCCAGTGCCTATACCTAAGCTAAAAAAAGCTTGTCCTAGAGCAATTAATAAACTGCGAGCACTCAATTTACTGAAATCAGGTTGGAATAAATAATTAATGCCGTGAGCAAAGCTTGATGTTTCAAAGGCATAGACAATTAACGTAATGAGTAATGTTAGCATCGCAAGTAGAGCAATAATAATCACTTTTTCTAAACGTTTTCTAATATGAAGACTAATTGTAAATACCATTGCAATAACAAATAATGTGTCCCAAAAAGCCATATTAATAGGAGCATTTAACAATTGAGAAAATGCTTGGTTGGCGCCTTCAATGGAAATATGGTCAAATTTGTTGCGTGCAGCGAGAAAAATATAGTGCAAGATCCAACCTGAAATGACGCAGAAGTAAGTGAGAATTAATAAACCGGTGATGATTTGTAATCCACCTGCCAGTGCCCATTTCGGATTACGTAAACTTTGAATAGCCGTTGTGCGAAAAGCATCGACAGGGTTTCTGACACTGCGCCTGCCAATTAATATTTCGCTGGACATCATGGGAATGCCGAGAATAAAAACAAACAGCAAATAGACGAGTACGAAAGCGCCGCCACCATTCATTCCCACCAGCGTTGAAAAGTGCCATATATTTCCAAGGCCAATCATCGCCGCTGTGGAGACGATGATAAAAGAGAGCGGTGAAGACCATTGAGAGCGCGCCATAATTTTTATCCAATGAAAGCCTTTTCGATTTTTTTCTCAATAATTGTGTTTTTCAAGCGAATATATTCCGGTATGCCATTGCGATAAGGTGGATAATCTTCACCCGCAATTAATGGTTGTAAGTATTGTCGGCAAGCCGAGGTAATATGCATTCCATTATCGCTGATAAATTCACGTGGTAAGCCTTTTTCGATATTCGCGACCTTTTCTAAAGGTACCGTGCCAATTTGCCATTGATAAGGTGTGTCACTTGTACGTTCTAAAGTGAGCATCACGCCGTTTGTTCCTTTTAATGCATATTCAACAGCGGCTTGTCCTAATGCATAGGCTTGTTCAACATCTGTTTTAGAAGCAATATGTCGTGCTGCTCGTTGCAAATAATCGGCAACAGCCCAATGATATTTATAACCCAAAGATGACTTAATTAATTGTGCGATAGTTGGTGCGACGCCGCCCAATTGAGCGTGTCCAAAAGCATCGCGTAATCCAGATTCTGCTAAAAATTGTCCATCTTGATTTCGCACGCCTTCAGAAACCGCGATAACACAATAGCCATAATTTTTCACACATTCATCGACGCGTCTAAGAAAATTTTCGGGATTAAAAGGAATTTCTGGAAATAATATGATATGAGGTGGTTCGTTTTCTTTTTCACTGGCTAATCCTGCGGATGCAGCGATCCATCCTGTGTGTCTGCCCATCACTTCCATAATAAATACTTTGGTAGATGTTGAAGCCATGCCCGCAACATCAAGCCCTGCTTCCAAAATGGATACGGCAACGTATTTTGCGACGGAGCCAAATCCTGGGCAGTTATCTGTGAAGGCTAAATCGTTATCGACGGTTTTAGGAATGCCGATGCATGTTAAAGGAACACCCATTTTTTGAGCCATTTGAGATACTTTGTGTGAAGTGTCTTGTGAGTCGCCGCCGCCATTATAGAAAAAATAGCCTATATTATGAGCTTGAAAAACGTCGATTAGACGTTCGTATTCGGCGCGGTTTTCTTCGAGGCCTTTGAGTTTGTAGCGACAAGATCCGAAAGCGCTGGAGGGTGTATACCGTAAAGCTGATATCGCTTCCGCTGATTCTAAGCTCGTATCAATGAGTTCTTCACGAAGCGCCCCTAGTACACCGTTGCGACCTACATACACCTTGCCTAATCTATCAGAATGGCGACGAGCTGTTTCAATCACACCACATGCAGATGCATTGATAACTGCAGTTGCTCCACCTGATTGAGCGTAAAACACATTGTTTCCAGCCATTTTCAGTACCTTAAAGTCAAAAGATCGGCGGATTATAACAGTCTTGTGTTTGAATGCCTATCTTCTTTGGTCTTCTATATTCTGCTCAAGTTCGCCAATCGGGGTTTATATTATGCTGGAGTTCGCTTTTTGGGCTCAATATTATTATCCAATTCGCCTAATCCTGCATTTACTGACTAAGTTTAAGTATGTTCATAGTGTACCTATGTTTCTATTGCTAAGTTGAAAAATGAGATTGATCATTGGGCTTATTAATCGTTAATATGATGTTCATAGGAAAACCGAGAGGATTAAAGCTATGCGAATTCAAATTTTAGGGGCCTGTGGCAAGTTCATGAGTGGTTTGGCGCTTATGGCGAAGCAGTTGGGGCATGATGTCACAGGGATAGATAAGAATATTCATTCTGAGCTGGCGCGGCAGTTAGTGGATGTTGGCATTCCACTGCAAGAAGGGTACGAGGCCAATTTATTGGACACTTCAGCTGATTGTATTGTCGTTGGGAATGTGATGGCACGTGGGTATCCTATCGTCGAAGCCTTATTGGATTCGGGATTACCTTATACATCTGGTCCTCAATGGTTGGCGGAGCATGTGTTGGCATCGCGGTGGGTAATTGCAGTCAGTGGTACACATGGAAAAACAACCACAACCAGTTTAGTGTCGTGGATTTTAGAATCTGCAGGATTAAATCCTGGGTTTTTGGTAGGGGGAGAACCTCTTAATTTTGGTGTGACTGCCCGGTTAACTGATAGTCCATTTTTTGTAATCGAAGCGGATGAATATGACAGCGCATTTTTTGATAAACGACCTAAATTTATTCACTATCGTCCTAAAACCGTGATCATCAATAATATTGAATTTGATCATGCAGATATTTATGAAAATCTTGAAGCAATTAAAAAACAATTTCATTATCTAGTGCGCACTATTCCGAGTAAAGGACAAATTATTTCAAATGCTACTGATAAAAATTGCAGTGATGTTTTAGTGCGAGGCTGTTGGAGCAGTGTTGTAAAATTTGGTGGTGAAAATGGAGATTGGCATGCACGTGATATTTCTAGAGATGGTAGTCAATTTTCGGTTTATCATCAAGATACATTAATCGGTAAAGTCCATTGGAAATTAATTGGACAACATAATGTAGAAAATGCATTAGCGGCTATCGCTGCTGCTGTGCATGCGGGCGTTGAGCCAGCAAAAGCGGTTTCTGCTTTAGCAACATTTGAAGGTGTAGCACGTCGCATGCATTTTCGTGGTGAAGTGTCTGGTGTGAAAATTTACGATGATTTTGCACATCATCCTACTGCTATTAAAACGACATTAGCGGGTGCGCGTGCAAATTTAGGTTCAACACGAATTTTTACGGTAGTTGATTTTGGATCATACACAATGCGTACAGGACATCATCAAAATACTTTAACGGATGTATTTTCTGATGTGGATGGCGCTTTTTTTCTTGCGCCCTCAAATATAGAATGGGATGTGGCAGCATTGGCGAATTCTGTCGATTGTCCTGCAACTGTGTGTGAAAATTTACCGGTTCTTGCACAAGCAATTAAAGAAAAAGTAAATTCAGGTGATGTGATTTTAGTGTTATCGAATCAAGATGCTGCGGCGATTGTGCGTGCGTTAGGAATTAATTGGAATTAATTAATGAAGGGGTCAGATCTTTGCTTGATGCATACTTAATCTAAGTATGCATCAAGCAAAGATCTGACCCCTTCCACTTAGGTTAAAATGATGAGTAAAAAATTAACATTAACACTGGCCATCACTGGAGCTTCCGGATTTCGTTATGGGCTACGTTTATTAGAGTGTTTATTAAAATCAGGACATCATGTGTATTTGTTGGTTTCTGAAGCGGCGCGTGCTGTTGCTATTCACGAAGAAAATTTAGCTATTCCTGGTCAATCATCCTTGCTCAAAGAATTTATTCAAAAACGTTTTTTTGTGGATGCAGAGCAATTAGATGTTTTTTCTGCTCAAGAATGGACTGCTCCCATTGCGAGTGGCTCTGCTTATGTGGATGCCATGATTGTTTGTCCATGTAGTAGTGGAACGTTAGCTGCAATTGCTAATGGCCTGAGCAATAATTTAATTGAACGTGCCGCTGATGTGGTTATCAAAGAGCAACGCAAATTGATTTTGGTGCCTAGAGAAATGCCTTTATCTGCGATTCATCTTGAAAACATGCTGAAACTAGCGCGCTTGAATACAGTCATTATGCCGGCGGCGCCCGGGTTTTATCACCAACCAAAGACTATAGACGATATGGTGGATTTTGTAGTGGCCAGAATATTGAATACCCTGGGAATTGAGCAGGAGTTGCTCCAGCCTTGGGGTAAATCCCAGTGACGCATAGAATATTTTTTTACTAGGCACAGAATTGGTCTTATGGGGCCACGATGACTGAGCTTAGGTTTTTGCTTTTAAGCTTCTCAGCTAGGTTGAATGGGAAATGTTTGCTCTAGATCTTCTCAGTCAATAAGTATATACTAATAATTTATAATTTCACCAGGAATAAGGCCTTATTTTTTGGAGTGAAATTGTGCAATCTTCATAGAAATAATTGACATTTTACCCGTTCTCTGTTATCGTGGTAAATATTTATTAGTAAAAAATTTAAGACTTTGTTAAGGTTTTTTGGAGTAGAAATTATGTTGAAATCACCTTTAGATTATGCAAATAAGAACGAGATAGTAGTCCATCATGAAACTGTTAGTTTTCCGGTTAGAGATGCTAAGGGTACCTATATTGAGGTCGATAAATATATTCACAATGCTTGGAGAGCAGTTCTTGATGTTGCAGTTAGCTATGGGCTCACAGGTGACCCAAAATACACACTTTGGATTTTTCCTAATGCTGCTGCAAGTTTCAAAGAACAATTCGATAGAGCATTTAACGGTAATACTGAGGCTGCAGGAAAAGCATTCCAATTTTTTAAGGATGCCACTAATGTATCTGAAAGCACTTCAGGATCAAGACGCAAATATCATACGTCGAGTAGTCATGTACATGTAATATTGAAAGCTACGTTGTTTTTAACTCGAGTAATGCAAAAATCCGCATCCGGAGACGATTTTTACCCTTATGTTATTTTAGATGAATTTGACAATCCTGTACCGGTAATCGAGAAGAAAGGAAAATTTTATAAGGTAGTTACCCAACCTAACGGAAATGTTCATGAGATTGAACTTAAAAATAAAGCAGGGGTAATGCGCACGTTTGATGCATTTACAACTGTTTTTACTCAGCTTTTGCAACGTAATCGCGTACAAGAAACCGGCAGTTGGAATGGTCGTCCTAGTCGTTTGTATGTACTGGGTGAAATGATGAAAGTTCGAGCTGTTCAATATAATACTTCTGTAGAAATGGCTACTAATTACGAAAAAAGATTGACGCTGGAAACAGGTTCTGCAGACGCTCATAAATCTGAGTTAGCAAGATTGAGAAAGGAAGAAACTCGATTGAATCAACAATATAGGGAGCAATTGGAGCTAATAGAGCAGCAAAATGAAGAGATGGAAGGTTTAAAGCAAAATATTCAAGAGCTACAAGCTCAAATTAGAGAATTAAGGGTCGCTAATTCTCAGCAGGAAGAGCAAACTAAATCTCAACTAATACAAAAAGAAAGAGCTTATCAAAGCGTTCTTACTAATAAAGCAGCAGAGTACAATGATAGTTTACGTCAAAAAGAAGAGGACAATCAGCTTCTTATTAAAGCGGTAAAGGAAAATAGGGCTAAAATTGCAGAACTGGAAGGTACTATTCAATATTTGGAGCATTCTCCAACTAAAACTGCTTCTGTAACTTCAAATCCTCAATTTGTTCTACTTCAGAAGACAAATCGTGAGTTAACTCAACGAGTAGCAGACCAGGGAGGAGTCATTGCAGAACAGACAAAAACAATTTCTGAGTTGAACCAAAAAGCTAAGAAACTTGAAAGGGAGAATGAAAAGCTTGCTGCTCAGAATGAAAAACTCGAAGCTGAAAATGGCGTTTTATTGAGCGCTTTAAAAAGCTTCTTTGAATTTTTTGTTTCTTGGTTTAAGGCTGCGCCAGCAGCACTTGATGATTGCCTTAATGTCCAAGGTGTGCCTAACGCTGTAGAAGGTATTACATTTAGGGATGCGCTTCAGCCTAAGATGAGAGAAGTTACTAGCTTGTTAAATGCTCATGGAGTAACAACGTCATTTGGTGCTGCAGAAGCTCAAGCTCAAGCAGATCAACAACAAGTTGACTCAAACATATTTAAGGATATGTCTATCAAATAATGATTTTGATGAGAGAGTTTAATCTGGATATATCATCGTTAAACTCTCATATCCTCTCAAATCAGCTTATTAAATTTAATTCTGAGATCATGAGTTTTCGGGAATTATGTTACCCATTAGAACTTTGGCTAGAGTGGCTGAAACTCAGGGATTTTAGTCAATCTCGGGCGTATAAAATAATTTCAAATCCTCATTAACTGGTATATTAACTCCGGTATTGAAATTATTTTCTTCACCCACCTTGAGTAAAAATCTGTTAGTTTACTTCCTGTGGCGAAGATTTATCGTATTTGTAATACTTTCCCATCCCATAATTTTAAATGTTGCGCAGGATGCTGTTTCGATGAAGAAACCTGAATAATATTCGTTTTATTTTCAGTAAGATCACGAATTAAAATGGGTAATACATCAGAATAAGTCGATTTAAGTGGTTTTGTAGGGTGTAAAATATCTTGGTGAGGATCTTCGTATTCTAAGAGAGTGCCTATCCAAAGCGGTGTGTTCTGATCGATCATTTCAATATCCGATTGCCATAAATATAAGACCACATCGTATCGATTTTGTTGATTTAATTTTGTCATCAAGAGTGCAGGGGCACGGTTGTGGTATAGTTGTGGCAGGAGTGGCAGACGACGATCTGAATTTTGTAATGAGAGTCTGTCAAAAAAACCGTTGAAATTAAATTGGGCCGGATGAATTTCCCAGCCTTTCTTTTCCAGTTGATTTTTAATGGATTCCAGAGATCCGTGCCATTGAATATTTAAAGGATCTACAGGATGACCTAAACGATTAAGGCGTATAGTTGGAATGACAGGATTTAATTTTTGCCACCAATCATTTTCAGTGATGTGAATCGCTTTGGGTGGATGCTGATGGAATTCTACAGTTTCGTCATATTTCCACACACTGTAGGCACCCCATAAAATTGATAAAATAATAATAGAGGCAATACTTAATTTTTTAGGTGAAATATGAGTGGTGAGATGGCGACGATAAGAAATAGTGACGATTAATAAGCAGGTTAATCCTAGAAGGAAACTGGCAATAATATCCGTTAGCCAATGTGGGCCTAAATAGAGTCTTGAAAATGCGGCTAATCCTACCATTGTGAGTGCAATTTTGTAACAGCGTCTTCTTTGAAGTGATGGTAATTCATGCCCTATTAATACGGATAAAAATCCAAAAAAGGCTAGTGTAAATATTGTGTGCCCGCTTGGCAGTGATGAAGTCGAATTGGCGGGTAAATCAGGCGATGGGCGAGGAGAATAATATCCATATTTAATCGTTAAAGCGCTACCTATGACTAATATCATTAGTGCCAGCCAATGTGTGGCAGCTCTCCAATTACGTTGATAGATGAGCCATAAAAGGATGGCTACAGAGAAACTTAAAATACATTTTCGATCGCCGAGTAATGTAAATAATGTCATGAAGCTATCAACTATTGGCGTGCGAATACTTTGGAGTATCTCGAAAATAGGCTGATTCCACGCTGTTAAGATGCCGTGGTGAGTGATATTCCACAAGAAAATGAGCAATAACGTAAATGAAACAACTACGCCAAGTAAAAGAAATAATTGATTATGGAGATCGGGTTCGCGGGGATCTGAGAGAGGCGTCGTAATAAAATGCCATGATCTACGAGCTCTCATATTTTGCCAGATTTTACTTATCGCTAAATCGATAACGCCCCAGATTTTTTTGGCTGTGAATCGAGTAACCCACAATGCTACCCAGATAATCACGAGTCCCGCTAATATCGACAGGATAAATTTTGTGGCTAAACCGGGTGGTAATTCCATAGATAATGCGCCAATTAGTACACCGGGCATCATATAAACAAATGCCCAGAGTGTTGCTGATATCGCTGCAGCGAATAAAAAATAAATAGGATGCATGTGCAATAAGCCTGCAATGAGAGGGACAAAACTGCGCACAGGTCCAAAAAAACGTCCAATGATGACGCTTTTCCCACCGTGTTTTTCAAAAAAGAGTTTGCCGGCTGGAATCCATTGTGGATGATTTTTGAATGGCCACATATTCGCTAATCGTTGATCAAAATATTTTCCAACCCAATAACTGATAAAGTCACCGGATAGTGCGCCGAGTATTGCAATGATAAATGTCCACGTCGCTGGTAAAACTCCAGATCCAATTAATGCGCCAACGGCCGTCATTGTAACGGATCCAGGCACTATGGTTCCAATGATCGCAAGAGATTCGATGAACGCTATAAAGAAAGCAATAAAATATCCCCAATTGGGGTGTGCGTGTAGGGTTGTGACCAATCCATGGGCTACGCTTTCTAACATTGATGTAAACCTCGCTACAGTCCTTTTGCCATTTCGTCCGCGTGATACGAAGAGCGAACTAACGGGCCACTCGCTACTTGTGAAAATCCCATTTTCATAGCGATTTGATGATAATGCTCAAATTGAGCAGGCGTTACATAACGTTCAACTCGAGCGTGATGTCGGCTGGGAGCTAAATATTGACCGACGGTCAGCATATCAACATGATGTGCTCTTAAATCAGCAAAAGCGTGTTCAAGTTCCTCGTCTGTTTCACCTAAACCCACCATCAATCCGGATTTAGTGGGTATGTGTGGAAATCGAGCTTTGTGTTCTTTTAATAAAGTGAGTGACCATTGATAATCGGAGCCGGGGCGTATAGGTTTATATAAACGCGGAACAGTTTCTATATTATGATTAAAAACATCAGCAGGTGCGAGTGATAAAGCATCGAGCGCTTTTTCCATACGTCCACGAAAATCAGGCACTAAAATTTCAATTTTTATTTGAGGCATTCTTGCTCGCAGAGCACGAATCACCTCTGCAAAATGCGCTGCGCCTCCATCACGTAAATCATCGCGATCGACGGATGTAATGACCACATATTTTAATTTGAGTTGTTCTGTGGCTTCGGCGATTTTGTTGGGTTCTTCGGGGTCGAGTGGTTCGGGGCGACCATGAGCGACATCACAAAAAGCACAGCGGCGTGTGCAACGATCACCCATAATCATAAATGTGGCGGTGCCATGAGAAAAACATTCGGGTAAATTAGGGCATGATGCTTCTTCGCATACTGTCACTAATTTTTTTTGTCGAAGCATATTTTTTAATTCAGTAATTTTTTCATTTGAAGGTAATTTAATGCGAATCCAATCGGGTTTTTCTAGGGGCGCTTCATTGTTTTCAATTTTGACAGGAATGCGCGCTAGCTTATCAGCAGCACGTTGTTTTTGATTGGGATTAAGCGGTGGTGAGTTCTGGTTCATGGATTTCAACTTCTTTGATAATGTTGCAATTTGTGTAGCCAAAATGCTGGCACAAATTTGGAATTAAATGTCCTGCAACCGTTGCGACGGTGGCGTCAGGTGAAAAATCGTGTACTTGAGTAACTTGGAGATTTTTATATCCGCAAGGATTTATTCTTTGAAACGGTGATAAATCCATATTCACATTAAATGCAATTCCGTGATAACTACAACCTTGTCGTACGCGTAATCCGATTGAACAAATTTTAGCGCCATCGACATACACACCAGGTGCGTCGGCTCGTGGAGCTGCATGAATTCCGTATTCTGCTAGGGTAGCAACTACGCTGTTTTCGAGGAGTGTAACTAGTCGACGTATACCAAAACCTAATCGTCGCAAATCTAACATAAAATAAGCCACTAGTTGTCCTGGGCCATGATAGGTTACTTGTCCTCCGCGATCAGTTTGTACAACGGGAATATTGCCAGGATTTAATACATGTTCAGGCTTGCCCGCTTGTCCTTGTGTAAATACAGGTGGATGTTCGAGTAGCCAAATTTCATCGGTGGTATTTTCTGTTCGTGTGAGTGTGAAAGTTTGCATGCGAGCAAAAGTCGCCGCATATTGCTGTATACCAAGCTGGCGAATGATGATATCAGTAGAACTATTCATTCAATTAACTCCTCGTACGACAAAGCATTTTTGCATATACATTTTTTGTGAAGGCTGTAATAAATAAAACTCCAAAAACATAAATCCTCATAATGCCATAATCACGTCGTCTGCTGATGAAAGTGCCGAATAAATTTGATCGAGTTGTTCCTGGCTTGTCGCTGTAAATGTTATTGATAAGGCTAAAAAGTTTTTTTCTTTGCTTTGACGAGAAGAAATAGCGCCTTCACTAAGATCGCGTACGTGTTGGGTAAAAATTTTCAATACTGTTCCTTCGAATTCAGGTGTATTTTTACCCATCACTTTAATCATGTATTCACATGGAAATTGCAATATTGGTATGCGATCAGACGTCATTGTAGATTTAACCGAACCATCGGTGAAATGTAATGCTCAAACGATCGCAAAGTCTGCTCCACAGTCCGCCTTGAGGATTATCTTTTAACGCAACCAGGGGACGTGATGCGATTTCTTTATCGCCGAGCATCACTTTTACAGTGCCGTATGAATTACCTTTTACAATAGGTGCTTTTAATTCTTTATCAATGACCATTGTGGCTTTGATTTCTTTTAGCTTACCCGTTGGAAGAATGATGATTAAATCATTGGCAATACCCATATCAGCTGATTTATCTTTTCCTAAATAAACACGCGGTTGGCTAATTGCGGTGTTTGCAGAAAATAATTTGTGTGATTCAAAAAAATGAAAGCCGTAATTTAATAAAGCTTCTGTGTCGTTGGCACGACTGTCTTCACTTTTTGATCCCATGACTGCAGCAATAAGACGGCTATCTCCTTTTTTCGCAGACGCTACTAAACAAAATCCAGCATCATCAGTGTGCCCCGTTTTAATGCCATCTACAGCATCATCGCGCCACAATAATCGATTTCTGTTGGGTTGTTTAATGCCGTTAAATGAATACCATTTTTGCTTGTACCACGCGTAATATTCAGGGAAATCATTAATGAGTGCGCGACCAAGAAGAGCCATATCGTACGCAGTAGAATAATGTTGAGGATTAGGTAATCCCGTTGAGTCAACAAAATGTGAATTTTTCATACCCAGTGCTTTTGCTGTTTGATTCATTAAATCAGCGAAGGCTTCTTCAGTACCAGCAACTTGTTCGGCGAGTGCGACGCAGGCATCGTTACCCGATGCAACAATAATGCCTTGTAGTAAATCGTTAACCGGAACTTTTGTCCCTACTTTAATAAACATGCGTGAACCGCCGGTACGCCATGCTCTTTCACTGACTGTAACGGGTGAGTCTAACGTGATTTTTCCTGATTTGAGCGCGTTTGAAATGACATAGAGTGTCATCATTTTTGTGAGTGATGCGGGTGGAACTTTTTCGTGTGCATTTTTTTCGGTGAGGACTTGTCCGTTGACACCATCAATCAAAACATAAGATTTCACAGCGAGATCAGGGGCGGCAGGAACAAAATTCGCTGCGTTAGGACTCGTTGCGGCAGCGGTTGCTTTGAGCATGAGTGGAGTCACTTGCTCTGCGTAGGTTGACGTTACGGTTAATAAGGCTGCTGCCATCAAGAAAGCAGAGGCCGCTTGCTTGAAATTCATCATGACGTGTACTCCCATAGTAAGTCTGGATGGTCTAACATCCAGAAAAATTAACGCTAGTCTTGGCCATTGCAGGCCCGACGCAAATAGTGGGGGGATCTTAACACATCAAAAGGGGGAAGGTCTAACATTGAGAAGGAGAAGGTGTCAGATCTAATATTTAACCAGCAAACACTGAGGTGGTATATGAAACTCAGTAATGGTAGCTGGATAAATATTAGATCTGACACCTTCTCCTTCCTGTTCATTATCCAATATGGGCTGTAACATTCTTCACACCATGCATTTTCAGGATTTTTTGTGTGCTATCAATGGAGGCTTGATCCTGGAAAGGGCCCACTTCAACCCGATAAACGGGGGTATTGTTAACCAATGTCATCCGAACTCTAACAGGTGAATGTGTGATTTGAGTGATGCGTGAACTATATTGATTCGCGTTGTTCTTCTGAGCAAACGAGCCCACTTGTAAAATTTGACGACTTGCCAACGTATCAAGCGTTTGAGGCTCACCACGATGTAGCGCGACAATTTGCACTTTGGCCGTACCTTTTGCTACTAATCCTAGTTTTTTAGCGGCTGCGTACGACACATCCATCACACGGTTTGATTTAAAAGGGCCTCGATCATTCACTTTAACAATCACAGAGTGTCCATTTTCTAGATTTGTCACGCGAGCATAGGTGGGCAGAGGCAAATCCGGGCTGGCGGCTGTCATGCCAAACATATTATAGCGTTCACGGGTAGAGGTGAGATGGCCATGAAATTTGTGACCATACCAAGAAGCCATACCCACCTTGGAATAATTTTTGGAGCTGTGCAGGACTTTGTAACATTTTCCTTCCACCACATATTGACGTTCATTTCCATAACTCGAAAGCGGTTCATCTTTGGGGGTGGCAGCACTGGAATAGTAGGATTCAGTATAATCGTAGTCTGTGTAAGTGGGCTCACTGGCGCAGCTCGCCAGCCCTGCTAAAAGACCAACAATCAAGGTTGTTTTGAGAGCATTCTTATGGATTTTCATGATATTAGATCCTTTAATCAGCGGTTAGATGAGTGGATTGTACCGGGCGTCTCTTTGGTTTGTCCAGTGTGAATACTGTATTGAGGTTCATCTGAAAAATATCTAAAGTTAAAAGTTAGTTGACTACTACATTAAAATGTACTACACTATAATGTAGTGCTTATGAGGGCATTATGAGTGATCAGATAATTTGGAAGATCGAGTATTGGTGTACTGTCAGTGGTGAGAGCTCAGTTGAGAAATGGCTTGACTCTCTGAGTAGAGAACAGCTTAAATCTGTAGCAAAGGAAATGAAATTGTTGGGGATTTGTGGAACAAACCTCAAATTGCCACATAGCCGGTCACTCAAAAAAGGGTTGTTTGAATTGCGTGAGAGACAGTATGGATTGAGAATATACTATGCATTTTTACAGAATAAAACAGTTTTAATGTTGCATGCAGGAAATAAAAAAACTCAAAAAAAGGATATTATGGTTGCCCGTGAACGTTTAGAGCTAGTATTGAGTAGGAGAGTAGTGCTATGAAATCGAAGAGCTTTCAAGATTATCTTGAAAAAAGGTTAGACAAGGCAGAGATTGCTGAAATTGAAGAGTCAGCAAAATTAGAGGCTGAGATTTTTAAATCGCTCCAAGAAGATATTTCTGGCGCTGTCTCTAATTATATGAAAAAAGAAAAAATTGGATTTAATGAGCTCGTGCGTCGTTTACAAATTAGTCCAACTCAGGCCTCTAGAATTAAAAGTGGAGAAGCTAATTTAACAATAGCTACCATCGCTCATATTTTTGCCTTATTTAAATTACATCCTCATTTTATATTTGGTAAAAGAGGCCATAGAAAACGTCATTCAGAAATTTGAAAGGAGAGAGACAATGACAAACAATGTGATTTATGGGATTCATGCAGTTCAGGCGAAGCTGAAGCGATCTGCGGGCTCGGTGCAGAAGATTTTTGTGCAAGGGGGCAAGAGAAGTGGGCGATTGGAGGCGTTGGTAGAGGAAGCGAGGAAGCAAAAGATTGGGGTGAGTGAGTTGTCGCGTGAGGAGCTGGATCGGATGGCGCAGGGCGGGGTGCATCAAGGGATAGTGGCGAGTGTGGGCGCGAGTAGCTCGAGTGTGATGACGTTGGATGATGTTTTCGAAAAGTCTGAAAATCTCTTCTTATTGGTTTTGGATGGTGTGCAAGATCCACATAATCTTGGGGCCTGCTTAAGGGTTGCGGACGCGGCGGGTGTGGATGCCGTGATAGCGCCCAAAGATAATGCCGTGAGTTTGACACCAACTGTGCGAAAAGTGGCCAGTGGAGCGGCTGAATCGGTGCCTTATATACAGGTGACTAATCTTGCAAGAACCCTTCAGGAGCTCAAAGATCGAGGCATATGGCTCTATGGAGCAGCTGGTGAGGCCGAAGACTCTATCTTTGATAAGAAATTGGAGCGACCATTGGCTATCGTAATGGGGGCTGAAGGCAAGGGTTTAAGGCGTTTGACGCGCGATCATTGTGATTTTCTGGTCAAAATTCCTATGGAAGGTACTGTGGATAGCTTGAATGTGTCGGTTGCAACGGGGATTTGCTGCTTTGAGGTGGTGCGGCAAAATATGTGCAAATTTTGAAGAATGGTTGCAAAATTACTATAAAAATGTAAGAATGGCCTATTAAAATTATTTTGAATTAGAGGGCATAACATGGCACGGCAAAAATCTTTACCGGATATTTCTTCAGAGACAGAGTTGCAATCAAGCGAATTTCTTACCGCTGCGGATATTGAAGCCATTCAAAATGCTTATGATCTTGTGGGGCTTGAACGAATCGCTTCTATAGAAAAATTAAAAAAAGCGATTACGAATAAATTAAAACAGACTCATTTTGATAAAACTAAAACCAATGATGGACAGAATATATCTACTCAGTTAACTGGTGCTCTCGCTGTTGTTAATTCATTGCTTAACTCGCCTAAAAAAAGTCAGCTTTATAAACTGTTTCAATATTCAAGTTTTGCTTTGCTCAGTCGTCACCCCCAATTTTCAAAAGAAATTTTAAGGTATCACTTCACATTTACCTGTAATAAAAATGGGCAAGAAATGAAGATCAGACCTTCAGAGGAGTTATTAAAGTGTGCGTCGCCGTTAATACATAAAAATATTGCTGTATTCGTTAATCTTCTGTTTCCTGCAATTCAAAAAATAGATTCAAAATTTTTACCAACAGTACTTAAAGGAGATCATGATGATCTTACTGTAATTACTGCTGAAAATTATACGGTCAGTGAATTATTGGTACTGTTCAGATTGGTTGTGTCAGGAGAATATAGGCTACCATATCCATTGCGTTATAAAAATGACAAAAAAACAGTGATTGATCCAAATTTAACAAGGATATTTACTAGTAAGGGTCAGCTGGCGATGATTGAACATATACTGCGTACTAATACAAAAGAAAATGGAAACAGTGAGCTGCATCGATTATTAACGCTCGCCATTAATTTAGAAATGGCAAATAAAGACTATTATCATTATGCCATTGATGAAGTTTCAAGCGTTGAATTTATGCGAAGTCTCGGGGATTGGTTGTGGATTTCAGCGATGCTTGTCCTGATAGGTGGGGGCATTGCCTATTGGATAGCACATGATATTCTTTTGATTACACTCCCTATCGTAGTGTACTCAGGACTCGTAGTAATGATTGCTATTCCTGCAGTGTTAGCTCTCGCTTCTTTATTGTGCTATTTCCCTGTTAAAAATTTTAATACGTTTATTGCAAATACCTCAGCTATGATATCAGAATATTTCTTTCTTAATTGCTGGAAAGCTGACGTTCAATTCAATAATTTAGCATTTTTGAAAACCTTAGCGTTATCTGAAGTTGCATTGAATACTCTTTCAGTTGAAAACACCGCTGAAAAATCTTTTCAACAAGCTAGTTTTACTCTAGGAGAAAAAGCGGGGAACGCTGTTTCATTTTTTGGCTCATCTAAACGATCTAATCAATATATTCCACTTGAGGAGCGTACTAAGCTTGTTGAGGTCAAAGTTGATGGGGATGGGCAGACTGCGTCAGGGTCTGGAATGACACTTGTTCCGGGTTCCTATGCTGATGTGGATTAATCCGCTTTGCCCTTGATTATCCTGGAAATACGCTTATAATAAGTCCCTTGTATTAACTTCCTTGCCTCACCCCTCGTAGGGGAGGCTATAAACCGAGAGGAAAACAGTATGCGACATTATGAAATTGTCGTCATGGTGCATCCTGATCAAAGCGATCAGGTTCCGTCCATGGTGAAACGTTATCAAACGATGATCGAAGAAAACGGTGGCACAGTGCATCGTTTGGAAGATTGGGGCCGGCGCCAGCTAGCTTATCCTATTAAGAAAATCCATAAAGCTCACTATATCCTCATGAATATTGAGTGTGCTCAACCAACTTTAGATGAGTTGACGACGGGTTTTCGCTTCAATGATGCAGTACTTCGTAATTTAGTTATCCGTATGGACGGACCTGTTACCGCTGCTTCTTCATTAGTGAAGAGCGAATCTGCGAAAAGTGAAGCGTCTAAAAGTGACGAAATCGTTGAAGACGATTTACCTGAAGATGAAAAAGGAGAGTAGTTGTGAGTTATTCGCGTCGTAAAAAGTTTTGTAAATTTACCGCCGATGGTGTAAATGACATCGACTATAAAGATATCGATACTTTGAAAAATTATATTATGGAAAATGGCCGCATGGTTCCTAGTCGAATTACGGGTACTAGTGCGCGTTTTCAACGTCAATTATCGGCTGCAATTAAAATTGCCCGCTATTTGGCGCTGTTACCTTATTGCGATACACATTATTAATTGAGGTGCAAGATGGAAGTCGTTTTATTAGAGAAAATTCGCAATTTGGGCAGCATTGGTGATCGCGTAAAAGTGAAACCTGGCTTTGGTCGTAATTATTTAGTACCACAAGGTAAAGCTGTTTATGCCACAGCTGCAAATATTGCTGAATTTGAAAAGCGTCGCGCTGAGTTGGAAAAGAAAGAAGCGGATGTTTTTGCTGCTGCGCAAAAACGTGCCGAAACTTTAAAAGATGTTACATTAATTGTGACTGCTCATGCTGGCGAAGACGGAAAATTATTTGGTTCAGTAGGCCCACGTGAAATTGCTAAAGCCTTTGATACAATCGGACATCATGTTGATAAAAGTGAAATCGATTTATTAGCAGGTCCTATTCGTGATTTAGGTGAGCACGAATTTACGCTTCATTTACATGGTGAAATTGAGCTTAAACTCAACTTAACCGTTGTTGCTGAAGAGCCTACAAAGTAAAAAATTAATGAGCAGTTCTCACGTCGAGAACTGCTCGATGTTATACTGTCTCCCTCGAAAAGGATTTTTTCATGCAATCCAACACCGTCCGTGGGAAGAAAAAATTTGAAGATTATAAAGTAACGGGACTAAAAATCCCGCCCCACTCCGTAGAAGCAGAACAATCAGTCCTTGGCGGCTTAATGCTGGACAATCAAACCTGGGATCAAATTGCAGGGCATATCTCTGAAAATGATTTTTATCGTTCTGATCATCGTTTAATTTTTAGAACCATCGAAGCTTTAGCGCAACGTAATGAACCTTTTGATGTCCTTACGGTCAGTGAATATCTTAAAACGCATCAACAATTAGCTGAAGCAGGAAGTGATATCTATTTATTTGAGCTTGCAAAAAATACGCCATCTTCTGCCAATATTCGTGCCTATGCTGATATTGTGCGAGAACGATCAGTTTTAAGACAATTAACTCAAACTGCTTCCGAAATTGCCGATATGGCTTTTAATCCTGAAGGTAGAAATTCCTCTGAATTAATTGATTTAGCAGAGCAAAAAATATTTCATATTTCCGAGCACGGAAGACAAGGTACAGGGCCTACAAAATTATCCGAATTTTTAGCGATGGCCTCAGAACGCATTGATGCGTTATATCATTCTGACGCCGAATTAGCAGGGACGCCAACTGGATTTACCGATTTTGATCACATGACTTCTGGATTGCATAAGGGTGATTTAGTCATTGTTGCGGGTCGTCCATCGATGGGTAAAACCACATTCGCAATGAATTTAGCAGAAAATGTGGCAATTCGTGGGCAGGCGCCTGTTTTAGTTTTCAGTATGGAAATGCCGGGTGAACAATTGGCCATGCGTATGATGTCTTCTTTAGGGAGGATCGATCAAAATACAGTGCGTACCGGGAAATTATCGGATGATGATTGGCCAAGACTTTCATCAGCAGTGAGTATGTTATCGGAAGCGAAAATGCTAATTGATGATTCTCCTGCTTTAAGTCCCGCTGAAGTGCGTGCAAGAGCAAGACGTGTTGCTCGAGAGCATGGTGATTTAGGATTAATTGTTTTGGATTATTTACAATTAATGCAAGTGCCAGGGTTTAAAGAAAATCGCACCATGGAAATTTCTGAAATTTCTCGATCTTTAAAATCTTTAGCCAAAGAATTAAAAGTGCCTGTTATTGCGCTATCGCAATTAAATCGAAGCTTGGAATCTCGCACAGATAAAAGACCTGTGATGTCAGATTTGCGAGAGAGTGGTGCGATTGAGCAAGACGCCGATTTAATTGTTTTTATTTATCGAGACGAAGTTTATCATCCTGATTCAACAGACAAAGGCACTGCAGAAATTATCATTGGAAAACAACGTAATGGTCCTATTGGTCGAGTGCGAATGACATTTTTGGGGCAATATACCCGTTTTGAAAATTTCGCTCAGTCGCAATTTGGCGGGGAGATGATGTTGTGAGGGTGAGGCAAGCAACTATCGATAGAAGCGCATTAGAGCATAATTTTAAACAAATTCAATCACGGGCTCCTCGAAGTGCAATTTTAGCCATGGTAAAAAGTAATGCGTATGGTCATGGCTTAGAAAGAGTCGCTAAAACATTAACTGAAGCGGATGGATTTGGTGTCGCGTGTATTGATGAAGTGGAGCGCCTTCGTAATGCTGATATTCGTCAGCGCATAGTATTAATGACAGGATTTCATACACCTGAGGAATTATTGTGTTTACATCAGTTAGAGGCAACGCCTGTTATTCATAATGAATTACAAATTTCAATTTTGTCTGAATCTAATTTAACCTCATCAATCCCAGTTTGGGTAAAAGTTAATATTGGTATGGGGAGATTGGGTTTTCAACTGACGGAAGTTGGGGATGTTTTAGAACGGCTCCGTAATTTATCTTCTCGAATAAAAATTCTAGGATTAATGGCACATTTTTCGTCGGCTGATTCTTTGGCGTCTCCTGCAACACAGCAACAAATGACATTGTTTCAACAATTATTACAGACGCATCATTTGCCAGGAAGTCTTGCACATTCGGCGGGTATTTTTGGCTGGCAGGCTTCATTGCATGATTGGGTTCGGCCGGGAATCGCTCTTTATGGTGTTTCACCATTTCCAGATTGTACTGGTTTGGATTTAAATTTACGTCCAGTCATGACATTAAAATCGCGGTTATTGGCAGTTCATCAATTAACGAAAGGATCGTCAGTCAGTTATGGTGGTTTATTTGTTTGTCCAGAAAATATGCCAGTCGGAGTTGTGGAAATAGGTTATGGTGACGGTTATCCAAGGCATGCAGCGATGGGTACGCCTATATTAATTCGTGGTCAACGATGTGCTTTAATCGGACGTGTCTGTATGGATATGATCATTGTTGATTTAAGATCGATTCCTAATGCACAAATTGGCGATGAAGTTACATTATGGGGTGAGGGCTTGCCGATTGAGGAAGTAGCAAAATGTGCGGATACTATCGGCTATGAATTATTGTGTCATGTGAGTCAACGAGTGAGTACACATGTATGAAAAAATTAGCACTGAAAATCGTTTCTGTTATTTTAATATTATCAATGACCGGCTGTGTCACTGTTCAACCACAATGCATAGACGATGTTTGTAGTATTTTTAATGAATATCCTGAATGGTATTGGGCTGCACAAGATACGGAGAAAAAATGGGGTGTGCCAATTCATGTGCAAATGGCCATAATGCGTCAAGAATCTTCTTTTATTGCAAATGCAAGGCCACCTCGTAAATGGTGTTTGGGAATTATTCCTTGGAAACGACCAACCTCAGCATACGGTTACTCACAGGCCATTGATCAAACTTGGCGTAATTATCAGAAACAGACCGGGAATTATTTGGGTAGTCGTTGCAATTTTAACGATGCTTCTGATTTTGTGGGTTGGTATGTGCAAACAGCAAATCGGAAATTAAAAATTTCTAAAACAAATAGTTATGCACTTTATCTTGCGTATCACGAGGGGCTTAATGGTTATGCTGCAAAGACCTATCGTAGCCAACCTTGGCTTATCGCTGTAGCGAAGAAAGTGTCACTGCGTTCTCGAGTTTATCAGGGACAGCTCAATCGATGTCAGGCCTATTTACCCAAGAAACACTGGTGGAATTAAAAGCTACTCACCACCTTAAGGGCAACTATGCAAAGCAAGTACGTTGCGTTTAGGGGTGAGTAGTTACTTAAAACACTGGTTTTGTGTCGGGGGTATCAGCTTTTGTTAGTACAGCTTTTTCTGCAAGTACTTTTGCTACCATACAACGTATTCTAAAATCTGATGTCGCTGGATCGCTGGTGTCGTGATCCACATGCAACATTTTTTTGTCAGCTTTTCGGAGTGCTGCATCGATAAGACCTATTAATTCTTTTTTATACCCTGACAATTGTTCGTTAGCGCTATCTATCTCTATAGATTCCCCTGCTAGCTGGGAGTTAACCTGTTCCACTTTTGATAGAAGCTTTTCTACTTTATCTAGAATATTAATGGTAATTTGTTTATAAGGCGTTTCTCCAGCCCACCATTGTCCCCACGAAGGAATTCGTTGCCCATCTTCATCTAGGCTATATTTTTTACTAGCGATACCATTTTCTTCAGTATCTTCCATAACCCAGAGATCGTCATAAAGACAAATTGTTTGTCTTAATAGAACTTTGAAGCCCTCGATAATTTCAGACAGAGGTAGAATTAAATCTTCTAACGCTGTATTAGAGTTTCCACGACCAATATCGATGAGGAAATTTTTCCTTTGGGATACAGAAATTGGAAATTCTTTGCGAGTAAAGAATGAGCTATAAAATTGCGCTGTGCGAATAACTTGTAGACCTCGAGTATTTTCAGAAGAGGCGGCTTTTTCGCGTGCTCCAAATTCGACGCCTTTAAATTGTAACACTGCTATTGGTAGTAAAGCATATTCGCGTAATCGAGTGGCAAGTTTATCGGGGTAAGATAGTGGTGTGGCTGAATTTGATTCCCCATTTTTTTGTTTAAGTTTCTTTTCAAGTGCAGACCAGCTAGCGAGTTTTAGGCGATCATGTAGTTGCGTAAATGCTCTCATTATTTCTTTGTCATTAAGAATCTCATCTAAGGATTTGAGTTCTTCAGACGTGATGTATCGACTATGCTCGTCTGTTGGATGAGTAGGAACTTGTAAAAACCGTCGTTGAGTGATGGTGTTAAATCCCGGAATTCGTGTAGACATGTGCAATGGTAATGTAGTAGAAGTGCCAATTTCTTCATCATCAAAGGTATAGGTCGTAAGAGCTATAGAAAGGGGGGAATCTCCTGTATAGCTTTTAGTAGCCAGCGCTGCTCCTTTTGCAAGCAATAGGAGCTGCGTAGGAACATTGCATGCACCAGCTGCATAATCGAGAGGTTTGAATCCTTTTGAGTCTTGTGCGTTAAGTAGTTTGGGCTTTTCCTCGATGATTAGCTGAACTGTTTTCCAATGAACTTCTGGGCACATTGCAGCATAATGTAAAAGTGAAACGTTAGTTGCTGAGCCATTAGTGCCGTATAAATCGGCGTCCAGATTTGAGAATGGTGCATTCGGATCATGCAGCAAGGTCTCGAGTAAATCTTTTTGATTATTTGAGACAACGAGATGGATGGGTAAATCTCCCTGTATATTGCGTGTACAGAAAAAGCTGATGTGAGGATTTTTTATTAATGAGATTAAATCTTCATCGCGCAAAGTTGTTATTTTAACTGAGGCTTCATGTTGGAATTCAAATTGTTGTTGCTCAACAGTAATGTTGTGCGTTGTATTATTGTCGACAGCAATTTGATAAAGACCCGACCTCGCTATCTCATGAGCTACTGTATTATTGCGTGCATCAACTGAAGAATATTGTGGAAGCGAATTTGCAGGAATTTTTGAATGCTTTCTAAGATGTTCATAGCCTTTTTCTAAGGTTTGCATCATTGCAAAACTTCCACTAATGGCTGCCCAGTGAAGTGATGTACGACCAGATTGATCTAGAGAGGTTTTGATAAGGATATCTTTTCCAGTTAAGTAATAGGATAATGGGATAATAGCATTAAATTGACAATGTGTTTGGTCTTCTTGGTAGCTTTCTTTTTGAGCATAAAGAATGATAGTTCTATTATCACTTGTTTGCACTTGTAATTTTATTACCGAATCTGTTTCTCCCCCATCGATTTTAGTCACATTTGATTTAAGAGTAGATAGATTGTTTTGATACATAAAACCGTTGGGATCGCCAGCAATAATAAAGATGTAATCAGCCGTTGAAAAGTTCGGTTTGGGTTTTTCACGTCGAATTTGTATCAAACGTTTGAGTAATTCTTGGGCTCTCTTGGGATTTTTTTCGACGATGAAGTTAAAATGTCTTGCGTAGTTTAATTTAAGCTCATTTTTTTTGTTGGGATCTGTTTCTGAAGGTTTAGGGTTATGTTTCTCAATTTCACTTCTTACTGATTTGTCGCATAAGGCAACACAAGCTTCCATTAATTTCCATTGAAGAGAGTTTTCTTGTATTACATCATTATATTGCTTGGTAGAGGGTGCTTTTTTAGCAGCGAGTAGTTTTTTCGGAGAGCGTACAAAGCTTTGTCTTTGCGGTGGTCCTGCTTCTAACTGCAGCGCCTGTCGTAGTCGATCTGCCCGAGTGAGGGGGGCGTGATTGAGTTGATCTTCTCCGCCATGCTCCAGTGCCTCTGGTTGAGCAGGTGGTCTGGCGTGAACTCCAGGAAATTGGAACTGATTGAAGGCTGGATTATGAGCTAAAGCGGCAACCTCTGCCTGTGCAAGAAGCAGGTTAATATCGAACTGTTGTTGGCCAGGTAGTCTTTGTGCATCTAGGTTGGGGCCTCCAAAACCCATCAATAAGGGATCATCATCCACTTCGTCCACTTCTTCATGTCTTTCTTCAACTTCTTCCTCTTCTTCTTCATCCGGGAGGATAACGCGAGAGGGCTCTTTGTCTTTACCGTCGTTAACCGCTGGTGCTTGAGCTTCTTCGTCATCATCTACAAGGACAATAGGGCCGTCCTGACTGGGGGTAAGTGCAGCTACAGCACCTTCTTCGTTTTTGCCGTCTTTATCAGCTTCTGGTGCTTGAGCTTCTTCGTCTTCATCTGCAAGGACTATAGGGCCGTCCACCGGTGCAACTGCAGCAGCTTCTTCATCGCCTTCTTCCGCTGCAAGGATTACACGTGAGGGTTCTTTGGGCTTGCTGCTAGCAGCATTTGTTACGGGTTCCTCACCTTCTTCTTCCTCTTCCTCTGCAAGTAATACACGAGAGGGTTCTTTGGGGTTGCTGTCAACGGGAATTGTTAGGGGGACATCACCTTCTTCTTCCTCTTCCTCTAAAAGGACTACACGAGAGGGGTCTTTGGGCTTGCTGTCAGTGTCTTTTGCTGCCGCATTATCTGCGGCTTCCTTTTCAGCTGCATCATTTTCGCCATCAATATGGGCCTCTTCATCAAGTATAGCGGTTTTGACCTCGCCGTCTTCTGCATGATCTTTGTGTACGGCTGATGTATTATCTTTATCATCGACTTTGAGGGAACTTGTTAATTTGTGATCTGGAGTTATTTCGAAATTCTTTTCGCCTTGCATCGTTATGATCCTTCCTCTTTAGGGTTTATGAAGATATGTTTTCAGCCTTTAGACTGACGACTAAAGAGTATACCTTATTTCACTCTCAGTTCAAATACTTGCGGGTTTTTTTTACAGGAAAAACTGAGCAAAAAACGCATCGATGGGGGAGGGATTTGAGAGCTGTCGAAGGGGATGCCCGTGCCCGTTTGAAATGGGTAGCCCGTCATCGACTTGTAGTGATTATTAACCATGGATGTTGGCGCGATATTTTGATAGGATAGGGCGTTTTTGGTATTGGAGGCAAAGCGCCATAAAGTAGGTAATCTTAGGCTATGGAGCTTTGAATGGTTTGGAATTTGGGAGGGGAATATCGTGTCAGAATCGCAAGTGTCGCGTAATTCGGTGATGTTGGGCTGGGCTATTTGTGGTCTGGGAGCGTTGTTTTACTGTTATGAGTATCTTTTGCGCATCGAACCTAGCGTGATGGTTCCAGAGTTAATGCGTAAATTTCAATTATCTGCAGAAGAATTCGGATTTATTACTTCACTTTATTATATTGCCTATACCCCCATGCAAATTGTCGTCGGTTTGATGACAGATATCATGGGTCCACGAAAAATGTTAACAGTTGCTGTACTGATTTGTGCATTGGGTAGTCTCCTTTTTGGATCGACAGACCTGATCTGGCTCGCGGGGACGGGGCGATTTTTAGTCGGTTTTGGCAGTGCTTTCGCGTTTGTGGGAGTGCTTAAATTAGCAGCTATTTGGCTGCCGAGTAGCCGATTTGCATTATTTGCGGGTCTCGCTACCGCTTTGGGAATGGTCGGAGCAATGATGGGGGTTGTGCAACTTTCTTCTCTAGTTCAGACCATCGGATGGGAGAAGACGGTTTTTGTTGGTACTGTTATTGGCTTCTTACTCGTTCCCGTTGTCTGGTTAGTTGTCAGAGATACGCATGGTGATCCTGAATATATGGAGCCCTTGGAACGGGTTACATTTGGAGAGGCGTTGTGGGGTGTGTGGGCAATAGCGAAAAATATTCAAATGTGGTACGCCGGCGCCATTGGTCTTGCGATGTACATGTCTTTATCCGTTTTTGGAGAATTATGGGGCGTAGACTTCTTAGTAAAAACGTATGGCTATTCATCCCATGATGCTTCATTTGCTAATGCAATGGTATTTGGGGGTTGGTTAGTGGGCGCGCCTTTCGTTGGGTGGTTTTCTGATTTGCTACGGTCTCGTCGAATGCCCCTGATCTTAGGTTGTATTTTATCTGGCATTTGCTTTTTGATCCTGTTGTATCTTACACCTCAATCACCGGTTATCGTCTATAGCTTGATCTTCCTTTTTGGATTCTTTTCTTCGGCAGAAATTGTGTGTTTTGCAATTGGTCGAGAAAACTGTCCGTTTCACATGTCGGGATCGGCGGTCTCCTTCGTGAATATGTTAGTCATGTTTGGAGGTATGTTATTTTCTCCTTTGGTTGGAAAATTGCTCGATTACACATGGGGCGGACAAATGATCGATGGTGTACGTACGTATACCGCAGCAAACTACCGAGTCGCTCTGGTAATGATACCTTTAAGCTTGGCAGTAGCTTTATTTTTAGCCATGTTCATGCGTGAATCGTATGGCGCAGGCGAAGAAGCCTAACGAAAAAACTATCGCGCGGCTGCGTTATCGCTGCCGCCGCGGTATGCTTGAGCTGGATGCTCTATTAGCGAATTTTATTTCATCTCCTCAATTTAATCACCTCACGGAAGAACAAATCAATATTTTTGATCTTTTATTGGACGAACCCGATCCTCAATTATTACGATGGTTTATGGGGCAAGAAGTTTGTGAAAATGAAAAATTTAATGAGCTGGTAACAATAATTAAAAATACTGTAGCATAAAAAATAAATCATGAAATTATGTTATCAATTTAGGAAAAGTACTAACAACTAAAGCTGCGACGACACGTGGTTTTTCCAGTGGCGGAGCACAGCTAAAACTTCTTGAGGAGTAGCGAGAGATTTCCTTGAATATTTTTCAGCGGATTTTTTTACAGAAGGAAATGTGCAACGTAAAAATGGATTGGTTAGTTTTTCCAGAGCGAGTGTGGACGGTACAGTAGGAAGATTTTGTTGGCGTAATGTTGATACTTCCTCAAGGCGTTTTTGTATATCACTATTTTCTGGCTCTACTAATTGAGCAAACTTTAAATTGGAAGCAGTATATTCATGACCGCAATAAACCAGTGTTTTTTCATCTAATGAGGCAATTTTTGAGAGAGAATGATACATTTGATCCACGGTACCCTCAAAAATTCTCCCGCATCCCGCCGAAAATAATGTATCACCCGTGAAAATAAACTGATCATTATAATAAGCAATATGACCTAATGTGTGTCCTGGAATATGCATGATTTTTAGAGTGATTCCTATCGCTTCGAGCGTGATTTTATCGTTATCATTTAAATGATGAGTCATCCCATTAACAGGTTCTTTTGAAGGGCCATATACAGGAATGTCAAATTTTTCTAGTAATTTCTCAATGCCGTTGATGTGATCCCAGTGATGATGGGTAATCAATATTGCTGATAGATGCAATTGATGTTCATTAAGGAAATTAAATGCAGGATCTGCTTCGCCTGGGTCAACAATAACGCAATATTTATTAGTCGAATTAATGATGCACGCGATGTAATTATCGGATAATGCATTGATTAGCTGTATGTGGATCATCCAATGTCCTCCAATCCCAAAATGGCTTTGTTTTTTACTAAAGAAAAAAAACAATATTTGTGTGGGCGGCGAGAAGCCAGTTTTATTGGATAAGTTGATTGTTGCCATCCTCACGAGACAATAAAGTATTTGGATGGTCCTGACTGGACATCCTGTCCAGTCGTTCGTCGCACTGCGTATGTCCATTGGATATACGGTTGCTCCTTACACTCTTGTCCGCAAGCGAACGCGAGCCCAGCTTCTTACACTATCCAGATATAAAAAGGGTCGCCAAGGCGACCCTTTTTATATCTGGTGGAGGCGGCGAGAGTTGAACTCGCGTCCGTAAATCCGCTACCGTTGGTACTACATGTTTAGCCGAGTCTTTGCTTTAGCTCCCACTAACCCGACCGGCAGGGGTAGTAACAGCGAGCCTAGTTAGGTTTTAACAGCATTGACTAAGGCGGTCGTTGCTGCGATCTTGCAAAGGGTGATCACTCTGTCTACCGAAGTAGACCTGGGAGTACAAGCCCTACCCAGAGAGTGAAAAGCCGCGCTTAGGCAGCTTTAGAGTATAGTTCGTCGTTAGCAACTATAATGTGCAACTCATTTTAACGAGTGAAGCTACATGCTCGACATGCACCTCAGGCTTTGTAATCCACGTCGAAACCAAATCGCCCCCGTGTCTGAAAGCTTGAGTAGACCTTCTATGAGATCTATTATAAGTATAGCCCTATTTACTGACAAAATCTAGTGTTTGTGAGGGTTTCTGGGCTTGACTTTGGTCTATAGATAGCATATAATGCCAAAAATTTACTATAAGAATGTATAAATGAGCGTAGGTATGGCTTAAGGAGCGACAAATGGCGACATTGACAGTATTTGGTAACTATTCAAAACGGCAACATCAGCTGGCTCGGATTGAGGACTATAGCCGCGCGACAGCACACTTTGAAAAATCCATTCAAAAATTAAAAGATAATTTTCACAATGGCCTTGAATATCTCAACAAGTTGAAAGTCGATAGAGAGAATACGACCGACGAAATGCAATTAAAACAAATTGATGTGGATATCAATTATCTCCAAAAACATTTTGATGAAACTGAAATGAACAACAAAATTTCACATTTGGAAGCTAAGCTACAAAATCATCGTGTTCGTTTAAAAAATATGCATGAGAAGCATAATATCAAAAAATCGTCGGATGATGAGAGTTAACGGTTAAGGGTTCCAGTCTACATTAATTGACTTATTATTCTACTTAGTTAATTAATGTGGACTTGAACCCTTTCTTTTAACCCCGAGATTTTTCAATAATATTCAATGCGCCCATTTCAAGCAGTTGCTCCCCAATTTTTTTTCCTAATTGATAGGATTGTGTCTGTGGTGCACTATCATTTGCAGTGATTGATTCTGATCCATCAGGTAGCATAACATTGGCAGATAAAATCACTGACTCTCCATTACATTGTGCAAAAATACCAATCGCTGATTTGCAATCACCTTTAAGAACTTCAGCGACACCTCTTTCTGCAAGCCACATTGCGTGCGTATCAGGATCTACGATAGTTTCGAGAATTTTTTTTGTTTTCTCATCGTTTTCGCGAAATTGTACAGCGAGTATTCCTTGATTAATCGCGGGCAGCATGTCTTTTGAAGAAAGTGATTCGTATTGTAAATTAGGAATATTGACGCGATCCAAACCCGCAGATGCCATGACAGCTCCCATTAATTCTTCGCTCTCATCGAGTTTTTGTACGCGTGTCGTTACATTTCCCCTGAATTCTACAACGAGTAAGTCAGGTCGCATTTTGAGTAAAAAAGCGCGTCGTCTTAAACTGGCGGTACCTACTTTCGCGCCATGCGGTAAATCAGTTAATGATAGTCGCTGATTGTCGCTCCCTATTTTTTTGCCTAAAAAAGCATCATAAGGATTTCCACGTTTTAAAACCGGAAGCAGAGCAGTGCCTGGTTCGATTTCATGAGGAATATCTTTGCTCGAATGAACCGCAAAATCGATTTGATTGTTTAATAAAGCGAGTTCGAGATCATAGACCCAGTCTTTTTTATCACTCTGGCTTGCAGCGGCAGTACCTTGCTTGCGATCACCTAAGGTCTTAATTTCGTGACGTTCAACTTTCAATGCCTGGTGAGCATTTTCAAGAGCATCAATGACCATTTTTGTTTGAGCCAGAGCGAGAACACTACCACGAGTGCCACAACGTATTATCATGAATGATCTCCAAACTAAATTAAGCTATATCCCGCAGAATACGGCATTTTTGGCGGGGGTACAATATGCTTTATTGGTGTGCATCAATTCCTGGCTAAGCAAAATCATTTGTAATCAACTTGTTAGATAATTTCCCCTCACTGGGAAATGCTCATCAGTGTGAAGAGTCCGAACTTAGTTTGAGAATCGTAGGTATGACGGCATCAGGGGTTAAAGAGAGGCTCCCAATCCCTTCTTTAATGAGCCACTGAGCAAATTCAGGATAGTCTGAAGGGCCTTGTCCGCAAATTCCGATGTATTTATTTTTCGCAATGCACAGTTGAATGACTTTAGCTAAGCTGTTTTTTACAGCATCATTTTGTTCATCAAATTCTTCAGATAATAATTCTGAATCACGATCGATTCCAAGCGTTAGCTGCGTTAAATCATTAGACCCGATAGAAAACCCATCAAAATGGTCTAAAAATTGTTCGGCTAAAATAACATTGCTAGGGACTTCGCACATCATGAAAATTTTCAAATCTTCTTTTCCTCTTACTAATCCATTCTCTGATAAGATTTTAATTCCGGCTTGAGCTTCGTCGACAGTGCGAACAAAGGGCAGCATTATTTGTAAATTAATTAACCCCATTTCATTTCGTACTCTTTTGACTGCTTCGCACTCAAGAGCAAAACAATCTTTGAATCGATCTGAAATATATCGACTTGTTCCACGAAATCCCAGCATTGGATTTTCTTCTCGTGGTTCGTACAGATTACCCCCTAATAAATTAGCGTATTCATTACTTTTAAAATCGGAAAAACGCATGATCACCATTTTGGGTGAAAATGCTGCAGCTATTGTGGCAAGTCCTTTGGTTAACTTTGAGACATAATATTCTGTAGGTGTGACGTAAGCAGCGGTTGCTTTTTTAATTTCTTGACGTAAATCATCGGCTAAATGATCAAATTCTAAACAAGCTTTTGGGTGTACGCAGATGTTTTGACTTATAATAAATTCAAGACGTGCCAAACCGACGCCATCGTTTGGAATTTTACGAAATTCAAACGCGCGTTCGGGATTGCCTAAATTCATGCAAATTTTAACAGGTAATTTTGGAATATCTTTCAGCTCAAGTTCAGTTGCTTTGTATGGAATGGCTCCTCGATAAACATAACCAATATCACCTTGAGCACAGGACACAGTGACGGGATCGCCGGTGTGTATTAATTGGGTTGCGGTTTCACAACCTACCACCGCAGGAATACCTAATTCACGTGCAACAATGGCTGCATGACAGGTACGCCCGCCTCGATTTGTAATAATGGCAGAAGCTTGTCGCATCACTGGCTCCCAATCTGGATCCGTCATGTCGGCGACCAGAACCTCGCCAGGAATTAAGTCTTTCATTTTTGATGGAGAAGCAATAATTCGTGCAACACCTTGTCCAATCCGATTGCCTACGCTTTTACCTTTGATAATGATTTCTGAGCTGTGGGTGTCTTGGAGCTGGTATTGTATCGTGCGTGTCATTTGGCTTTGCACAGTTTCCGGTCTTGCTTGCACGAAATAAATTTTCCCATCGACACTATCTTTTGCCCATTCGATATCCATCGGTTTTCCGTAATGAGTTTCTATTTTTATGGCATTCTGAGCCAAAGACTCTATTTCTGCGTCCGATATACAAAATTGGTTTTGCATGGATTCAGCAATAGGTTCTGAGCGTAGTTCGGCTAATTGATTCCCGCTGATTTGTTTAAACTTTTTTGATCCAAGTTGCTTTTTTAATATGGCTTTTTTTCCAGCTAACAACGAAGGCTTGTAAACGCAAAATTCATCAGGATTAATTTTACCTGAGACAATACCTTCTCCAAGCCCGTAGGTGGCATTTATGAGTACCACTTGATCAAAACCAGACTCTGTATCGAGAGTGAAAATTACGCCACTGACAGAATCTTCACTGCGAACCATTTTTTGAATACCAACAGACATTGCCACTTTATTGTCTGGAAAATGGTTTTGCTTGCGATAAATAATGGCACGGTCTGTAAAAAGGGAAGAAAATACTATTTTGATAGAAGATAATACATTTTCAATACCGGTCACATTTAAGACGGTTTGTTGCTGGCCTGCAAAAGAGGCTGTCGGTAAATCCTCTGCCGTTGCAGAAGATCGGACAGCGACAGTGACATCGTCCCCGAGTTTTGAGTAGAGATTTTTAATATCATCAATAAGCTCTTTTTGTAGCGCTTGTTGTAAAATTTTATTTCGAATAGTCTGTCCTATTTCTTGTAGATTGGTAATGTCATTCTCATTAATTTTTGAGAGTAGTTGATAGATCGTTTTGTCTAAATCATTTTGTTTTAAAAACACCCTAAAAGCATCAGCTGTTGTGGCGAATCCACCTGGAACCAATACGTTAGCTGCGCTTAAATGCTGTATCATTTCTCCAAGTCCTGCATTTTTCCCACCGACCTGAGCGATATTCTTTAATGAGACTTGATTTAAATTTAATACATTAGTCATAACTGTAATATCCTACTAAGGAAGCACGTAAGTGGGGGTCCCGGTTTTCTCAAAAGCGTCCAAATTTTCAAACACATTTTTCGTAATGTTTTCTAGAGCTGTTTTAGTGAAAAAAGCCTGGTGCGGTGTTAATAAAACACGCTGCATACTCAATAATTTTTCAAGAAGTGGTTCATTCAATTTTTGATTAGAGTAATCTTCGAAAAATATGCCACGTTCATATTCATAGACGTCTGCCGCAAATCCCCCGATCTGTCCGTTTTCTATGCCTGCTATTACTGCGTAAGTGTGTATTACAGCTCCCCTCGCAGTATTCACTAACAAAACACCGGGTTTCATTTGACTGATGGTTTGATCATTAATGAGATGGTATGTCGATTCTAATAATGGAGTATGTAGGCTTATGGCGTCTGAATTAGCAAGGAGAGTGTCAAGAGAACAATATTTGACACCTAGTGTTATGCATTCTGGATTTTCAAATGGATCGTAAGCGAGCAATGTGCAACCAAAGCCTTTCATAATCTTGGCGAATGCAGCCCCAATATGGCCTGTGCCAATGATACCTACAGTACTTGTGCTGATTTCAAATCCCAGTAAATTATCGATGGTAAAATCATGCCGTGTTATTTGTTCATGGGCTAATACGATTTTGCGATTAAGAGCTAAAAGTAAACCAACAGCAAATTCAGCGACTGCACTGGGCGAATAACGAGGACAATTTGCGACAACGATGCCTAACTTTTTTGCGGTGGCGCAGTCTACATGATCATAACCAGCTGACCGACAAACGATGAGCTTAATGCCCATGCTTCCTAATTTTTCTATAACGGGGGTGGATAAATCATCACTCACAAAGACGATAATGGCTTCATATCCCTTGGCTAGGGCCACAGTGTCTATAGTTAATCGCTCTCTAGTGATTTCTAGGGCGTGTCGATTCATATTAAGGCGATTATAACGTTCTACTTCATAAGAGCGTGTGCTGAACATTACGACATGCATGACCAATCCTTAATTGCTGGGGTAGACGTATTGTCTGTTCTTATTAGTAAGTATAACATATTTCACGACGATAGATGGCTATGGAGATCTCAGTGTGGCAGATGGGATCTTAGCTTGTAAGACATATGAGCTATATAGGCTAGGATTTCTGAGCTCGTCTTCTTATTTTGGAGGATATAACCGTGTTTATAATTTTATTGCATTACAAAGTTCCTATCGCTGAAATTGATGAATTGATTGTGGCGCATCGTAATTTTCTGGATGAGGGTTACCAGAAAAATTATTTTGTTGCCTCAGGCCCAAAAATTCCACGGACAGGCGGAGTGATTATTTCTCAATTAAATGATCGTGAGCAATTGGATGCGATATTGAATGATGACCCATTCAAGATAAACAATTTAGCTGATTATGAAATTCTAGAATTTACACCTATAAAGTACCATCAGCAATTTAAGTGCTTTATTTCAAATTCTTAATGATCATATTTAGACTATTCTCTAGTTACTTTTTTTCGAGAGGCTGTTAGAGTTGTGAGAATTATTTTGTAGAACTTTTGCATGTATGGGTTTTCTGGTTGATCGCAAAGTTGAATATAAATATTGGCTCAAATCTCGTTGATCACTTCAAAACCCTTCAAACTGCCTGTTATTGCAAATCCACAAACGAATTCTACTCTAGATTCATTTTTGAGCTTAGAAGCAATGATATTGAGGGTTGCGCCTGATCCAACTGCATCATCAATCACAAGAACTCTCCTGAAGGAACTATTTTCTTTTATTGTGAAGATTGTATTGGTAGCGTTTTCGATTCTATCAGCTAATTTAGATAATGATTTTTGAGCGATAGGTATACTATTTACAAAGATCTTGCTCATTGTAGAGCAAGGAATGTTTAATTCTAAAAATTGTTTGTACATATTGAGGAAAGAAATTTTTCGGGGTATTGAATGAGGAGCGAATATTACCCCATCAATTTTGTAAAATTCGATAATATTTAAGATGGCTTTTCGCGTCATGTCAGCCAACATGTGAATAAATTTTAAATTCTGACCACTTTTTCCTAGAAAAACCATTTGGCCGGTTTTTGTTTTTCCAAATTTTGGAATGCTATAAAATTCTTGATAAAATAGATAATCTAAATAACTCACATCAAATGTATCTTTAATTTTAAATGTAGCATCAATAAGGCCGAGATCATTTCGATACAGACTATCAAATCTTTTGTGTGAGCTTACGTATTCATCTGCCAATGCCTTGAAGTGTTTATGTTGTTGAGTTCTTAATGCCCATTGTTGAAGCCCTTCAAGTCCGAATATTACTTCACCACCGGGTGTGACAGTCAAATAATGTTGTTCTATATAATCTCTTTCTAGAGAGGGTAGTGTTGGGAATTCATATAATGGTTTTTTGTCAGCGGCTAAATATAGCACCTTTGGAGGGGTTCCTTGCCGTCTAATATCACCAGACTGCATTAGGGTTTTAAGGTGCTTATGTACCATTTGTGGGCTTATGTTCAATAGAGAAGAGATTGCAGTTGGACCTGTAGGCCCCTGCTCTTTGAGTAATTGCAGAATATGCTGTTTAGTTTGAGTCTTCATAGTTTATAGTTTAGTATAAACTATAAACTATAGCAAGTATTATCATCATGGGTCTTTGCTGTTTTCGATGGTTTATAGTTTATAGTAAACTATACACTGTAAACTATAATAGCTAAGTTCACTTTCTCTAAGAGCTTTCGTGGTGAATGCTATAAGATCAACCTTGCTTGCAACTTATCATCGAGTCAAATCGAGGTCTTGTTTTTTAACTGATGTAATTGCCAGGTAGAGATCAGGTCTAATATTGAAACATGAGTCTGGCGCTCTGCAGAAGTTGCCGAGATGAAGCCTGTTTCGATGTTAGAATTACCCCCATCATTTTAAGATCTTTATTATCTTATTTTGGCTCAGCTCGCCGCGTACAATGACAAGAGCTGATTTTGGCAAGCCTAAATTCTTTGCCAATAACTTCAAAACTGCTGCATTTGCTTTTCCCTCTTCGGGCGTAGCGGTCACGTAGACTCGATATTGAATAGATCCATCTGGCATCTCTTCGATTTTAACTCTGTTTGAGGAGGCGTTGGGTGTCACTCGAACCGAAAGTAGTCCACTCATAAATTTTTCCTCGGTCTTTCTCTGCAAAGCGCATTATACAATAATCTCAGTGTGACAGAAAGTGCGATAATTCGACATAAATAATGCTTTATTTGCCAATTGTATCTGTGAATTCGTTTATGCATGATAACTATGATTAATTCAAAAAATTAAACGAGTTAAATAGGTAAAATATTATGCAGAAAAAAGATGCAGAGTTACTCATTGATTTATTTCAGCCCGGAGATCTCCTTTTTGGTCTTGAAAAAGAAGCCCGAGCACTTTTTTATCATGAGTTGAAGTCTAAGCTAGCGCTAATGAAAGCTAAACATCATTATGTCACGATAGATGAAATAGTAAAACCTATGGAACCCTACTACATTTATGGTGATGAATTAAGAATGAGTCCTTTAAGAGAGGAGTCATCTCCGGTTAAAAACCACGCGCGTGTATTAATTTCTTCACCGAGTTTTATAGAGATATCAACTCTGCCCTTAAGCCCGTGTTCAAAAGAGCATAGTAAAATTATGGTGTCTTGCTTTTTGGCCATTGAGCATTATCCAGGAAAAATTCATTTTTGCTTGGATGGCATAAATTTCGATAAAACACGTCGAAACACAAGAGTAAATAAAAACGATTATCATAGTTATACTTCTAATGAACTTCGTTATATAGCAATTCATTATGATACTATAAAAGATAAAGTTCAATTTTATAGAAATGGTTGTTGTGTTGATCCACCTTGGATTTTAGAAGGAATGCGGCCTGAGCAGTGGTTAGAAAACTATTATGAAGATTATACTCAGCTTCAGCCTATTGCTCAAAACCACGTACTTGCCCCGAAGAAACTGGTTTTTATTGATGATGAACAACACGAAGGCATAGATCTTTCTGTAGAGTCAGAACATAAGCGTATTAAAGTAAAGAGTCATTAGTTTGGTAAATATAGTTAATTAGGATCTTTAGTCTATCGTAACGACATGTTGTAAGCTGAAGCAAAAATATCTACGTACGCTTACTAGATGTACTGCTTATTCCATAAATTTTCTATAAATATTTTCCATGGTAGAATTTTAATGACTTTACCGTCAGAGGTTTTTATTTGACGGGTTCTTGCTGCTAGACACACTACGATGGCATGTTCAGGATTGTAATCTGTAGCAAATGCAATTATTCCTTTTAAATCTGAAGGAGCAGGGTTTTCAGCTATTTTGATCTCAATAGCAATTTTACCATTGTTTAAGATGAAATCTACTTCTAATCCTGATTTGCTTCGCCAATATTTTATAGGAATATCAATTTCGTTCAGTCCAAGATAAGCTACGAGCTCCATCAAAATAAAATTTTCAAATGATTTTCCCGCTTCACTTCCTTTTAGAGCAACAATCACATTTCTCTTTAAATAGTTGGCTACTCCGACATCAAATAAATAAAACTTGGGTGTGGTTTCAATTAAATCTCGGCTAATTCTCTTATGGAAGGGTGTAATTAAATATCCTATTAATGTATCAACTAGAATTTGATAATATTCTTTTACCGTTTTTGAGTCAATATGGCATTCGCGAGCAATATTTGAATAATTGAGCATTTCACCAATGCTAAATCCTACAATATCTAAAAACCTTGCGAACGCTGGCAAGTTTCTCACCAAACCTTCAGCCTGAATTTCTTCTCTCAAATAGTCATTTAAATAGGCCCTTAAAAATCTTTGTGGTTTTTCAGATAAATAATGTGTAGGTAATAACCCATGATTTAACGCTCTGATTAGATTAAATTCTTTTATCTCTTTGTACACTAACGGGAAAAATGTAAACCGCCATGCACGACCGCCTAGAAGATTGGCAGCACCTCGCTTCAACTTGCGGGCACTTGACCCGCAGAGAATAAAACCTATGCCTTCATTTTCTATTAACCAATGAACCTCATTGAGCAAGAGCGGTATCTTTTGGATTTCATCAATTATTACAGGATATCGTTTTTGTTCCTTCGAAATGCCTAATAACTCTTCTCTAAGAAGATGAGGTTGGGCTAGGAATAGTGTTAATTGATCTGTTTTCAAGAGATCATAATAAAGTGCCTTAGGGAACTTACTCCGTAAATACGTTGATTTTCCGGCTCCTCTAGCACCCCATAAAAAAGCTGATTGGCCTTGGGGGAGATCCATATTCAGTAGTCGAGGTAGGATTGGTTTACTCATTCCGCATAGACCCTTGGCAATTAATACTCTAACCTATTCGGAGTAAGCTCCGAATAGGAGCTACCTATTCGGATCATATTCCGAATAGGTTAGGTAGCAGTATGGAATAAAAATCATAGAATGTCAAATAAATATGAGTTTGGGTTATTTTCTTGAACTCGCGCAATCAAAGCCTTGTTTTCTTGACTTGCTGGCATCAGAAGTTGTGACCTCTCCAAATAATGGCAAGCCCCCAACCCGGTAGACCGGCCTAGGTCAGAGTTAACTACTTTTTTAAAATTGAGCGGGCTTGTTGAAAAGCACCTTAAATGTCATGCTTCTTCATGATGACATCAAGATTCCCCATCGTAAAAGCTGAAATGAAAAAGGTCAGATGTAAAAGAATATACCAAAGGATTTTATCATTAGATGTATTACTGGCATTCATAAATACTTGCAAAAGGTGAATTGTCGAAATCACTCACAGCGCGCCCCGTGTTAATTTACCAATGCGAACTTGCTGCAAAAATTTCAAAAGAAAACTTTTTCTCTAATCTGATCTGCTTCGAAGACCTTTTGATTGAGAAGCATTAAACATGCAAGAGGTCTTGAGTCTTTTACTGCCTTTTTTCTAATGCCGCAAGCAGAGCAGAAGCCATAGCATTGGGTGGTTGTTGTGCTTTTTGCGGTTTTTGATGCTTTTGAATTTCTTTAGGTGCGGGTGAATTAGTTGATTTTTCATCAAGTCGACGCGTGAGGCTAATACGTTGTCGAGGAATATCGATTTCGAGTACTTTCACTTGTATAATTTCTCCGACTTTTATTACTTCTTTAGGGTCTTTGATAAAGTGATTCGCTAATTGAGAGATATGAATAAGCCCATCTTGGTGCACACCTATATCGACAAATGCGCCGAAATTCGCTACGTTAGTTACCACGCCTTCCAATATCATACCTGGTTTAATGTCATTGATACTGACGATTCCTTCTTGAAAATTAGCTGTTTTAAATTCTGGGCGAGGGTCGCGGCCGGGTTTATCTAATTCACGAATAATATCGGTTACCGTAGGTACACCAAACGTGTCGTCGATAAAATCGCCGGGATTCAATTTTTTGAGTAATTCTGAATTACCCATGATGTCGCGTAACGATTTTTTTTGTTGATCCAAAATCCGTTCTACAATGCTATAGGCTTCAGGGTGAACAGCCGAAGAATCGAGAGGATTATCGCCTTGAGTGATGCGTAAAAATCCAGCGGCTTGTTGGAATTTTTTCTCACCTAAACCCGGAACTTTTTTTACAGACATCCTATTTTTAAACCGTCCGTTTTCATCACGATAAGCAATGATATTTTTTGCTAGAGTTTCATTTAATCCAGCAACTGAGGCGAGCAGTGGTACAGAGGCAGTGTTTAAGTCAACGCCAACAGCATTTACACAATCTTCTAAAACAGTTTGGAGACTATTGCCTAATTTAATTTGATTCACATCGTGTTGATATTGACCTACTCCAATCGCTTTAGGATCAATTTTGATGAGCTCTGCGAGTGGATCTTGAAGGCGGCGTGCGATAGACACTGCGCCTCGATAGGTAACATCTAGTTGAGGAAATTCTTTTGCAGCGAGCTCAGAAGCAGAATAAACAGAAGCGCCAGCTTCTGATACTACGATTTTAGTGAGTTTTAATTGAGGTAATTTTTGCATGAGCTCTGTCACTAATTTATCGGTCTCTCGTGAAGCAGTGCCATTGCCAATGCTGACCAAATCTACTTTAAATTCTTGGGCTAATTTGGCGAGCGTTGCTAATGAGCCTTTCCAATCATCGCGCGGTGCGTGCGGAAAAATAGTGGTATACGTTAATAATTTCCCTGTATCGTCGATGACGACTACTTTGACTCCCGTACGCAAACCTGGATCTAATCCCATCGTAATGCGATTCCCAGCAGGTGCTGCCATTAATAAATTTTTTAAATTATCTGCAAAAACAAAAATTGCTTCTTCTTCCGCTGTTTGTCGTAATCGAGTCATGAGATCGAGTTCTAAATATATTTGCAACTTTAATCGCCATGTTTTTTCAACGGTTTCATAAAGCCATGCATCAGCAGGTCGGTTTTGTGAAGTAATATTAAAGGTAGAAGCGATACGTGAAACGCAATTTGCATTTTGTTCGTCGTTCAGTGTCAAGGAAAGACGTAAGATATCTTCGGATCTCCCGCGAAATAAAGCCAGTGCTCGGTGAGAAGGAATTTTATTTATTGGTTCTTTGTAATCAAAATAATCAGTAAATTTTTTGCCCGCTTCTTCTTTTCCTTTTGCAACGACGCTTTCTAAAATACTATTTTTCCAGACATATTCACGCAGAGAGCCGAGTAAATCAGCGTTTTCAGAAAATTGCTCCATCAATATTTGACGCGCACCTTCAAGCGCGGCAGCCGTGTCATTGATTTGGTGATCAGCGTTGAGGAATTTTTCTGCTTCTGATGATGGATTTAACTCAGGGTTGGATAAAATCTGTTCAGCGAGAGGGCCTAGACCTGCCTCACGAGCAATTTGAGCCTTGGTGCGCCGTTTAGGTTTGTAGGGTAAATACAAATCTTCGAGTGTGGCTTTGTCTTCAGCGGCTAAAATGGAAGCTTGAAGCTCAGGGGTCATTTTTTGCTGTTCGTTAATACTATTAATGATCGTCCCACGGCGCTCTTCGAGTTCACGCCAGTACGTCAATTTTTGTTCCAGTACCCGCAACTGCGTATCGTCTAGACTCCCGGTGACTTCTTTGCGATATCGAGCGATAAACGGCACTGTAGAGCCTGCATCGAGTAAAGTGATAACAGCTGCAACCTGCTTTTCATTAACCTTAAGATGGTCAGCAATTTTGCGTGTAATATCCATTGTGTAGGCCCCTTTCCGGTGATAAAAGAGGCGAATCATACCATGGGTTGTGGATTGCTTCTATTGAACTTTAACCTGGTATGATTCATTGCATGACATCCCATTCCTTAGTTTTATCACAGTCGTTTAGGCAGGCGTTTAGCACTGTTGTAAGAAAGTAGGATGTCATGTCTAACATTGAAATATTAGTTTTACTATCAGCAGGACTCCATAAGGTAAAAAAGCTTGTTTCAATGTTAGACCTGCTTCCATCACTTCCTGCTCATGACCTCATGAAGTAAAGGCCTTGTTTTCTTGTTTTGTGCATAGTAAATAGCTTTACTTTTATAAAAAAGAACCGGTTGTTTTTCAATTTAAAATTATAATTAACCGCTTATATATTAAATCACAACAATAAGAACCGGTTGATTTTGTTGATTTATCGCTCAGGTACTGCTATCATCCTAATTGAGAACACTAGGTTCTAGGTTGCGCTAGTACCATTCAATGAAATTTTTTGAGGAATAGCATGTATCGATCCCGAATGTTAGATCTATCAAGTTGGCTAACTGCTGAGCACCGCAAACCGATGGTTATTCGGGGTGCTAGGCAGGTGGGGAAAACCTGGATGGCGCGGACTTTGGCTGAAGCACATGAGATGACTCTCATTGAGTTAAACTTTGAAAAACAGCCTAAGCTTATTAATCTATTCTCTTCTAATGACCCCGAGACCATCCTTTTCAACCTCAGTACATCACTTGATATCACGATTGACCCACTTAAAAGTCTGTTGTTACTTGACGAAATTCAAGCTGCACCTGAAATCTTGGCTAAGCTCCGTTGGTTTGCTGAAGATATGCCTCAATTACCCGTCATTGCAACCGGGTCACTTTTGGAGTTTGTACTTGAAGATCATACCTTCAGTATGCCTGTTGGTCGCATCAATTATATGCATCTCGAGCCCATGTCTTTCGAAGAGTTTTTAATGGCGTGTGGCAAAGAACGGCTAGTGGACTACCTAAAATCGTTTGAGATGAATACACAAATTCCAGCGACGATACATGATCGGCTCACCGCACTGTTTAATGAATACATCATCATTGGGGGATTACCAGCTGCTATTCAATCATGGGTTTCGTCGCGTTCTCTCAAAAATGTGAATCAAATTCAACATGAATTAATAGCTACGTATCGTGATGATTTTTCAAAATACAGCAAACGTGTTCCCACTGATAGACTAGACGAAGTTATGCTATCCGTGCCAAAACAATTAGCGAGTAAGTTTGTTTACACACAAGTAAGTCCTGATGTCTCAGTTCATTATATAAAAAAGGCAGTTTCATTGCTTAATAAAGCGCGAATTAGTCATTGCGTTACTAATAGTTCTGCCAATGGTGTGCCATTAGGTGCGAACTCACGTGAAAAATATTTCAAAGAAATATTTATTGATGTCGGTCTATGTAGTAGTGCATTAGGTTTAACATTAAATGATATTCAAACGACTGAGGATCCCCAATTTGTAAATAAAGGTGGATTAGCAGAGCAGGTAGTTGGGCAATTATTACGAACAATCACGCCTTATTACATAGAACCAAGCTTGTATTGCTGGTCACGTGAAGAAAAAGGCTCTAGTGCAGAAGTAGATTATTTGATTCAACACAATAGTCGCATCATCCCAGTCGAGGTCAAAGCTGGAAAAGCAGGAACATTAAAATCATTACATATATTGATGGGACTCAAAAACTTTGCTTTAGCGGTACGCGTTAATGCTGATTTCCCTTCAGCTACAGAAGTAAAATTAACGAATTCACTTGGCAAAAAAGTTAGTTACACTCTTTTATCAATACCATTTTATTTGACTGGGCAAATTAGTAGATTACTAGAAAAATTTTAATAGAACAAAAAGGCAGCTGTCTGGAATTTCAGAACAGTTCAAAAAGAAGGCGATAGCAAAATTAAGCTCCGTTTTTATGAATCAAATCGGAGTGTAATCCGAAATTGACTTTGGTACTTGTATTTCGATATAGTGTTCAGATTAGACATCAAAGGAAGGTGCATTATGAAACAAGGATCAGAATCTACTCGGCCCCCAGCTTCTCCTCCAATTCCGAATAAGCCGGCGTTACCTCCACGTAAGAACACACAGTTGAATCAACTTTCTGGGGAGGCTGTGTCATCAACATCACCGCCTTCACAACGGTCATCAGCCGTATCTCCAAGACGTCCTTCAATTCCATCACCTCGAACTTCTGCGCCTGAGGCTGTTTCCATAATGTCTGCTCAATCAGTTAAGGAAGCGGGTGGACATGCGAATGATGAAGCCAGATCAAAATATAATATGTCTCCTTCTCAATCACCACCAGCAGAGAGATCCTCGGGATTGTCACCAAGACGTCCATCGATTTCGCAACCAAGAACGCCAGCGCCACTACCACCATCCATAAGCATTCCAGATAAAATTCGATTATTATGCAAAAAGCAAAGTGGCGATGAATCTTTACAGGATGATTTTGGGTTATATATTCCACCCTGTGGAACACGAACTCAATTTTCTAGCACGACCTTTGATCTCACAGCGGAAGTTAATGATTTTATTGAAAGCAATAAAATTGTCATGCTTATTTCCGGTGAATCTGGATCAGGTAAAAGTTTTTTCTGTCAATCCTATATTAAATCAAAATGTGAGCGCTATCAGACTGGAGATCGAATTCCACTATTTTGTTCACTACCGACAATACGGAAGCTAAAGTCTGGGTTGATGGTGGAAGTTCTTAGTCAGCATGGTTTTACTGTCAGAGAAGTTAATACTTTACGGGAAAGTGAAAAGTTTCTCGTAGTTTTCGATGCTTACGATGAAACAAATTCTGAGTTGAATCTTTTTTTAGAGAATGAATTAGATAAGTGGGATATCAGAGCTATTTTCACCTGTAGACCATCTTATTTTGGTCAAGATAAAAATTATTCTCGACTGTTTATTCCCTTCAAGATGCAAAGACCTCTCAATGATGCGTTTCAAGAGGTCTTTGTATCGCCTTTTGTAGTTGGTCAAATTGATCAGTATATTAAGCAATTCCTCAATGTGAGAGGGGACGAATTACGAAATGAGATCAGGGCTCGGGATGATCTCACAGAGGATTGGTTGAAACCGGCGATTTACAAAACTTGGATAGGAAGAATTCCTGGATTAGAAGACTTAACGCGTAACCCTTTTTTACTTCGTATTATGATGGAAGTATTACGTGGGATAGTAGCGGAATTTGAGTCATTGGGTTGTAATGAAGATAAATTTCGAATGACGTCCGTGAAATTATACGATAGTTTCGTAGACAAATGGTTTGCTCGTCAAGAAGTGAAACTCATGGGCAGGGGAGAGAATGTAGGAAAAACATTTCAAACGGACTGTAAAAAATTTGCAAAAGCTCTTGCTAAGAAAATGCAGGAAAAAAATAAAACTGTTGTTTATTATCAAGATGTCAGATCAGATGATGACCCCTTTGGGGAAGTTGAGATACAAGATGAAGCGAATCTAAGGGAAATGAAAGAATTTGCTATATTCTTCAGTGATGAATTACTCCCGCAAGATCAGGGTAGTAAAGAAAAGCTCGAAAATAGAAAACGGTGGCGCCTAGCAAATCTTATTAAAAAAGTTGGAGATTGTCAGTGGACATTTATTCATCCATCAATACGTGATTATTTTGTTACTTTAAATATAATTGGTCCTCAGCTAAGAGCTAATAATGTAAGTGCAATGCCTATCACTGCTGTTGTCGTTCAGCAAGGACGAGAACACCGAACAGTTAGTCGGTTTAGATTAATGAATCGTTTTAATTTTCAGGAGGCTCAAGAATTACAAAAAAACGAAGGAATCAAGATTGTTTTTGATCCAGGTGAACAGAATCAAAAAGTGGTTCTAGGACAAGGACATTTTGGAAAATTTAGAATTGCTCAGCAAATAGTTAATCACCGATTCGCTGGAGTCAAAAAAATACGAGGTGAGCAGTTAATAAAAGAATCGGAAAAAGAGGCTATTTTTCAAAAAGAACTTAATGGTTTGCCAAATGTAATGCCTCTTTGGGATTCACAGTTAATAAAAAGTAAAAAAACGGGTGAAAGCATTTTGTTACAATTTATGCCGTTAGCCGGATTTGGCAGCGGCGAAAAATTAATTCCTTTGCTTCAATTTATCGATAATCAAGAACTAAAAAATAAATTTCTTATCCACATCCTTAGAAGTTTAGTTATTGGACTTAAAGGATTGCATAGTCGAAAAGTTCGTCACCTTGATATGAAACCAGCTAATTTTGTATTGGACTGCCGTGGTGAAGTGTATGTGATAGATTTTGGTTGTGCTTATCGTGAATATAGTAATAAATCGGATGCTGTAATCAGAGGTGGTAACGGAGATAGTCATTATTTTTCACCCGAACGTTTAGCTTATTATCGAAAAAAAATGCTCAAAAAATTACCTCCCATCGATGACCCAGAGCTCGTCGATGAATTTGATGCTGAAAAAGTCGATATATGGGCTGTAGGATTAGCTATATTAGAAATATATTTAGAAAATCTTGAATATATAAGAGGAGTTGATCAGTCCTTGAATTGGAAATTAGAAACATGGAATAGTCAATTTTTTAATAGCTATTTTAATGGTATTGTGGGTTGGGAAACTGCTACTAATAATAGTTTATTGGGGTTGTTAAAAAAATTACTTATGACTAATCCGGCGCAACGTCCCTCAGCTGTTTCTGTACTGAAGCATCCAGTGCTCAATGACCCCAATTTGATGATTACACCCGACGAGCTAAAGCATTTAATGGCGGACTTGATTAAATGGAAAACTGAACCGCCGCGGGCGGCTGGCAATGATAGTAGTGTATCTGTAGCGCTTGCGTATGATCACATGTATCCGCCTAAATATTCTGGTGTGGCAGACCTTCTTGTTGATGTGAATCATTATGGTAACTATGGTGGAATAATGAGTGACACAGAAGTGTCCGATGAAGATGCTGATCAAGACGTTAAAACATTGAAAAAGTGACGGAGGGTATTTAGCGTGAGAAAAGCTCAAGATCTATCAGATTCTCCGCCCTCACAAAGGCCTGCTTCACCTCCAATTCCACCAAAGCCTGCAGTGGGACTGCGTAAAAAGACATTAGCTAAGAAATCAGTCGTTGCTACGATCCCTGCATCCCCGTTGGCAGCAACACAACAGCAGGAAGCACTACCTCAACTCATGGAGAAACTCAGACAATCTCAACAGCAATTGTCGGATTGGCAAACAGAAGGAAATGATTTTATACCACTGTCGTGTTGTTATGACTCGAGCTATCAAGGCTCCTTGGTGTTAGAAGATGAGGTCTATAAATTTCTGGCTGATCAAACAAAAAAAGTCATGTTACTGGCGGGACACTCGGGAGCAGGAAAGAGTTTATTTACCCAAGGTTTTATTTCCAAGCTCTGGGATCAGTATAAAGAAGGAGATCCTATCCCGTTATGGGTCTCAATGCCGAATTGTAAACAACCAGAAACTCATGCTATCGAAGAAACATTGCTAAAATATGGATTTAGTCATGAGCAGATTCAAATATTAAAAGCTAACTGCCGATTCATTTTTATTTTTGATGCTGTGGATGAAATCCGAAGCTCAAAAAACTTGTGGGTGACGAATCATTTAGCGGATTGGAATGCAAGGACGATATTTACCTGTAGACATGAGTACTTATATTGGTTGGAGAATTTTAAAAATTTATTTACGCCCATCATAGAAGATCGGTTTGAGTATGCCTCTTTATCCGTTATGTATGTTAAGCCCTTCAGCCCGGACCAAATAGAGCACTATGTAAGACAATACATCAAGCGACATGACACCCTCTGGAAAAGCTGGGAGGAATATCAGAGGGGATTTGAAGAGGTCCCTGGTTTAAAAGAATTGACTCAAACACCTTATGTCTTGAGAATCGCTGTAGAAGCCTTGCCCGATATTATGAAGCGTTATGAAGGAATAGAGCCCGAAAAGAAGAAAGAACTCACAAAAGCCGTTTTATATGATGTATTTGTGGAACGTTGGTTTATACGGCAAGAACGCAAACTAAAAGATCAAGGCGCTATTTCAGAACAAGCATCAATGCTATTCGAATTTTGGGATTATGCTATTTCTTTAGCTCAACTAATGCATGAGCAACAGAAATGTCAAGTGTATTATGAACCTACGGAAGCTGATATTTTTGATCACAGTAGTAACACCTCAGATGAAAACCCATTCTCACGATTTTTTGATCCCAGCAACCTTCGAAACCAATTATTGCAGTCCTCCTGTTTTATTCGTCAATCCGGTGAAAATCTATTTGCTTTCGCCCATAAGTCTTTGTTTGATTATTTTGTATCCAAAGGAATCTCAGACTGTTCTTTAAAAGCTGCTCAGCAGAGAGAACAGCCTAAGGAATATCGGCCCAGAAAAGATTCTATAAACCTTGCGTTATTAGAAGAAAGTCAGGTCAATTTTTTGGCAGAGCGAGTGAAGGAAAATGATGAATACAAAGAATATATGCAGAATTGGCTGTATTCATCGCGTGGTAATTCGGCTAATGCGATAGCCTCAGCGAATGCAATTACTGTATTAGTCAAAGCCGGAGTAACATTCAATGGTGCGGATTTATCCTATCTCTATTTAAATGGAGCCAATATCAGTGGAGGTTATTTTGATCGAGCGAATTTTGAAGGATCAGATCTTGAAAATGTGATAATGCATCGCGTTTGGATCCGTGAAGCGAATTTACGCGGATGTAATTTAAAGGGGATAGATTTTGGGGAATATCCTTGTTTTAGTTTCAATAATAATGTGACAGATTTTATCTATCGACCCGATGTCAATTTACTAGTAGTTGCTATCAAAAACACAGTTACCTTGTTAAATCTTGAGACAGGAGAATACATTTCTGAACTGAAAGGACATGATAGTTTAATTAGGACAATGTCAATGAGTAAAACAGGCTATACCTTAGCAACTTCCGATGAGCAAGGAACGGTTATTGTTTGGCATTTGAGAACAACTAAGATAAGGAAGAAAATCTCTATAGATGCGAAGATTAATTCAACAGATTTAAATGATACTGGAAATATTATTGCAATGGGTAATGAAGATGGTACCGTTAAAATTATTAACTTCAATAGAAATAAAGAAGACACAATTAAAGTTCATGAAAAGGAAGTATACGGAGTTTTTTTACGTGATAATGGAAATATATTATTAACTGCATCAGCAGGGGGGGTTAAATATTTTAATATTAAAACTGGTCAAGAAATTTATTTGTGTAATTATTCAGGAGGGAATATATCATTTAGTGCTAGAAATAATGTTCTTGTGTTTGGTGAAGGGAAAAAAATTATAATAGTGGATATTGTTGATGGTAGTGCAAATGATCGTGCAATTGGTCTTAGTTATGGCGAAAATAAGATTCAACGTCATTGCGTTAGTAGCGATGGTAGTATGATTATTTCGTCTGATAATGTCAGTTTCTCGATGGATGAGGTGCATCGATTACCTCAGATTCGGATATGGGATCGACAAAGCGGAGCATCAACAGTTTTGCATGGAATTGACACCGATGTAAAAAAAATAAGATTGAGTCAAGATGATTTCACGTTGGCGATTTTGATTGGAGGTAAAATACAAATTAGGAATATAAAGGCAGGAAATTACTCCGACGTCTCGAGGGGGCATGAAGCTTCAGTGATTGGTGTTTCCATGTCCGCCGATGGCAGGCTTCTAGCCTCTGCGAGCAGGGAGGGAACTGTTTATATTTGGGATTTGAGTAATGGCGAATCGAAGCTACATGAATCTTCAGACATTCCCTTTGATTCAGTAGCCTTAAGTCCGGATGGAACCTATGTTGCATATGAGTATGGTCCATATTGTGTATCAGTCGACAATTTATTAGGTAAGTCAGGTAAGTCATCAGGAGGTGGAGTCGGTCGGATAATGAGTGTGTGTATCAGCAATAATGCTAATAAAGTATTATTTGGAACTGATTATGCTGGGATGTGTGCAGAATTTCTTGATTATGAAAAAGATAAGCACGAATATTTGTTTTATAATGGAAAAATATATTCTGTTCATATTAGCAAGAATGAGATGTATTTTGCGATAGGTGGTGATAACTCAATTATTGTATATAAAACTGAAGATCCAGGTCACCCATATTATAAATGTGGCTATTACGGTAATGTGTTTTGCGTATATTTGAGTAATACAGGAATGAAGCTTGCTGCTGGGGGTAGTGATACAATTGTCAAAGTTTGGAATATAATGAAAGATACATGTGTTGAATTAAGAGGCCATGATGCAGAAGTGCGTGGAGTTGTTTTAAGTCCAGATGAAAAGACAGTCGTTTCAGCTAGTAAAGATAAAACTATCCGAGTTTGGGATCTGAAATCAACTCGTCAAAAAGCAATCATTACTGTGAATTCTAGAATTAATAGTTTATCTGCTCAAGAAAATTTGGAAACTCTTGCAGTGGGATTAGAAAACTCCTTTATCCAAGTGTATCAACGAATGAATACACAAGGTACACTATGGCAATTGAAATGGGCTTCTGGTTTTCCGCATCCGAATATTGAATTGCATCTGTCGGATAGTGATTTTAGAAACTGTGAAGGATTGACCAATAAAAATTTTCGATTATTGGAGCAGCGTGGTGCAATACTAAAAAATAAAAAAGTGTCCTCCTTTGCTTACATTTCAAACAAAAATGGCAGCCCAATCTATCAACAACAGAAAGGACAATTATTTTTAGAAGCATTGAAAGATGTCTTGTCTGAAAGGTCGATTGATCATTTATCTTTTCTTGCAGACGTTTTAGATTTAAGCCCTATATTTAGATACAAAAACATAAATGTTTTACAACTTGCAAGAAAATTAGCTTCCGCTGATTCTGACTTAATAGACGCGTTGAAAAGGTCAAATTCAGACTGGCTAATTGCGGGTGTTTGTGGGAAAAGAAAGTTGATCAATAAGGCGATAAGTGATGAGACAAAAGATTCGGATGAACAATATGATATAATCTGTTCAGTGCTTATTGGGTACGCTTTTTCAGGATTAGATGATCTTGATCCATTTTTAAACGATAAAGATTTGATTGATGAGAATCTATTTAAAAAATTAATTCGGTTTTCTCTAGTAGGAGGTAATATTAAGACTTTCAAAAACTTAAAGGCGAAATGCACTGATCACTATTCAAATTTATTTCCTGATGATAAGAAATCAGAAAATGAAGATACTCTTATGTGCTATGTAATGTCCGGTAGCGATGAAAAGGCTGTTGATCAATTATTTGATCTCTTTTATGGGGAATTAGACCACGAAAATAGATTTGCTGCCGCATTAAAACACTGTAGCTGGAGCCTGAGTCGAGGTACTTCTGACTCTATCGTTGGTATTCTCTTTCAAAAAATGGAGTTTGATCCAAGTGTTGAGTGCAACGAAGCAGTTTATATGAGATTTTTACCATCTATATTTGGTTTAATATTACGAAATGGTGATTTAGTAGCCTGCAAGGATGCAAAAAAAATACTGCAAGAAAAATATAATCAAGATATCAGTATTAAGCCAAAGGATGCCATTGCAAGTGGCTCTTCTAACGTCTTCTGGTATTGTGTAGATAACAATTTTTTATCTCTTGACCAAATGTTTGACGATATGAACATTATTCAAGCGTTAGCACATCGTGGACATTTTAGCTTACTGCAAGAAGTCTTACAAAAAGTTGAAAGAGAATATGTATATGCTGCGTCTAAAGAAGGCAAAACAGCTTTGCACATATCTGCCGAAGAAGGTCATTGGAATATTTATGACTATTTAATTAGGCATTTTTATCGTAATAATCCTATTCCTCTTGACAATAATGGTAATACACCTGAAGATCTCGCTAGAAAAGCAGGCAAAGTATGGTTCTTAAAACGTTTTGATCAAAATAAAGTAGTGCAAGTTGTTGAATCAACAGCGTCTGAGCAAGAGTACAATGATTCTAGTGATGCGTCAGCGACTGAAAGTAAGCTATTGTATTGATCAAGAAATGTACTTTTAAATGCAGGCATGTTCTCTGTTTTCGAGATTTGAATACTTCTTTTATTCTCTCTAAAAAAGAATGAACTCACAAAAGCTGTTTTATCATGTATTGTAGGAGCGTTAGTTTGTTAGATAAGAGCGTAAACTAAAAGATCAATCTGCTGTTTCAGAGTTAACTTAGGTGTCTGAGTTAGATCATGATAGGTGTCTGAGTTAGGTCATCAAGTGTGGTGTTTTTTTTATGCTTGTAAAATAGTGTTTAATGGTCAATTTGCTTTTTCAAGGTGATGTGCTATACTAAAAATGCATGAAAATAAGATCGGTCTAATATAGTATGTGCTGGAAGTTATTATAGTGAGTAGATTGTAGTGGTATATTATGAGGAGGTTTGTGTCATGAACGATAAAAGAGATTATGATATGCTGTATAATGTTTTCGTGATGGGTGATAAGTATTCTGGGAAAAGCAGTTTAATGAAACGTATCACCGAGGATGTCTTTACTGATCAATATGATCAATTAGAAGATAAAGCAAAGACAGTAGTTCATACAGGGAAAAAAATTAAAACACGTTTTTGGGAAGACTCTCCAAATACCAGACGTAAAGATTTCGGAGTTCCAAGAAATGCTCACGCTATTATTTATGTGGTCAATCTAACAGATAAAGAACAGTTTAATAATCTCTCTAAATCAAATGATTTTGCTGATGCGAGAAGATCTGGTAAACCAATCATTATTGTTGGCACATCCTCAGACCGTGCTGCTGAACGAGAAATTACTGATACTGAAATTCGTGAGTTTGCAAAAGAGCATGGATGCAAATACATAGAGGCATCAGCTAAAACGGGTCAAAATGTAGATCAAGTTCTTGTTGCTTCTGTCAAAGAAGTGATGAAAGCGTCTGGGTACCAGTTGAATGCGTTGGACAGGAATAATATTAAGGAAATGGTTGATAAAATTAAAAAAGCACTTTCCGCGACAAATGTTCCTCTAATTAGAGACGCATTACTCAATAAGGCTAAGAGCGAAGTGGCTAAAATGCTCCAAGACAATCATAATTTGCATGATCCTCAAATAAGAAAAGCTTATTTTGATGAGCTTAAAGAGCAAATTGGTTCTGATCGCTCGAATGTGGCTCTAGGCATTGTTTCAAGCCTAATGAGAGATAATGAACGCACAATTTTACTAACTCGAACTGTTAGACCCATGCCTGAAGCAAGGCAGCCAGAGGAATTGGTAAGTGAAATGATAAAGCTCATGAAATCAGCTCAGTGTTCTTCGCCAAACAGTAAAGATGCTGAGAGAGAGCTCAATTCTTTAATTTATGATATTCATAGTAATGACTCAATTGACAAACTAATTAAAATAGCTGAACGATATTATAATAACCATGATGCCAACAGAGCTGCACAGAATGTGATGGAGAGATTGTTTGCGAGGCAACAAGATCTCAAAATTAATCTAACTGTTTCTTAACAGAAGGAAATAGCTAGTATCGCTAGTGAACTCATGGTTTCAGCGCCTCATAAAAAATCTCCATTAGACAATTTCAAAAAAAATAGAGAAGCTTTATCCGAATCATTCATTAGCAGGTTAGATGGTTTTGTTTCAAAAATGGATAATCCTAGACAAATTCAATTATGTAAACAAGAATTTAATAATGCTGCGCAACGTTATAGAGAAATAAACCCTGAGAATGTGCATTTTGAAAAATGTTTGTCAAGTGTGATGAAAAGGTTGGATGCTCGCGAAAGTGAGTTAAGAGCACAAAAAGAAGTTCAGTTCAGAGCAAAATAGTTAGCGCATCTTTTATGTCTACCTGTAGGTAAAAAGTCATAAGGCAGTTCAAGAAATGCCTATGCACATTGCTCATAATAGTGATCTTAATGAGATTTCTAAATAAAATACTCTTATATTTTTGTCTGCATTAAATTTTGGGAAAGCGGTATATTCTATTCGATTTTTATCGATTATTTGGTCGGAAGGAAAGACTTTTGTTAGTGTGCTATACTTTAAGTGGCAAACATTAAGACTCAGAGGATGTGTATTTGTTTGACCAAAGTTCGTAAAATGCGGAGGTATGTATGGCAAGAGATAAAGATAAAGATCAAGATAGTTCTCTAAAGCAGGAGGATTATGCGAGTCGACCGGCTCGTGAAAGAGTCCCACAATTAATAACTGACTTGAAAAAGTATGGGTTAATTCCAGATAATGTTGACAAAGCACTTTCTAGAGGTGGTCAGCCTCATAAAGATTTTTTAAGACAAATGGGGCGAGCTGCAGATGCGAAAGGCGGGATGATAATAGATTTGCTCGAAAAAGCCTTAAAGGAAGAAATATCTCAGAATGGTAAAGCATTAATAGAAATAAAGGATGCAAATCCTAATGAGACTCCATGTGCTGGGAAAATAGGTTTAATCATGGATGCTATGAAACAATTAGATCACGAAGAAAAGAAACAAAGGGAGAGCATTTCTTTAATGAGTGTTGCTGGCACTGTTGCGAGAGACGCTGCAGGACTAGCTGCTCAAGTGACCAGAAAGATTCTTCCAGAGTGGGCATCAAAACCGGTTGTGGGTCCTGCACCTCCTAAAGCCGAGCCGCCAAAAGTAAAAACTATTACTGAGCTTGCCGCTGCTGCTGGAAATGCTGACGCTATAAAATTTAAAGAAACTTTAAAGGCGCATAAAGAAGTGGCTGAAATCAAGCAGCAAACTCCTCCACCTAGCCCTAGTGGTAGCAGAGCGGCAGGTTGACAGGCTCTGGTTCAATAATAACGTTAATGAAAAGAGCTAGGTTGTTTTCGTAAGGGTGGTACCTATTGCAAATGACTGACCCAAGTAGGTAATTATCTTCCTGAGCTGTTTACTTACTTGAGACTGTCTCAACTCACCTAAAGGCGGTATTATCTAGGTAAGTAGCTTCCAGCGCTTTTTAGGTGCTTGGAAGGGCATTCTAAAGGATTTTCAATACCACTTTGCATTCATCATCATAGTACATGTGGGGTCATTGCCTGGAATGGCCGCTAGTCAGGCGTTTTGGTATGGAGATGACAGTTAAGCTTGGGGTACCTCGTAAACCTGCAAAAACCCTGCCATGAGCTATACTTAAGGTAGATTAAGTTAGTTAGTGGGGTTTTTATGAAAGATCTAAATGATGAAGAATCCCGTGCAAGTCGACGGTTAACTCGGGCTACTACAAAAACGGTGGAAAGAGCCACCAAGCTTATGTCTGAAGGGTCTAAATCCACGCCGACAGATATTGCAAAAGAATTGGAAGAACAAAAAAAGATTGGAGATAAAAGCCCAACACATTTTAATGTTCTGCTGGACTCTTTATCAAAAGCTGAAAATAGAAAGATTGCGGAAAAAGGATTAGGTGGGTATCTGAGTGCTAAGTTGGGAATAATTTTAGAAAAGTTATTTGATCCTGCTAAAAATGTAACACTGCCTGATGTTGAAATACGTAATCTTGCAAGTTTGATCAGGATGAGTGAATCACTGCATCATAATTTCGTTGAAGCGTTAAAATCGATAAAGAATGATGGTAATGGTGTCGTTTTTTCGAGGCTTATTCAAAATGGTGTATTTAATGTTGTTAGAGATAGAGAACTTCTTGAAAATCTAAGTAAAAACGAAAAATTAGGGGATTCAGCAAAACCTGTTCAGATGTTTTTAAGAGTTAATGATTTTATTTTAAGCGAAAAAGGTAATGTAGGTGATATAGAAAAACTAGCCGAAGATCCTCATGCTCGTGCTGTTCTGGTACACGAATTAAAGTCAAATCGATATGTTAATGAGTTAGGTCAACTAGAAAAAATACTTCAGTCTGGTGCATTAAAAGAAAGCGAGCTATTTGAACTGCTCGTATATTATACAAAAAATAGCGATACCTATGGCGAAATTATTATAGAAGCGGTTACTAATAAATTACGTGATAATGCTCCGAGCAATAGCTCCCAAGTTAATACAAAAATAGAAAATATTGAAAATGCGGCTAGATTGAGTGAAGCTGCTTCGTTTGGAGAGACAGTATTAAAAGACTTAACGATACCCATACAGGGATTTGGATTGAAGGGATTCGGTGAGAAAGGTGGGGAATCAGGTCGGTGGGCTGCAATAACAAATAATGTATTTGAAAGTAACCCAAATTTGAAAAAAATCAAAGTGCGTGATTTTGCGATTTTAATAGGAGATAAACTTGGACTATGGAAACGTAAAGACGATGAGATCGCTAAAGTAAATTTAGCTCGAGCATTGAACCCATTCGTTTTATTAGATTTTGGATTACTGCTTGCTGAGTTAGGAATTCAGAGAGGAACTCAAGCAATTCCCAATAAGGTACTTCGTGGAATAGTACAGGCTCCTCTTGCTGCAATATTACGAGCACCTCGTATTGTTTTAAATTTTTTAGGACAAATAACATCAACTATTCCTGCTGAAGTCGACGTTACTCGTGATAAAAAAGCGACAGCAAATGAACCCAGCGATGCGGAAACAATTAGTCGAGAGGATACCGAAAGTATTAATAGTGGGCTTAGTGCTTTGAGTAGTGCAGATGATGAAGCTTTATCTCGTGGAGCTTCAGCTGACACTGAATCTGAAGCTAGTTTTAAAGATGAAGAAAAATCAAGAATGGCAGAGAATATCAGAGAGCCTAATACGTCGAAAATTGCATCAGCAAGACCTGAAGAAAGAGAAGAAGCTAAAAAAATTGCAGCTGCATCTGAAGAGAAATTTACCATGAAGGAATTTCCCTATGGAAAAGCAAGAACAGAGTACGCTATTCGAGATATAATGTCTCATCGTGTTTTTAAGGAAAATGTTACAACGGATTATGATAATAAAATTATACAATTGATTCTAAATCAAAAAACGGATGATCCTCGATTTAATAGCAGAGTAGTAGAGGCAATGGCGTTAAGGAATGCACTTGCTGAGCGTGAGCGTTTGCCAGAGAAAACTCCAGCAGATGAAGTCGCTATAGAGTTGCTGAGAGTGAAACTGAATAACGCTATTTCCAGTATGGAAACATTACAGAAGGGGAGAGACATGACTGATACAGCACGAAATGACTCAAGGGCGGAGGCCAGTATGGAATCGGCACCAACACTTAACCTCGAAGGTGTTGGCGCAAAACATGGAAACATAGGTCAGCCAAGTCCACGTAGTGATTCTGACGCAGAAGATTCTCCGAGAACAGAGAGAGATTCGCTGCTGAGTGAAAAAGTGGAGGCGCCTGGTCTGTTTGGAAGATTCAGGGAAGCACTTGCGGCTGTAGGAAGGTTGTTTGGTGCTGGAAAAGCAGAAGCAAAAGCAGGGGCTGCGGCGGCGGAAAGTGGGGAAGCGAAATATGAATATAATCAGGTGAAGTTGAATGGGTTTGAAGGGAATTTTCGTGGTAAGGAAGAAGAATTTAATGCTTGGCTTAAAACTCAACAAAATACACAGGACGGCAAATTGACAATTACTAAGGGTGGATTTGGTGACTATCCAATAGAATTTAAGGGTGGTCAAAGAATTGAGGTGATTGGGAACGATGTCGTGATGAAAGGATTTTCAAAAGAGGCATATGGGAGATTTAGAGATGAAGTGTTTGGGACTGCTCCTCCCAAGACCATCAGTGTGTCTGCGCTCAGTGGAAAATCAATTGACACAATAGCAACATCTTTGAAAGTTAATCAAAAACCTACTTTCACGAGTCGATTAACAAGTATAGGATTATTTTTTCAACAATTAGGGTCGACTATTAAATCGTTTTTTACAGGACCACCTACTCCAGCACCACAAACGACAAAATCTGAACCTGCAGTAATCAATTCAGAAGTGTCTAAGATGAGTGTTGATACTATTGAAGTTGCGCATACACCTAAAGCAGTGCCTACACCCACGCCAAAATCATCTGAAGAAGTTGATCAAAAAAGACATTCACTTCCACCTACACCTGTGAGCGTTGAACCTAAAAACGATAGACGGCAAGTTAAGAGTGCTCCCGCAAAAGGGATACCGACTTGGGCATCACGTGTGTCAGTGACTATTGCAAGTAATAGAGATTTACAGGCGACGCAGTCCACTGTGACTGACTATGCTAATACACATGGTTTTCGAGATGTTCAAGTGGAACAAAAGTCTCATTCTCTTTCAATGCAATTAGAGGATAAAAATGGTGGACGACTCTCTGTCTCAGCAGAGGAAGGTAAGCATACTGTCAATATTGAGGAAGTTAGACGATCTGACGATACTCCCAAGCATATTGCACAAATAGCTACGGAATTACCTAATAAAGGGCCTAAAGAGGTGACGGTGAGTGGTCGAGACTCAATGAAAGATAAAGTGGAAACTGCTCTCAAGACGGTAGGAGAGCATAAAATTACCACACCAGCAGATAAAGAAAATCTGTCTCATCATGCTAATCAAGCAATGACGCCACATAAATAAATAGGGACTGTATTATTTAAGTTCAGCCACAACTACTGGATTGAATGGTGTATTATCTTCATCAAGAAAATCGGCGACGGATTGTTGTTGAGATAATAATTGTTCAGGCCTGTGAGAGTGAAATGCAAAGAGATTCGCTTGTTTTTTCCAGAAGATATTGAGTAATCCACGAAGCTTGGATGCTTCCTCATCTGACAACCCTGTAATGTGTATGGCCTGCTGATCAAAGGTAACAAATGGATTTTGGCCATTTTTCCTGTTGAAAACATCGTGTTTTTCAAACAGACCTAATATCATCTGAGCAAATGTAGTACAGGTAGGTTCACCAGCTAGCATTTTCTGTTCCCAGTCATTTGAAGACGTGTCGATATGATTTTTATCTACAACGATGGGCTCTGGGGTTAATATGGTAAAAGTATTGTTATCATCTTGAGCTTTGATACATTCGTAACCTACTTGAGGTTTTAGCCTGAAACTTAAATCCATGATAAAGAATCGTTTGCGGTATATATGTAGTATTCCATCTTCAGTGAGGAATATATCGTCGCCATTCTGAGCCATAACTAAAGTTGGCATTTTTCCATGAGCATAGTCACAAGCAAAAGATCGTGTAAGCGTTTTAGGATCATATATCTCAGCGTTTTGACCACCCCCCAGGCATAATTCACCGGTAGGAAGATAAATGGCCCAAGCTAGTTTAAGATCAGTGATAGCGGATTTTTTATGTTTTTCTAATTTGGTAAAATCAAATGTGCTGAAATTCAATACAGAATAAAAATCGCCATCATAATACATAATACGATCTTTATCGAGGAAAAGCACGGGTTTCATTGTGCAGTTCCTCATTTCTTGAGAATAAATGATATCGCCAGTGTGATAATTCATCAGAAATAAAGTAGAGTTCGAATTTTTTGCTGTAGAAAATGCAACTAAATCTTTACCATTGCTGATGGGTTCAAAATCGTAACGAGTACCCGGTACTGAATGTTTAACTCTCCAACACATTTCTTCTTTTTGAATGATGTATAAGCGATCTGAATGTAAAGCGAAGGTCGTAGGATTTAGCATACATAGATATCCGCCACACGAAGTGACTTCAGATATTTCGAAATTTCGAGTTGTACGTGTAATAGGATCTAAGATCTGCAAAAAACTCGATGGGTTGAGTTTTGAAGAATTTTCCTGTAAGGATAACAGCAAAGTGCCATCGGACATTTCTATTTTACTGAGTAGATCAAAACCAGGAAGTAATGATGATGGTTTTGTATCCGGTTTAGCATTAACTTCTTTGTTGTAGTTTGAACTAGTCAAATCTTTAGCAGAATCATCAGGCATTCGAATATTATATTCTACCGCACTGCCTTTAATTGGTTTTGAAAAAGCTGCTATGGCTCCAGAGCTGAGGGTTTAAATAGAAGCGACCGGATTTTTCAATCCCATCTTCCACTCTTCAATGTTTACACAGCTTCGATTTCCACGCACTGGCCCACCGTAAACCAGCCTCGTGACATCCTGCTGCCTAAACACAAAATCCACCATACCGAGGCGCGTCGTTTTGCAACAGCCTCTATCATTCACTTCAGTCACTTTAGGCGCATTCGCCACACCCAACCACTCCTGGAATTTCGCGAGGTGTTTGTCTTCAAAGGGCAGGCCATGCAGATTGAGTTTGCCGTTTTGAATCATGGATTCAAAAATACGGCGGTTGAAGCGGCGTTGTTCGAAGGCGAACCAGCCGAAGCTGCGGGCGCTGAATTCTTGGTTGCCGCCGTGGATGAAGTTGTTGAGGAAGGGGGAGCGGTCGAGGACGCCGGTGATGTCGGCGCCGGGGATTTTGGTGCAGCCGCGGATGTTGAAGGTTTTTAGGGGACGTTCTTCTTCCATAGGGCGAATGAGGGCTTGGTCTGCGGTGTATTCGAAGTTTAAATGTTCGCATTCATTGCTACCGGATATGTCTAAATGTTCAAGGTTTGAGTTGATGATTGTAACCACAGGCATTTTTGGACATTCGCGCGCTTCAAAATGGGTGAGTCTGGGTAATAAGTGCCCTTTTATTGTTACAGGACCTACGGTGGTTTTATTGATGATTACTTTTTGAATCGAGTTGGGACAGCGTTCGACAAGTAATAAAAATAAATCTTTTTTGCCTAATCCACGACCCTCGGTGAATGTGCTACCCGTTAATTCAAGTTCTTCTAAATAAGGCGAAAGTTCTAAAAGCGCAATAAGATCGTCAAAAGTGAATTGTTTGCATTCGACAATTCGTATTTTTTTTCGTCGAGTGAAATTATTTTCTCGTTGAGTTTTAATCATGGTATCAATGATGGCGCGGTTATCTTTGCCTTTCGGATCCCATTTAATATTGTTAGCCAGTGCCTCAAATTCTTCTAGTGTGTTACAGCGTTGCAAAGAAGTTGTATCACCTTTACTGATTTCACTTCGGGCGATTGCTTTGGCTGATGCAGCTTGTTTTGCTTTTTCGTAGGCAATAATAACTTCTTTAGCAGTGACATAATCATCTTCGCTTTGACGTTTACCTGAAATAGGATCAGAAACAACACGTAAAAAGGCATTTAATGAAGTTGATGTTCTTGCAACAACATCACCTTTGGTGGTGCTGGTAAAACCTTTGGTAAAAATAGCATAGTGTTCGATTGGGCCTGATTTAGGATTTGCTGCAATAACACCTTTAACGTGTCTATAGGTATCAGGACGTATATGGGATAATAATTTCTGAGGTGTCATCAATCCACCCGATCGATGGACCACTAATGCTGTATGAATACTATGTTCGAAGAATACCGGGATATTGTCTTTACCGAGAGGTAGGCCTACTATGGTAATCGTTCCACCTTTTTTCTTCGCAAAATTAAGAAGTTTCATAGCACTCGTTTGATCATCGGCTTCGAGGAGTTTACTGTCAGCCATTAATTCTTCTGAAACAATACCATCAATCGCACCAGCCGCTTTTGCTTTAAGTGATTTTAAATATTTCAACGCTTGTTTACCCGTTACAGCAACGGTTGGAATTGATCCATCGCACGGAAAAAGAGCAAGATGTTGTTGTTCTATTATCGGAATGTAAGATGTTAATTTATCAAATAATCGATGATAGTTTTCGCGAATTTTTCGTTCTAATTCTTCTTGTGGAATCGCTTGGTTTGTTACGGGATCTTTAGTGGAAAATCGCTTACCATTTGCGAATAAAATGGTCGCTATGGTTTGTGGGGTCAATCGAATTTGACGATATTCTTCCATAAACATCATAATATCTTTGAGAAGCAGGAACATCTCCTCGCCTTTTCGCCTATAGGCTGTGACTAAAATGCGATCAAGATCGGCAGGTACTGGCAGCATTTTCTCGCCATCAGGTGTTTGATAT
>JAKORL010000154.1 GCA_029777855.1 Pseudomonadota bacterium
ACCTTTGAAGCTATCGTTAGCGAAGGCACGGTCCATGGCGCTGCAGCATTATTGCACCTAACACAAACAGCGATAACTCAGCGAATACGGCTCTTAGAACAGAAAATGAAAATAACTCTGTTTATTCGTAGCCGCCGTGGCATGCTTCTAACTCCAGAGGGAGAAGTACTTCATCGGTACTGCCAACGTGTTGTTGAAATGGGTGGCGCAGCCCTTGCGACGATTCAAGGCGCTGGGAAGGATTCAACAATACGTATTAAAATAGCGGGTCCAAGCAGCTTCCTGCGTTCACGTATTATCCCAAGGTGGGAATCAGTCATGAAAGCATTCCCCCATTTACTCATCTCCTTTATCATTGATGACTCAAAAGATATCAGCAAACGACTGAAATCTGGCGAAATTGATTTGGCAATTTTGCCACCTGAATCAGTGACATCTGAAATGGCGCACAAAAAACTTTTACCTGAAAGTTATGTCTTACTATGCTGTTCCGAATGGGCTAATCGACCTTTGAAGGATATTATTCAGAACGAAAGAATAATTGATTACGATGCGGATGATCTAATGACCTTCGCCTATTTAAAAGAATTTTCTTTGCTCGAGATAATTCAACCAGAGAGGCATTTTGTTAATAATACCGAGTGTATTGCGCAATTATTTATTGCCGGATTGGGCTACGGGGTACTTACTGAAGAATTTTCTCGTCCTTATGTTAGCACAGGACAATTAAAATTATTGAATAACAAAAAGAAATACAAAAATAATCTCTCATTAGCATGGTATTCACGACTCGAGCCTCCGAAATATTTCACTGCTTTGATTGATGCAATTGAATAACTGACCAAGGCAGAAGTATCGCCATGCATCTTTAGATCTAAAAAATCATAATCACCATACAGCCATACTAGACAAGTAATTATTGTGTGCAAGATTAGAAAATCAGGCTGTAAAGATTTATCAGAAATAAAAAGAAAGTCGAAATCATACCAAGAACACTTATAACTGGAACATTTTTGACATTACCCGGAACTGCGAAGGGCCTTTTTACACTTGGATGACGAACTCGCAGGACAACAACCGCAAGGTTAACAATGAAAAATGTTATGAATATAAAAATATTTGCAATCATTGCGACAATCTCAATTCTTCCTATTAATGCAAAAGATGACATAATAACTAAAATTAATATTAAAGCGCGAATAGGCGTTTGTCTTTTTTGAGAAATATGCGAGAAATGCGTAATTCTTCTTGCCTCCTTTGACATGTTTAATAAAACTCTAGAGCTACTTAACATATTAGATAAAATAGTATTCGAGGTTGAGAATAGAGCGATTATTGAAATCACTATAAGTCCTGTTTGACCATAGAACATTTTTACTACACCAGCCAATGGATTTTTAGAGAGGCTTAACTGCTCATATGGGATGACACTGACAACAGAGACTGCAACCAATGTATATAATATCAACACAATAACACTTGACCCAAACAGCGCTCGTGGAATAGTTTTTTCTGGGTTCTTTGTTTCTTCCGCCAGTTTCACAATATCTTCAAAGCCAATATATGCATAAAAGGCTAAAGCCGATGCTGTAAAAACACCCCCAATACCATTAGGTGGGAGCTCAAAATAATTGACTTTACCTATATAAGGAATAGCACAATAAATAACAAGAAGTAATCCACTGGCCTCTAGTATTGTAAAAACAATATTAACAAAAGATGATTCTCTAATTCCATAAGCATTCACACTAAAAACAAGAATGATGACTAATTGGGCAGCAACAATTAAGTTCATCCCTGTTAAACCACTTAAGTAACCAGCAAAACCCAATGAAACAGTAGCACCACTGATAATTCCATTGATCGAAATAATGGCACCCAGAATAAATCCAATTTTTTGTCCAAAAGCATGTTTGGCATATTCATACTCACCACCTGCTTTAGGGAAAGCTGAACTGAGTTCTGCATATGAAAATGCAGTCAATAGCGCAGTAAATGATGCCATCAAAAATGAAAGCCAAATTAAATTTCCCGATGCTCCTGCAACTTTACCCACTAATGCATAAATACCTGCACCTAAAATAGAGCCAACTCCAAAAAAGATACATTCAACAAGCCCTAACGTTCTCTTCAGTTCGGTCATAATATTCAACCTTTGTTAAACTAGAAATCCATTTGTCAATTTCCGTAAACGAGATTCTCCATCTCAATAACACTGACTCAAGTATAGACCATCACAACTCTTTGAAACAGGCTTAGCACGGAATTGACCCTGATCTTTCTAGAATGCTAGTATCACCGGGTAATAATAATCATTTAACTTTTCATAGGAGATATCTACAATGCAAAAGATAAGCTTAATGCTACTTCTTTCCTTATCTATCCTCAGTTTTAATACCCTCGCTCATTCAACCAAAAATGAATTCCAATGCTACTGGATGGAAAATCTTTCGGGGGGATATGAGTGGGTTCCAACAGTCACCGTACTGGGTTCTTTGACAAAAGAAGAATGTTACGCGATGGACAGTTGTGATGGAGGCCAGGGCTATTCAAATGGTGGATGTTATAAATGGGCACAATCAGCAAACGGCCCTCGCGAGCCATGGGATATCCCCTCTAAGAATTAAAGCTTAATGGCTTGTATCGAAAATAAAACGATGAGGGCAGGTCTGGAATTGAAACCGGTTACCAGTCTGCCGTCATCGTGGCAGGGCTCTCTTCTTCAGCAGTTTTCTTAGAAAAAATAAACCAACCCAACACAGCGGCAATTAATAATGACAAGGGCAGCACTGAAAGTGCCCATTGGTAATCAACGGCATCGTACACTTCTAAACCAACACCACGATGACGCCAATTTGCAGAAAGATGCAAAATATAACCCACTAATGGTTGGAAAAAAGGGACAGTTCCTACACATAAAGCATTAGTAAAACCAATTGCAGTTGTTTGTACATCGGGAGATACGGATTCTTTTACATAGGTAAAACTTAAAACATAAACGCAACTAAAAACCCCCATTACAGCCATAATTCCACCATATAACACTAAAGAAGTGGGTGGCCAGTAAATTAACCAAGCTAATAATATTCCTAATATTAATGCGGCAGAAACATAAACTGCGCGCAAATGATCGCGCACGAGTGGATAGATCATACCAATGACTGGACATCCAAAAGCCAAACCCACAAATATCATTGAGACGACAAGCGTTGCTTGTGATGTTTGAATATTTTGAACTAAGCTAATAAAGGGAATTCCCCACATGCCACTAAAGACTGAAACAATAGCGAACACTACGCCAATAAAAATTCCATTGAGCCATAAATAAGGATTTGTGAATACACTCACGGCGTGCTGCCAAAATTGTTTGGCTGTTTGTTTTTTTGGGGCATGAGTTTCATGTGGACGATTTTTAATGATTATCCACGATAATATTCCGATAGATGCTGCAATTACTGCTGCACCTCCCATGCTGACACGCCAACTCATCTGCTCAATTAATTTTGCCACATAAACATTCGCTGCTATCGTAGCAATCGTTGCAACAAAATCACTTAATCCTAACATCAAACTAAAATAGCGTGCTGGAAACCAATTGCTAATTAAATACAATGTCCCTACGTACGCAAAAGATGAACCGCCTCCCATCAAGACACGCGCTACGTCGGCCTGCCAAATCTGATGGCTCATTGCAAATAATGCACAGCCCGATGCACTGATAAGCCCACCAATGGTTAACAAAATTTTTGCACCGAAACGATCAATGAGCATACCTGCGGGTGTTTGTAAAATAACATAAATATAATAATAGGCCCCAGACATAATTCCCGCACTTAAGGCGGTCATTGAAAAGTCATGCATTAATTGTCCAACAAGAACACCCGAGGATAGCTGGAGTAAAAATTGAAAGAGAACAAATGCTGTGCCAATTCCCCAAATCATCCAGGGTAAAACTTGACGGGGTAAGCGAGATTGGAGTTCTTGATTTTCGTAGTTAGTCATACTTGCACCTTTCGATACCATATTAACATTTAATGCTAATATGGTATCACGAATATTAACCTATTACAACGCGCCCTTTTCGCTTTTTCTTGAGATGTGACCACAGATAAATAATGAATGGAGGAAGGGTTAATACAATAATTCCTACCACTAAAATCGCTTCATAAACAGCTATTCTACCAACAGTAAGTTGTGCAGGCGGAAAAAAACCGAGCCCGATGGCGACAAAACATGAAATTAATCCGAATAATGAAGTCAGCCAAATGCCGAGTTTACCGAAGGGGATTTTATAAGGGCGATGCACATGCGGATGTTTATAGCGCAACCAAACAGCCGCAGCGAAAAGAGCCACATAAACAATCATGGCCAATTGAGCTGTCATCGCTGTTAAAACCCAATAAGAACTGCTCACGGTAGGCATTAATAAAAAGACAGAGCACAACGCGGTGAAAATAGTTGCTTGAACCATCAAAATATTAATAGGCACACCTTTTTTTGTAGTTCGAGCTAAAAATGCCGGAGCACTTCCATCTTGCGCCGCAACTAATAAACCTTTTGTGGGACCAATAATCCACGTTGCCACTCCACCAATTCCACCAATAATAATTAACGTAGCAACAATGGATTCAGCCCATTCCATGTGAAATGCCACTAGAAAAATATGATAGGCTTGCAACAATCCTGTGACCACAGATAATTCGTGATTGGGCACCACTACAGAAATCGCTAAAGAAGAAAGTACTAAACTCAATATGATAATAATAGTTGAATATAAAATGGCTCGAGGAAAAGCATGCCCAGGTTTTTCAACTTCATCGGCATGAACTGCAGACATTTCCATTCCCACCAAGCCAAAAATTAATGCCAACAAAAATGAAAGCGTTTTTGGATCATGCAAAGACGGCCAAAAAGAAGCCATCGAAAATTGAATTTGCATCGGTTTTCCTTGCGCAATCCAGATGATGCCTAAACCGATTATGCAGATCATGGGTAATAAAGTTCCGATCAGTGCACCGATAGTACTCACCAAACTCGAGAGTTGCATTCCAAAACAATTGAGTAATGTCGCTCCCCAAAAAATACCCAATACACAAAGCAACATAAAAACTTTACTTTCGGCAAGTGATGGGTCAATTAAATAAGCGAATGTTGCTGCGATAAACGACAAAATTGTAGGATACCAAACAACATTGTAAACCCACTGCAACCAAATAACGACAAATCCCCACAATTCTCCAAAGGCTTCTCGCACCCAGACATAAATTCCGCCTTTATTAGGCATTGCCGTTGCAAGTTCCGCTGACACCAAACTGACAGGGACAAAAAAAACGACCGTCGCCAACAGGTAATAAAATACCAAAGAAAAGCCATAGGCGGCACTAAATGGCAGCGATCTTAAACTATCAACTGCGATGATATTAATCATCATCAGCGAAAAAATGCCGAGGGCTTTACCCGATTTAGACTGCAATCCCGTCATAAATATCCTTAGCTAAATTCATCGTCGTAAAATATTGGACACTATCATGAAACCCTTCCTTCAACCACCCCAATCGCTTGCCCAACTTGCACCGCACTTCCAGCTTCCAACTCTTCGCTCCAACGAACAACCCCCCGTGGAAACACAATAATCACCGTAGAACCCAATTCAAAATGACCCAGCTCATCACCCTTATTCAACTTAATTGTTTTCTCAGCATACGCCTGCACCTCAACACCCCTTACCTTTGAGGGCGCCACTTGCCCAGCCCACACTGTGTGAATGCTCGCCACCAACATGGCGCCTACCAAAACCACAGCCATAGGCCCCCATTCTGTCTTAAACCAGCAAACCACACGCTCATTTCGAGTAAATAAGTTGGGGATATTCTCAGAAGAAAACGCATTAACTGAAAACAAACGCCCTGGGACATAGACCATCTTTTCCAGATGACCGGCAAAGGGGATATGAACCCGATGATAATCCTTAGGTGATAAATAAACTGTCATAAATTCACCACCTGCCAACATTTGCGCTTGGGTATCATCACCCCCCAGTAATGCAGCTAGCGAATACTCGACCCCTTTAGCCTGCAACAATAGCCCATCACGTAGCGAACCCATCTGGCTAATCACACCATCAGCAGGACTCGCAATAGTGTCACGACCTTCACAAATGGGTCTTTTTTCTGGATGAATGGCCCGAATAAAAAACTTATTAAAGGAGGGATAAGTTGATGAATTAGGCTCAACCGCCAAACTCATATCAACTCCATACTGTCTGATAAACCAATTTATCAATCGGCTCTTAAACCACACCACTTCACAACGGCTGATCACACCCGCCAGGCGCGAAAGCGCATGGTGCGGCAACATGTAATAAGCTAATTTTTTAAACCCAATTAACATCGAATCACACTTTCCTAAACACAACGATTTCATTGAGCTGACTATAACATGTCCACTGCTCTGGAAGTAGAGCCTTAGCCTGATATCGAGGGTGTGAGACAGGCTATGTAATCAAGCCGATTTTTGATAACCTAAATAGATTATCCTTAGTTCAATCGAGGGTCGCTTGAAAATCTATCTCGTGGGTGGCGCAGTACGTGACACACTTTTGGGACGCAAAGTCACCGAACGTGATTACGTTGTCGTAGGTGCAACCCCCAAAGAAATGTTAGATCTCGGCTTTAGACAAGTCGGCAAAGATTTCCCGGTATTTCTACACCCAGAAACAAATGAAGAGTACGCACTCGCTCGCACAGAGCGAAAAACAGGAAAAGGCTACACAGGTTTTGAGTGTAATGCCGATCCTTCAGTGACTCTTGAAGAAGATTTAAAACGACGTGACTTGACCATTAATGCCATGGCTCAAGAAGTCGGAGATCCTTCAAATAAAATTATTGATCCATACCAGGGGCAAAATGATTTAAAAAATAAAATTCTTCGACATATTTCGCCCGCATTTTCAGAAGATCCCGTTCGAATTTTACGCGTTGCTCGATTTGCTGCGCGATTTCCTTCCTTCACTGTTTTTCATGAAACAAATGAATTAATGAAAGACATGGTCCAAAACGGCGAAGTCGATGCACTGGTTCCCGAACGCGTGTGGAAAGAGTTTTCTCGTGCGCTAACAGAAGAAAATCCGATCCGATTTTTTGAAGTTTTAAATGACTGCGGAGCTTTAATAAAACTATTTCCTGAGATAATTTTGAAAGAATCATTTAAAACTTCAAAAAGCCTCGATTGTTTAAAAAATGCAATTGCACAGCGCCCTCCAAATGAACTTATTTATTTTGGCACACTTGCTGCGGGTTTGGAAAAACATGAAATTACAACGCTGTGCCAACGACTTAAACCTCCCACTCAATTTAGCGAATTAGCTATCCTCCTTTCTTCAAATTTAAATAACTATCTTAATCTTAATTTCAACAATGCCGAAATGATCGTCAATTTTCTTGAAAATCTCGACGCCTACAGACGACCGGAACGTTTTTCTGATTTTTGCCAAGTGATGATATTTTCCGTTCCAGAAAATACAAACACTGCGAATTTTCTAAAACAGGCTTTTGAAAATACGAAAGATATAGCTACCAAACCTTTTATAGACAGCGGATTAAAAGGCGAAGAAATTGGAAAAGCAATCCACCAGGCTCGCATCGAAAAACTTCGGTAGGGAACAGCAACCAAAAAAAACGGCCGGTAACTTTCGCTACCAGCCGTTTTAAATTAACAACATCGAGAATTAAGAAAAGTCTTTCTTACGATGCCAGATTACAGGAGCTGCGCTAATCAATTCACGATCGTACAGAGTAATATCGCGAACTGAAGTATCAGGGTTAACACAGGTCAATGTATAAGTACCTGCCTTGCTACCCGCTTTGACTCGACGGAAAAGAATTTCGTTATCACGAGTTTCAACGATACAGTTTTTGCCGATCACTGAATCCAGATGGAGAGACGATCGACGTTTACCAGCAACGTAATCACCTACTGCAAAGGCAGGAGCCATACCATCATCGATGATGATGTATTCGACGGCGTCTGGATTGTTTTGACGGAAAACGAGCAATTCGTTAACAATCGCACGATCTTCAGTCGGCACTTCGATTGGTTCAACGCGTTCACCAGCAACGTCAAACAATTTGTTTGATAACTGTGGGGGAGTACCAATACCATAGAGCAACCAATCAACACCACAACGAATGCCTTCTTCTTTGAATACGGCAATGACTCGTCGAGCGCCTTTTTCGGTCAGACCACCAGCTTTGGCATCTTCCCAAGATTGGATGGTACTTGCACTAATGTGATACTGTTCTTCAAAAGCTTTACGAGACAAACCTGTCATCATACGCAAGCTTTTAAGCCGCTGGCCGCGCATTTCTGGGCCGGACTTAGAGTCTTTGAGGTCTTGTATTTTATCAAGTAATTTTGGCATAAATCCACCTATCCTATTAATGTTCACAACATGCTAGCATTTTAACATGTTTTTATAAAAAAAGAAAGTATTTTGGGGGATGTAGACACATTCTTCTGTCTTTCAAACCTAGGCCCACCCTGCCTATACCCCGGAATACCCCATGAAGAAAGACTTAACATGCAAAAAAACATGACAGGTCTTAATCTTCAGTGGCTATATTGTATCAGATTTTCAATAAAATGGAAGGGGAATATCACAATTAATCCGGTAATATTACCCAAGATTCATTAGGAACTCGTTTGTATGAGGTCTATAAAGCGGAATTTGCTGGGAAAAATGCCAAATCACTCTCTGATTTCAATATTCTTATAGTAACGCTAAGATAATGTTAACCTAACGAGAGGATAATATCGAATGTGGCTCCCACCACCCCACCATGGCGGCTATCAACAACAATGCAAAAATCAAAACCGAAAGCCCTATCCGCCACGTCAACGCTTTAGCCATTTTTTCAGAATCACGACTTCTCAACAGATAAAAACTAGCGCTTCCCAAGAAGTAGAGCACCATTATCATTAAGGCAACAATAAGAAATTTCATGACTTTGAGTATCCTTTGCGGGATTGGTGGTAAATTGTATCATAGAAAAGCGCCTTAATTGAAGCCGGTGCCGCCCCTGGATATGGCAGAAATGATCGTAACAGAGTCAAAAGAGTGTTTATGCAATGCGATTACAGGACAAGCGCTCAACCACTCCACAACACTGGATAGAGGATATCAAATTAGAGTATGATGCCCTCACCAAAGCACGAGACCAGATAGCAGTTCGAAACATGAATACGACCTCCCCAAAATCTAAACTCACTTTCAAACCTACTCTGTGGCCAACACTCGCTACAATAGCCTTACTCCCGGTGTTGATATCGCTCGGCCTTTGGCAGTGGCATCGCGCAGATTACAAACAACGACTTCATGAGCATTACTTCAGCACTCAAGGAAGCACTCCTTTAACATTGGATCAAGCATTGAAAGACCCCGAAGGGTTCCGTTATTTCCCGATGAGCCTTCACGGTCACTACCTTCCTGAGAAACAGTTCTTACAAGATAATCAATTCTATGAACATCAAGTCGGATTTTACGTGCTCACACCCTTTATTACGGATTCTCATGACATTGTTTTAGTCAATCGTGGCTGGATCACCAAGCAACCTCCGCAGACGAAATTAGACTTATCGACGCAACCAGTAACGATAACCGGACGGGTGAGCGCGCCTCCTTCGCGCACTTTTTTTCTAGGAAACAATTTTACAAGCAGCAATCCAAAATGGCCAAAAGTGATGCAAGCCATTAAAATGCGTGATTTATCGGAAGCCTTTGGACAGCCTCTGCAACCTATTATTCTCCTACTCAATCCTGACCAACCCGATGGATTTGCTCGAAATTGGCAGCCACAGGGCCTTCCGCCTGAAAAACACCGAGCTTATTCCTTGCAATGGTTTGCATTTGCTAGCCTTTTAGTGGTACTTTTCGTTGTCTTGAATATCAGGCACAGGAACCCGTATGAACGCCGAAAAACGCAATAACTTAATCATTGTTAGCCTAATCCTAACCTTCACGATTCCCATCGTCCTCGCAAGTCTTTTATATTGGTATGGCGGGCCCCTCAATGGCAAAACCACCAACTACGGGCAATTGATTCAACCGACATTACCCATCAAACAACTTGCGCTAAAAAATTTATCACTCCAAGACCTTGCGGATAAAGATATATTAGGTAAATGGGTTTTAATGACGATCAGTTCAAATTCTTGCGAAAAAGCCTGCCAAACGAGCCTTTATAATATTCGACAAATTTGCAAAGCAACCGGAAAAGATCAAACGCGTCTAAGACAAGTCGTTCTCAAAATGAATGACAATAAATCAGACTCTAATTTTACGACATTATTACAACGCGATTATCCTCTGACACAACAGTGGATGATCGAAAAATCTCAAGCTCAACGACTGGATTTTCAAGAAGGCGGTATTTATTTTATCGATCCCCTTGGGAATATTATGATGTACTACAAACCTTCTTCAAATCCTTCGACTATTCTCAAGGATTTGACAAAATTATTGAAGGTTTCTCAAATCGGATAATTATTTTTTACAAAGGTATTAATCCATGAATAAATCTGAAGCTACACAACGATTTTGGTTTATGGCTTTTATTGCGACATTATTAGCGGTGACAGTCGTTATGTTAGGCGCTTATACGCGACTAAAAGATGCCGGACTTGGTTGCCCCGATTGGCCAGGCTGTTATGGACAACTCACTGTGCCTCAAACCTCTGAAGCTGTTGCAAAAGCAGAACACGCATTTCCTCAGCTCAAAGTCGAACCACAAAAAGCATGGCCAGAAATGATCCATCGTTATTTCGCGGGCACATTAGGATTATTAATTTTTACGCTTGCCGTGAGCGCGCTTATTCTAAAACGTCGTGATCATAACACAACCATCGCCGTTCCACTTTTTTTAGTTGGCATGGTAATTTTTCAAGCGATGCTCGGAATGTGGACCGTTACCTGGCAATTATTACCTCAAGTTGTTATGGGACATTTATTAGGCGGCATGACCATCGCTGCATTTTTATGGTGGTTAACGTTGAGCTTAAAAAGCAATCGAAAATACAAAACACCTTATTCATGGTTAAAACCAGCCGTCATTATCGGCATTATTATTGTCGCAACCCAAATATTTCTTGGTGGATGGACCAGCGCCAATTACGCATCGATCATATGCCCAGAATTTCCTTTTTGCCAAGGCAGCTTTTTCCCAAAAATGGATTTTGCTACCGCATTCAATTTCACACGCCCTATAGGCGCTAATTATCAAGGTGGAATCTTAGGCACCACAGCAAGAATTACATTACAAATGACTCACCGTTACGGAGCAATCATCACAGCAACGTATGTCGCATTATTAGCAATGCTTTTATTACGCTCTAAAAAGCGACCTGAATTACGCACCGCAGGCTGGGGGATATTAATTATTCTCGCACTGCAATTTTTATTAGGTGTTGCCAATATTGATACAAAATTATTACTCCCTGTTGCCGTTGCACACAATGGCGTCGCATTAATTTTACTATTATCACTCGTCACACTGGCTCATTTACTTTTTCGAGGACATCAACGTGATGAACTTCGCGCAAATTAATGCCTACATCGAACTCACTAAACCTCGAGTTGTTTCTTTAATATTATTAACCGCTGTTGTGGGCATGCTACTTGCCGCACCCTGGATTCCATGGCAACCTTTATTTTATGGCACATTAGGTATCGGATTAACTGCCAGTTCTGCGGCTGTCATAAATCAACTTATCGACAGACATATCGACGCAAAAATGGGGCGCACACAAAATCGCCCACTACCGAGCGGAAAAACCACACCAACACAAGCCATTATTTTTGCAACGATACTCGGCTTAGCAGGAATGGCTGACCTTTTTATCTTCGTCAATGCGATCACAGCATGGCTCACATTCGCCACACTCATCGGATACGCACTCATTTATACTGTTTTTTTAAAACGCGCAACGCCACAAAATATTGTCATCGGCGGATTAGCAGGCGCAACTCCGCCACTACTTGGCTGGACAGCTGTAACAGGTAATTTAGATTACGCAAGTTTATTACTGGTACTAATTATTTTTACATGGACCCCACCCCATTTTTGGGCCCTCGCTGTAGCTCGATACGACGAATACAAAAAAGCAGAAATTCCGATGCTACCTGTTACTCATGGCATTCCATTCACATTATTATGCACTTTACTTTACACGCTCTTAATGATCGCCTCATCACTCCTACCCTACGTCGTTGGCATGAGCGGCTTATTTTATTTCATTACAAGCTCAATATTGAATGCCGTTTTTCTCTATTGGGTGATTCAACTCTATCGAACCCATGATCGCGTAATTGCGATGAAAACCTTTTACTACTCAATATTCTATTTAATGTTATTGTTTATTATGCTATTAATAGATCATTATTTATAGGAGCACGAATATGACTACTCAAGTGACTCGAAATCGAAATGTAATCCTCGCAAGTATTGCATTTGCCGTTATTTCGCTATTATTAGGAATGTGGGTAAACCACAACCAAGGCGATAAAAATCAACCCTTTTTTGATATCGAAAACGGAACCGTTTTCCCAATCCCTCGAGATATTACCCCATTCAATCTCGTGAACGCCGAACAAAAACCATTTACCAACAATGATTTAAATGGACATTGGAGCGTACTATTTTTTGGATTCACACAATGCCCACAACTTTGCCCTACCACACTCGCCATTCTTAACGATACCTACCAACAATTAGAAAAAAAGAAAAACGTTAAACTGCCACAAATTGTATTTATTTCGGTAGACCCCGAACGCGACACCCCTCCCGTCATTCAAAAATACATCGGAAGCTTCAACAAAAATTTCGTTGGCGCAACCGGCTCTCAAGACGAAATTAAAAAACTTACCGCTACTCTCAACGTTTTATACATGAAAGTCCAAAAACCCAACACCAACGATCCTATGTCCTATCAAATAGACCATAGCGGCACACTGCTCTTAGTAAACCCCGAAGGAAAACTCCTTGCGCTGTTTTCATCACCGCATACCGCTGAAATTCTTGCCAATAATATAGCCGCCATAGAAGCACGCTTTTCAAAGGAAACGTAGAGACCCCGACAAAATGCTTCTAAATATCGCATGCCTGCTTGGATGGCCGAATCATTCACCGAATATTTACAAGGAGAACAATATGGCCAGTGATGTTTTTTCACCTACCTCGTAGCACTCAAAACACGGCACCACCTCATCTACTCAACTTATTTGACGCAACGCCCCCTTCTACCCCCTCATTGCCAAAATATAAAATTCTGAATGCATGAAAATTACCCAAAACAGGAACAACACAAGAAAAATACCAACCTTCCATACTCCCAGAAGGTAACCGCCATTTAAGAAAATCTACAGCCGGCGATTAACTGCTGTTTTTATATAAATTCCGCCGAATATAATTTTATATAACTGGCGGCTTAGAAGCCAATGAAGTTCCTTTGTACAAGGATTTTTACATATCTATGACCATATTCGCCATCTATAATAATTTTATAATCGGCGGAAAAACAGCTTTACAATCATGTTTTCGCCGTATATAATATTTTGTAGGTGGCGATCTAACCTAACCAGGACGTCTATTGGAGGAAAAAATGTCAACAAAACTTATCGGACGTGAATCTGAACGTAAAAATCTACATCGCTTATATGAAAGCGATGACCCAGAATTTATAGCACTATACGGCCGTAGGCGAGTTGGCAAGACTTTTTTGATAAGAAAATCTTTTGAAGATATAGATTGTCACTATTTTGAACTCACAGGACAGAAAAAAGTATCGTTGAAACAACAATTAGCCAATTTCGTAAAATCCCTTCAAAAAACCTTCTATCCTAATTTACAACTACTCCCCCCCTCTTCCTGGTCCAACGCATTTGAAATGTTAACTGAAGCCATTAACAAAAGTGATCCTAATAAGAAAGTAGTCGTGTTTCTTGATGAGCTTCCATGGTTAGCCAGTAAAAAATCTTCTTTAATCACAGCATTAGATCACATATGGAATTCAGAGTGGGTAAAAAACTCTCGGATAAAATTGATCGTCTGTGGCTCTGCGGCATCTTGGATAATCAACAATATCATTAGTAATAAAGGTGGCCTACATAATAGGACTACATGCATCATACTTCTTAAACCATTCAATCTGAATGAAACTAAAAACTTTTTACATTATCGTCATGTCACTCTGAGTAACGAGCAAATATTGGAGATTGCAATGGTTACTGGTGGTATACCATACTACCTAAAAGCAGTCGAACCAGAAAAATCCGCCATACAAAATATCAGTGAACTTTGCTTTAGAGATTCTGCACTGCTCTATTCAGAATTTGACAAATTGTTCGATTCTCTTTTTGACAATGCAGATATTTACAAGGAAATCATTACAGTTATCGCAACAAAACGCTATGGTATCACTAAAAGTGAAATTCTCGAAAAAACAAAATTATCGAGTAGCGGGGGTCGATTCAACAAGCGATTAAATGAGCTTGAAGAAGCAGGTTTCATTAAAAAAATAATTCAATCCGATTATTCCAGAAAGATCGAATATTATCGATTAATCGACGAATACTGTGTCTTTTATTTGTCATGGATATTGCCTGCTAAAGACCAGATAATGATGAATCAATCAAACCAATATTGGGAGCTCCAAGTACAATCATCCGCTTGGAAAGCCTGGTCAGGCTATACATTTGAGACAATTTGTTTTACACACATCAACACTATCATTAATAAACTAGACCTTAGTCACGTAGTAACAGGCGCTTATCCCTGGCGCTATGTCCCTGCAGAAGATAGATCAATACAAGTGGGCGCACAAATTGATCTGATATTGAAAAGGAATGATGGCTGCATCACATTAGTAGAGATAAAATACAATAAGAAGCAGATACTGATTGATAAAAATATGGCTGAAGAATTGCTAATGAAAGCAAAAATATATAAAGAGCGTACAAGATCAAATGAGCATATATTCATCGTCATGGTGACTAACGCGGGGGTACAAAAGAATAACTATTCTGCAGAAATATTGGCTAATTGTCTTGAATTAGGAGATTTGTTCGATTAAAGAAAAAATGCAAGTCTGACATTGAAACTGACAGCAGCCCATTCTTTCAACTAACGCTAAAAGAGAAAATCGCGGTCTTCTGCCCCCACCTCTATTCTTATTTCAGAACTTGACCCCCATGCCTCTCATTTACACGTATCAATTAATAGACCGCCCGAATTACTTTGGTGTTAGCACTACGCTACACAAACCGAACATTTGGCATACTCATAATAGTACACGGTACTCCCAGCTTAAGCCTGAACGACTGTTCTAACTGTCACCGTTGGCCTAAGATCACCTTTGAGACGGCGGGTGATGCAGAGAATCTTGAATCGAATGCCAAGCTGGTGGAAGAGCAGAGCTTATCCAAATAACCTAGGTCGTTTCCGCGAGTCCTGCCACTCAAAGATATCAGCTCATATTCGACCTGCAACCCATTACGCTCTCCAACTCCATCACGCTCAAACCCCTGCCAGATAAGCAACACAGCTATTTTTCAAAATTTAGTCAATGGCATTCGTTTAGAGTTCATTTGACACCTTCGGCTAGAAAAAGAAATCGATTTATACTCAATTATACCCAAGTATACTGCATTATACTTGACTATACCTGATTTCAGGTATACCATGTTATAAATGGTTATATTCTTTATTGGAGATAGAATCTAATGGATCCGATACAAAACCCCTTTTCCCCAGGAGCTGGCTCTCCACCACCAGAGCTAGTAGGGCGTGAACCTATATTGGAAAGCACTAGGATTCTGCTTGCAAGGATAAAAGAAGGTCGTTCTGAAAAAAGCATTTTATTGACAGGATTGCGGGGTGTAGGGAAAACTGTTCTTTTGAATAAAATTCAATACCAAGCAGAAAACATGGGATATAAAGCATTGCTAGTTGAAGCCCATGAAAATAAAACTCTAGGCGCTTTGTTAGCTATACCGCTACGACAAGTACTTTTTGCTTTAGACAGAGTAGCTAACGCAGGGAATAAAGCAAAACGTGCACTGGCTGTGCTCAAAGGATTTGTCACTGCCGTGAAAGTCAAAATCGGAGAAATAGAATTTGGCCTTGATATCGAGCCCGAACGTGGTTCAGCGGATAGTGGAGATATTGAAGAGGATTTGCCTAACTTATTTATTGCAGTTGCCGAAGCGGCCTTGGAAAAAAAAACAGCCGTTGCTGTTTTGATTGACGAAGTACAATATCTATCTACTCATGAAATCAGTGCCCTCATAATGGCAATGCACAAGTTACAACAACGTAAACTACCCCTTGTTTTTATCGGTGCAGGACTACCAATATTGCCTGCACTTGCAGGAGAATCAAAATCATATGCAGAACGATTATTTCAATTTCCAACAATTGGCCCACTTTCAGAAGAAGACTCATACAAAGCATTACAAGATCCAGTCAGAGAAGTAAGTGTGGAGTTTACTTCTGAAGCTATACATGAAATTTATCGCTTAACAGAAGGATACCCCTATTTCTTACAAGAATGGGGTTATCAAGCTTGGAATCGCGCAAATTCCACACCAATCAGTTTGCAAATAATACAAAATGCAACATCAGAGGTCATTCAAAGACTAGATGAAAACTTTTTCAAAGTTAGATTTGACCGTCTAACACCAAGTGAAAAAAATTATCTTCGTGCAATGGCGGAACTTGGATCTGAACCACAACGAACAAGCGAAGTTGCAGATCTTATAGGCGCAAAACTATCTAGTCTTGGACCTGTTCGAGCAAAGCTCATTAGAAAAGGTATGATTTACAGCCCATCTCACGGCAAAATGGCTTTTACCGTACCATTATTTGACCAATTCATGCGTCGAACAATGCCTCATTATAAATAAGGTGAGTAATTTGAAGGGATTTTAACATAGATGTGATAACAGCTATCTTGAAATCCATTTTACATATGCTTTAACAACTTTATTTTTACAATATTTAAGTATATTTCAACAAGAATCGCTTACTTTAACAGGAAACTAGTTCGTTAATTTTATACTATTATTAATTTGTAATCCTCATTATATGGTGTCAATATGAAAAAGTTGATTTGGGCTACCTCTTGTTTGATTGCAGTTATTTTATTCATTCCATATATATTTGGATACATAGCAAAAAATAGAATCTATGCTCATTATAATTACTTGAATGATGTTATGGGGCAAATTATTAAAATACAAATAATCGGTTATAATCAAGGCTGGCTATCATCAGATGCAGAAATAAAAATAAATCTCAAATCAGTAAAGCTTTCATCTGAGCTTGGTAAAAAAATATATCCATATGTTACTTCAGAGTATCAAGAAAATGCCACAGACGAATTTTCAATATTGATCACATCCAAAATTATTCATGGGCCCATCGTTGTGCAAAATTTCACTAAAAATTTCCAAACAGTGCAATTAGGAATTGGATTCGTTCATTCCACACTCGATATACCGTGGAATTACCAAGGAAAGAGATTCCTTGACTATGCTATTGGTAAAAAACAGCTCTTTCAAGGAAACACATCAATTAACCTAATGGGGAGTTTAATAAACTATATCGAACTGCCTTCTATACGTTACATAAATTACGATAATGGAATTATCACAGATTGGGCCGGCTTGAAATCAATTAGTTACAACTCAAATGACTTTAGAAAAAATCGAATTGAGGTTCAGATATTACCTCTTCATATTTCAAATATGGCCGGCAACAAACTCGTAGACTCCTCCTCTTTAACTATTACGTGTAATATGACAAAAAAAACAGATGATCAATGGGATGTTGATCTAAATTTACAGCTAGGAAATCTTGTAATAAGTCAGAATGATAAGCCCTATTTGTACTTCTTCAATATGATATCTGAAAATAAAAAAATAATTAAAACCAATCAAGTTGATTTTGACAATTATTTTTATATATCTAAAATTAACCTTGACAACCAAGATTATGGGCCTTTTAAGGCTTGGTTTAACATTCACGGAATAGATTGGCCCACCTTAAATATGATAATTAGGGATTTAAATGAAACGAACTTCTTTGATAGAAACATAACCGAATTAAAACCCTTCTATTTAGATACTATCACAAACACTCTAATGATGCTAAATGGAGCATCCCTGGAATTAGTTTTTCAATCGATTATTAACAATGGTGAATTTTCAATGGCATCAGATATTGACATTGCTAATCAAGTTGGTGAACTATTTTATCCTTTGATAATAATAAAAAATAGCCACGGAAAATTTTATGCGGTTATATCTGAAAAAACAATTAAATTTTTACTTCTAAAATATAATGAGAACATACTTAAACAAAAAATTGATGATTACTCGTTATTAAATCACGAGGAGCCAAATTATGAAAACGTCACTCAATATGCTGATCAAATTTCGGATAACCAGATATCTTCTCTTATCAAGAATGGCTGGATTGTAAAAAAAGATGATTCCTATGGGGCTGATTACGAATTGAAAGGTGGAATATTATACAATTTCGATGTGGAATTATTAAATCTAATAGACCAATTCACATCACTAAAGAATTAACAAATATTTATTAACCCAATGTTATTTTATTGTAACTATTGCAGGGAGGAAATATGAAAAACGCACAAAGTTCTTTGTTAGATTTTCAACAGATCTATGATAACATGATTTCCGAATACGAGGATTTTGAAAAAAACACTAACTCCTTGAGACATGCAATTAATTTTGCTTTGTTAGCTTACCATTTTCGAGAATGGGTATGGTATACAAAACTAAAAGAAAACAGCAACTTAAAAAAGAACATATCACCATCTTTAGAAACAAAACATAATTTCAACGCATATGTTATTTCAAAGTGTCCTTTTTTCAAAAATCTAAGAGAATTTGCAAACTACAGTAAACATTGTATCATCGCTGACATGAAATCATTAAAAGGGTTCTCATCATCACCAAACTGGGATGAAATAAATTGTACTTGGGAAAATGCTGCTTTTACTTGGGATTATAGTGGATTAATAATTATTACAAAAAAGGACGAATGGATATCTTTACTAGATGGCTTTGAAGGAGTTAAAACATTCTGGGTTAATTTTGTTAATGAGCATTCACTCTTAAAGACGAAATAATTTGAGAGCTTTTTCAACAGACGTCGTGTTTTGATGAAAGAGGCCGTGTCCCTAAATCACCTCTTCGTTTCTCTTCTCCCACTCCTCTAAGCTGCCTTCGCTGAAATAACCAAAGACATTCCTGCGAATCTTAGTCATTCGGTAGCAAATAATTCATACTATACCACCATCCTTATTTCATCCAACTCCATCACGCCAAAACCCATGTCAGATTAGTAACACAGTTATTTTTCAAAATTTAAACAATGGCATTATATTTACTAAACAGCCTGAAATCTGTAAAATCAACCACACGGTTAATGCCCTTTGCCGTGGTATTTGCTAACCTCTCTACTTTGTCACAAAAATAGGTTACATGATGAATCCAATTTATTTTAGTTTCACATTGATAATGATTGAGATATCACGTTTATCACAAAAAATTCAAGTCATCTCTCATATGACGATATATCTATCCCGATCAATAAAACGGTAATTATAGTATTGATTATTTCAAATATTTTTTTGATTCACTGGATTTATAAGCATTTGACTACCGGATTATTTCATCTCTTCATATTGAGCATTAGAGAAAAATTTAAAACTTACTTGATATTAATGAATGCAGAAAGGTCACAAAACCTGATTAATAATTTTGGCGACGTTTTTAAATACAAGAAAGATATCTACTATATTGACGGTTATGCAATAATAAAAACAGGACAAGGCACTAATGATAAAGAAAAGTTTTATGACGGTTATTTAGTTAAAATGCATGTATTTAGATACTACTTATTAATTACTCGCTTCATTATTTCTTCTATACTCGATATGGAATTCTTCATCAACTGCTTGTGCATAGTTTTTCTCGTTACACTGATTCCATTATTAATAATAAAAAAGATCATGTAAATCCTGAACCAAACCCAACATCAAAACCAAATTTCTACGATTAATTAACAAGAAAGGTCTTGGAATGAACTTTCAACCCTAGTTTCATTACCCACCTTTCACACACTTTACTGCCTTCGCAAGAATGACCTTAACCAATTTTGCGAGCCCTGATTCCTAGTGGATTTACGAAGTGTGATTGGAGCCTGGAATCAAGCGGTTTGGATACTAATGATGACCAAATCCAGATAACGACAAATCGTCAAAAATAAAATCCTACAAATTTCAAATTATTTCATTGATGAGCCAAACCGTGATGCTCATTTATCTTGCCAGTAAAACCCTAAATCCTAAGTTGATGGGTAGCTCAATATGAACTATGTCATAACTTTTATTAGCCAAATTGAGCAGCGTTTGCTGATGTGTTATCACTTCTCTCGCTAGAGCTCAGCTCATCTAATTTCTGATCCTTATGATCATTATCCAGTTCTGCTTCCGACCCCTCGTTATTGTCATCCATGTCATCGTCTGCATCTTTGGTTAAATACGAGGGGTTAGTTGAATGTATTAAAGGATCCAATAACCCTAATTTAATATCTTCCTGTTCAGCAAAAATCTGAACGTCATCCAAACTTAATTTTCTCAGTAATTCATAATGTGACTCTCGAATTTGAGTGATTATGGCTACATAGGCTTCTTCATCGGCTAATGCTAACTCTTTCAAGTGGCTATTATTCAAAATATCTAATAAATCGAATGAGGCGCCACCATTTTGAAGGCTTACCGTGCGTAAAACCCCAATTAAATTTTCGACGGTGGCCAAAAATCTTACCAGCTCAACACATATTGGCCCACAGGATACAATAGACTTCCCAGAGTCATGTTGTATAGGCTGTTGAGATTCATAAACCGCAACAGATTTGATTATATTATCACTGATTAGCTGAGCAAAGCAGGTCCGAGCATCCGCGTGCCTAGAAGTAGTTGGATTTATATAAAACAACTCACCTTCTGGAGTGACGATGGTAACAACAAAGTGATTTTCCCCAACGCCAGGTTCTACACTGAGCATGATGCCGGAGTTCTTTACTAGATTGAGATATTCAATAAAATATTTAACATGTTTTTCATAGCTGATTCTGATCCCACCATATCCAGCCTGGGGTGCAAAATAGAAAATCGGTTTTATTATTGGTGACCTAGGAAGATTGGCTTGCATTAAGATGGGTAATAATTCACTAGAATACCATGTTGAAAATTTTCGCTGATCTTGCCCTCCATTTTTGCCTACAAATATATCGATACCCCAATGGTTACCAATAGTATGTACAGAGGTGTCCTCATTTTTAGAGGAAACTGGATACGACACTGGAATGCCATTGAATCGTTTATCTTCCTGAGATTGTAGAATACCTGCATAGTCTGTTCTTCTAGCTGAAGGCGCAAATAATCCTACAGTCGCTGAAAAACTCTCATCCTTACTCATTTCATCTCGTTCTCGGCCAACGTTTACGGCTGATGAGCCCACTCTCGTACTCTCCAGACCACCCCTCACAAAACCTAATTCATTGGCGGTCGTTTCCACAAACATTTTTGGTCGCGGCAGTGTTGGTGTTTTTGGTTTTAGCAATTCGATACAAGTTAAGCCTTGTTCGATAAGTTCTTTGTTCCGGACATACATCTGAGCAGACTTACCACTGGGCCATTTTAAGTACGAAGAACACCTGAAATCACTCAAATGGTAAACATCGTTTGACGATTCAACGGTGTTTTCAGCTAATAATGCATACAGCTCATTCTTCGACGATTGTATTTTACTAATAGCGTCCGAAACTACAGTATCGATTTCATGGAACTTAATGTCGTATATAATGTGCTTATATTTCTCATCGTAAGCTATGCATTGGCAGCCTTTTAGTTCTTTAATAGCTATAGCCGCTATGATATTTAAAAATCGCACATGATTTGGATCTTTTTCACCCCAAAAATCAAAAGTAACACAGGTTGAATCTTTATCAATATGCCTCTTAAAGACCGTAACTCCATCTAATGATAGAATAATAGTGTCCAATTCGAGTAAAAATCCATACCCATTGATAGTAATGCAATTAGCAATGCTAGGAGAAGGCAAATAAGTCATATAAGTTTGCTTCCATATTTGTCGCGGTACTTCTGAGTTTTTATTTGGTATATAGGCGGCTTCACGTAGCATAAATTCTCGTTCATCAAGAGGCATCAACTCTAGTGGCATTCTTACGTGTCCTTGTTTAATAAACAAAGGCCTTTTGTCCTCAACAAACTCTGCATTATCCTCATTACTTGAAAATAAACGTACTTGGAAATGCTCAAGGTGATAGAAGAACGTTGTATTTCCGGTTATAAACCGTCCATACGTAATCCCCATATTGTTTACTTTTAGATATTCGAAATTTACAACAACAGTGTTATCCCATTCAATTTCAATCATTTTATCGCAACTAAAATTATCAAGATTGGTAAAGCAAGCAGCAATCATTCTGCGCACAGCTGCATTATTGTACTTGCTTAGAACAATTCGATCACCTTTAGCTCTTAATATAAGTTCAATATTATTCTCATTAAACGTCTTAAATCCGCCTTGTGCCCGTAACTGCTTCCTAAAAGTTATTTTACCTTTTTCGAAGTGCAAAATACGTTCTAGACCATGATCATTTTTATAGGTACATTCGTAGGGCTCCTGCGCGAACTCAGGTGTCATAGCAATATATTGAAGATATTTCTCTTTCAGGAATTTATCGCGTTGTTTTTTGTCTGAGATATTAATAGGAAATTTATCTTGTTTGAAAAAGCAATTTATTACGAATGAAGCGTAAACAATCACATCAATATACTGCTCAATTTCAACTTGAGATTCTAAGCCGAATTTTAGCCGAATAGAGCCCAAAGCCACATCCACTGTAGTCAATGGGAAACCAATACTCATACGTTTCGTAACCGGAAGACGATACTTTATCAACAATGGAAGTATAAGGTCGTCAAGAATATCTTCCGCAATCTCATCTATCTTATGACTATTACTTTCAGTAGAAAAGCCGCAATCCAATTTCGCGAACAAGGTGAACATGTTTAAGGCGATATAGCAGGCTTTTTCATCGGAACTGAAAGTAATCTGAAAACAACCCGAATCCGGAACCTCTAATTCGTTCAACCTTTTGAGAGTTTGCAGATAAATACTGCGAACAGATCTATTGATTGTTTGAATATACTCTTTTATTAAGTTGTGCTCTCTTAAAAAACGGCAGAAGTACTGACTAGTAGCAAAATCGATGGGCTCATTGGCAGCGAGTTCTTTGGCCTTTTGATTTACTTTTTGCCATAAAACGCTGTTATTGTTATAGATACAGAACAACCCTCCGCTACGTTTATCTAAACCCAATTGCGAGAATTTAGTCAGACTCTGTACGAATATTAAGTTGAGCTGTCCACTCTCTAAAAAGGTCTCTACTGATCTACAAAGTTCATGTAGCTCCTCATCTTCTAATGAGTTGAGCGTGACATCGATAACGACTGTTATAACTTTCTGTGATTTTTTAGATAAATAACTTCGTAAGGCTTCGGTATCTAGCTGAAATTGTTTTGTGGAAGTAACATCATTTGGATGCAATTCCATAAAAATGATATCGGGGTCGCTTATGATATCGTCCAAGTGATTCACACGATTGGTAGCTATACGAGTACCCTGAAGGTCGTCAAGATTATCCAGCCATTCGTAATAGTTATGATTAGTCACAGAAATAGATATTGACCGATCTTGATCCATCGTACCAACTACTACTTGCAATGCTCTATTAAAAGCCTGCATTGCATAGGTAGTCATGGCTATATTTTGGCGATATCGTACTAATGGAGCTGGGATTTCTTCAAGTTTGAAAGTGGACTTAAGACCCGGTAATGAATAATGAAGAAGTAGTATCTCAGCTATACACTGTACTGATCTCACTGCGACACTGAGTTTGTTATTTGATGCTGAGTGAATAAAGGATTGTAAATTAGAACATAATTCATTTGCGATAACGGTATGAAATGCTGGATTTGACAAACGCACATTAATTTCGCACAGAAATGAGCTGATCAGATTTGCGTAAATTCCAAAGATCCCCTGGATTTTTTTCTTGTCTTTCTCGAAAACATCTATCGATCGACTAATATCTTCAAGGTAGAACTGCATGAGTTCTTCTTCGATAAATTGACACGTTCTCGCAATTACATCATTGAATGTAGGCAAAAACCCCTTATTAAATAGAAAAAAATTGGTTTCTCGATACCTATCAAAACAATTTGCAGTGTCAGCTTTATCGATAAACATATTAGGGTACAAAGTTAATAGCGCACGATTGATTTTTTTAGGATCCGCCCTATAGCCTATTCTATTGATTACATCTTTAACCATTTCTCTTGAAAAATCTTCACCATAAAGAATCAGCGCATCGACGTCTTGATATTTATCACTGATAACAACTAATATTTGTTGAACTGCGATTTCAAATGACTTTATAGCTCTAGCAAGGCCGTCATCCTGAACATCATCTTCGTCATCCGATGGGAGCCCATCATTATCCTCTAAGTATTTTTTGAATTTTACTATATCATCTTCATTCACCTTATTATTCACAGCTAATACCTCAAATAGACGAGACCTAATCAATTTGAAGTTACTTTTTTCTGCGACAACAATTAGTATCTTCTCTGACATACCTTGAACTATATCAAGGTAATTTGAAGTATTTTTTATAAACTCTATTGCGAGAGTCACCTCCAGTTGTTTTTTGAAAGTTTTGATTTCATCTAATACAACATTTGAAGCCACCCAAATTGTATCCATTTTATGTAATTTTACCACTTCATGAGAGATCTGCCCCCAATATGCAGCGCTCAGAATATCCATCGACCAATTATCCATAAAGCGTAGATAATCATTTTTATCCATATCAATAAAAGTCAGCGGTGATCTCGGGTAACCTAATCTGATTAATTCATCTTGAGTGAAATTGGCAACAAACTGCCCAAGATCCATTAGGAATAACTGATAGTAAGCCAACTGCTCCTTCTTAAGTAAGCCATTTTTGTGGGCATTAACGATAGCTCTCAGCCTGTTAAACCATTCCGAAAATTGGGGCGACTCGAGATCGGGCAGACTTTTATTCAGTTTAAGAGCTAACTCATCGTGTAGAGTCTCTTGTCTAGGAAACTCTGCAATAGATGCTTTCGGATAACGTGGACCCTTTTTCACTGGAACAATCCCAGGTGTTGTTGATACAGGAATGGCTCTCGTATCAATAATGGCGCGAAAGTGCTGACCATGTTGCTCTGTAGCGATAGAAGCAATCTTTCCCATACGCATGTATGCGTCATCATCTTGAGAAATGGCCTCTCTGGGAGAAGCAATACATTTCAATATAGTAATGGTGGCGTCAGGTTTTTGACCATATTGTGGAGAAAAAACGTCAAGCTCAGCTATTTCAGAAGAGTGTAGCTCGCTCTTTAAAACTATGGAGATATTAAACATATCGGCTATCATTTGCATTTCTTTCTCACCACCCCACACGCAGCTAACCCCTACAATTTTTTTAAACAGGGCAACCAAATATTTGAAACGATGACTTTGAAGATATGTGATATTCTGATATTGAGTAACTAAGTCTTGTTTTAAAGGGGTTAGATCCTGTTCAGTCAATTCAATACCTAGATACTGCTTGTAGCAAGACCGGAACACTTCATTATCTCCGATTGAATATAACAATAAAGATAACAATATTGATGCAAACAAACAGTCACCGTCTGCCGGTATAAATACTATTTTATTGGCTTCCAATACGGTTAGAGGGGCAAGCATCGTTGTATCAGTAAGCTCAATATCGAGCATATCAGTAGATTTAGCAGATTGCTTTAATTGCACAGATGATCCAGCATCTAGTTTAGGCTCTTGATCAAAGATTTTCTTTGCTCGATGGTAGGTTTCTAAAAGATTTTTGGGTAATGAATTTTTATATAAATCGAATCTCGCTATCACTTCAACGGTACCTTTTTTTTCACTACAAAATTGTCTTGCTGAAACTAATTTATGATCATATTGCTGCAATGCGTGTGAGAGCTCACGTTCCAGTCGACTCAACATATTGATCCATTCGCAATGCAATCCAACTAATCCTGTCGACAAAGTGCCATCATGACCGAATTCTAAATTGTTTTCAAGAGCCTCAATAAACAAGTCTTTCTCTTGCTGATATTTCGGGTTTCTTTTCATAGTTAAGGGATTTGGCGACCGCATAAGTTGTATTGATACAGGATTCCCACGAACCGATATCACTTTTCCTTCTAATTTATTGATATGCTTCTGAGATACAGAGTAACTTTCCATATATGAAAACACTGGACTGGAGAATACGCTTTTATCTCTAGACGAAATTACTTTATCTACAAAATAATTTAACTCTGATCGCTTCATAGCCAGACGTAAATCACACTGAGCTTCATCTCCCAGGAGAATGAAATATTTTATAAATATCTCGACGTTTTTTAGCAACCACTCGCTATAAATGGAAAATTTTGCGTCTTTCAAACCCATAGTAAGTGGAACCATCGATGCACGAGGCGTTAGTTCAACTATCATTCTGCGCATATAGCCCGTTTGCATGATATTGTCTGATAATTGTTGATGCAATCGGCGCAAGTCGGGTACAGTTATTCTACTAAGCTTAGCTTTATCACTAAGAATGCAACGAATGATGAGACTATGCTTAGAGAGAAGAGATTGATCATGATCAAAGCCAGCTTGCCTTTCATGGTGTAAAATAAGTGTTTTGATCATATTTATAGAAAATAGTTGTTTTTGATATTCCATATACTGTTCCAGCAGATCTTTAAAGTCCATTTTTAAGGATGTACTTTTCCGTAGTTTTGTTGGAATCATATTTAGTCTATTCCACTGCTCAGCAATGGATAGATGGCTGTTAAATACCAAATCTACTTGGTAATAAAGAGCAGCTAGGCTTGGCATTTTAGTTTCAATGAAAGCTTCCCCAATTTTCCTCATCAATTGACACAACATATTAGGAAGCATTCTGGTAAGTAATTCTTGTTTATCGAAAAAGGGGGTCCTACGAAATTGTATTATACCTATTATAGTGCTGGGGTTTGTTATACCCCAATTTCTTCTGTAAAGACTAATTATCTCCTCAATATCCGCTTCCTGCAGACATTTTCGTTCGCAGTATTTACTCGCAATTTTTGCACATGGGCCATTTAGTGATGTTAAAAAATCTAAAATTTCATTTTTTATCCCCTTATTTAATTGTTGCAATACCACTTTAATATAGCCAAACTTATTCTTAGTAATGGCAGTGACTAGCTCTTTATTTGTACGAAAATACCGAAGTTCCGAAAATAAAGGATTATTTCTTATAAAATCTAACAGGATTATTGCTTCCCGATTGCTTGTTATATACGCAGATGAATCAGTCGTTATGAACGCTGTATATTCATTTTCAATTGGAACATCATAATAGACACTTTGAAAGTATACGCATTTCACATAATCATTTAACAACACTTTCCTTAACATTACAGCCTTCCATTCGCTCTCTGTTATGCGCTTCTTTAAGTTCAATATATCAATAGAGAAAATTGGCTTAGGATTCTTCTGTTCTATGTACACAACGACATTCAACTCGAGCAAATCAATAAGGTCATATGTAAAGCTATAAATACGAAACAAATCTGCTTCAGTGAAACTATCGCATTTGGCTATGAGCAGATGCACTTCACCATCAATCCAACAGCCTCTGCTTAAAGGATTTATTATTTCTACTTGCCTTTCATCAATACCATACTCTTTTGCGATAAAAATAATGTATGTGTAGTTAGCAAGTAGCCTCTCATTTATCAGCTGTTCATCCGGGGTTTCCAGCGTAGTAATCGCACGTAGTTTTTTCTCTGGGAAACGAAAGTTACCCTGCAATTTTGCGATATAATTCACAAAACACCAACAAATTAAATTCCTATCGGTTGCAGTATGATCTGTATTCACGCTGAAAACCAATTGATCAAGCAAATAGGACTGTTCTTTGGATAAAACTATCTGGCTAGATGCTGAATTAAATTTTTCTGCTAATTTCAGAAATGAAATGTTTATAGAGATGACAAGATGCTCAACTGTTAAATAAAAGATCGGATCATCCTTCATATACTCAAGCAAGCTAAGAAACATATTGCTATATTCTTCGGTTTTGCATAATCTAGATTTCACCAAACCTACCATGAGATCTATATGGTAGAATAGATGTTTTATATAAGCGTTGAGAGGTTCAATGCCAATATCTTGCTTAGGCATCTGCTCCAACACCCTTAACAATGCATTGATGTTTTTACATTCGAATAGTTTTGTAACAGCAACCTGCAGATCAACCAAGGTTACGCTGCTAACTAGGGTTTGGCATAGGACTAGTAATTCGCCTTTAATGTTTGTCAGTAGATCATTCCCATCTCTACCACTCAAATAGGCAAATAATCCAGGGTGATTATTCATTAAGTCAAAAATTTCAGCACAAGCATGCAGATCACCACCGCAACAAAGTCTTGGCATGTTTCGGCAAGACCGCCCTAAAATGCTGATGATACGCAATAAATAGAGCCATTCCATATCTGTATTTGTGGGCCTATTTTGCAATAAATCGATATGCTTTGACAATGTACTTTTGATAAGATCAAATTGGAAATGGAATGTGACTTCATTAAGAGCTTCAAATTGGCATATTTTTAGTTCAACAGAGTTATAAGCAATATTACTTAGGCGATCATAAAGCTGCATGAATTCTTTTTGTAATGCCAAATAATGCTGGTTATACAAGCTTACATATTTTTCTTCAACCAAGACTTTATATAATACTTGGACATTGAACCAATCTTTTTCACAAATATATCTCTGTAATTTAAGCATCGTTGACCAACGTATGCGGCTAGCCAGTAATGAAATCTTGCTCAGCAATGAATTAATGCTCTTTTTATCATGCTGAAGACTTAATTCTTTGAGAAGCTCTAGAATTCTCTCTATAACCATTCAATTATTCCTTTCTGAAGTAATATAATGCCGAAATCCTGTGGCAATTCAGCTATTTATCTAAAGAATAGCAAAAGCCAACTCGTGAATATCCAGTGTACTCGATAACATCTAGTAGCACTGGTCTGTTCATCTTGGAATATCAACACATTCTCGATGAATGTACGTTACTGCTGTTTAATAGATCTTCGCGTTGATTTTTACGCCAATTATTGTCGAGTTCAGATTTTGTTCGTACATTTTTCTTCATATATATCCTCTTAATGCACAATCCAAGAACGATAGCAAGTCAACGATGAATTGTCAACTTTGCCTTTAAGCGTTGGTTCACAGATGATATCACCAACAGTCATCTATTACATCTTGTAAATATTCATATTACAAACACAACATGCGAAGAGCGAAGATGGATAGAAGTTAGACATAATGAAAATTATACAATTCCATCCATTCCGGGCAATTACTTTGCTACTTACAGACATGAAATTGATCAATTGACACATTTTTGAATATGTGTACCATTTAAACTATGTAGTGTTTTTAGAGGTGAATCGATGTTAGAATTCAAGACAAAACTAGGGAAATATCGTCAGCTGTTAACCCCAGCTGCCTGCCTACAAGCAATGAACTTAGCAGTAAATGACGAAATTATTATTCTAGTTGAAGACGGTCAAGCCAAATTTTTTACACTCAAACACGCAGTAAAGTAGTCCCAAACCATCATGAAAAAATATACTAAAAGTAACGAGAAAATATCTGAACAACTAATCCAAAATCGTAGAAAAGAAGCTAAGCATGAATAAGAGACGAGAAGACAGTCATGATTTTAAGTGAGGAGAAAAAATAAATGGCTGATCAATGCTACTGGGTATACATCTTACATTGCGAAAATGATACCTATTACACGGGTTACACAAACGATATTAACAAACGTTATCAATCACATCTTGATGGCACAGGCAGATGTAAATATACACGTAGTTTCAAGCCATTGAGAATTGCACAATGCTGGAAGATCAATGGTGACAAAGCATTTTCAATGAAGATAGAACGCATGATCAAAAAATCATCTCGTGCTGAAAAAGAAAAATACATTGCCAATCCGGAAAGCCTTTCGTCTGATCCCCGAGTTACGAAAGGAGTCGCCACCTATTTATGCCCCATACCGGTTTGATGACTTAAATCGTTTGCCAATTGCTCCATATCAACAAATCTAGATGGGCAATATTTTTCAAGATCAGAGACCAATGATAAAGGATTTGAAAACTTGAGCAAAATGAGTGTTACCCCATTGACAAGATCAGTTAAGAAATCGACTGATACCTTGTCAACTTTAATATTACTATCATGCTTAATGATATTACTCATCGGAAAAAGCGTTTCTAGCCAAATTTGTTTTCTATTTACAGCGGGCTGAATACTGAGTAGAAAGTCAAACATATCAGGCTTTTCTCTTTGTAATTCTGTTAATTTACTGCCTCTTAAGAGTTCCTGTAAACGAAGAGCAGGATCTCTAGCCTCTGTAGTAGGCACCATCGGAAAATACAAAAAGTTAAAATTCGCATTGGGAAAATGTCTCTTGCAATATTCTTTTAATCCAATTTCAGGTAGTCGTCGCATATCTTGAACAATTTCAGTTTGCAATCGTATTGCTTCATTGTTATCACCCTTTTTAAGGGCCACCTTAATCTGAGCAATTTTAGTGTAAGAATCGCGTATAAACTTAACCGTAATTTCACCCTCTGGATTTATTAAAAGCGCCAATTTTTTCCAGTAACATTCTATTATTCTTTCGCCTAAAGCATGAACTTGTGTGGGCGTTTTAACATGCCGGTGAAACAATTCTTTGCCCTCCAGAAGATAATTTGCATTCAGAAAATAACTCACTAATCGTAAAGCATCTTCTTCTGTAAGGTTAATCATCAATTTATCGATAAAGCACTGCACTCTGGCAAGATCAAGGGCCTGAAGGTGCCGCTCTGTACAATCCATCAATAAACGCCGCTCTGAATAAGACATATTTTCAGGTAGTACACGCAATACATCTTGAAACATTTTTTTGTCGATATATTCTTTTAGTAATCGTTCTCGAGCGTAATCCAACCAATTTCTTATTTCATATGAACCAAAAGCCATATCAGAAGTCTTTAGCATAGTATTTCGCACAAAAACCATAAGAGATTGGATTTCCACGAAAGATTGAGCATTTAGCCATTGTCGCTCAATGGTGTTGAGATCTTTGACCTCCAGTTTTTTATGCTCGATCAATAGAAGCAAAAAACCCTCAAGATCATTAAAACATGTTGCTAATTCGAATACCTTTTTCTTGGCTTTTTCCAATAAATCAAAATATAGACCGTAATTAAAATACCAAGGTAAGATAATTCTTAATCCTTCATTAATTTCAGATATTGTAGATTTATGCGAATCAAGACAAACTGAACACCAATGATGGGATATTAAATTTAATACTTTATTACAATCATCTTTTGCTTTATACCGGTTCATAGAGTCATCTAAATCGGCATCTTCAACCATCGGTCTATTCCGCGCCAAATCCTGATGCAATCGACAAAAACCAGAAAACTCTATTAAGGTATCTTTAGCACCTACATCTTTGAGGCAATTTTTGACAACAACATCAATTAAGCCAGTAACAAATCGACGCGTTGTGCACCAATGGTTTAATACGGCTCTAAACTGATTTTGACGAATCCCAAGTATAATAGGTCGCCAATATTGTAGACTCTGAGAAGGCAAACACGGTAAAGCTTTGTCAGCCACCTCATTTTGAAAGGAAACGACACACGACTCTAATATGGACTCACAAAATTCGTTTTTTAACTCTTTATCAGGACATCCCCGTATAATCTCTAGTGCTTTATCAGAATCCAAAAGACAAGCTACACGGCATATTTCTCTCAAAAGAACTTGCCGCGCTGATTTGTTTACTAGGACATTGATAGAAGCGAACAACTCTCTTCGCGGCTCAGCGGAACATAAGTAACTTTTAAGTTCAATAAAACAGGGCTCTTTTTCATATTTTTCTTCGTCGGCATTTGTAATAAAAGAATTCAATAGTTTCACTGCGTTTTCTAATTCGCTTTTCTGTAAAAAGACCGACATGACAAAATAATCAAATCCAACAATACCACTTTTTCTCCAGCTTTTTATTCTATTGATGAGCTTTGGTGTATCATCCTCGAATAACTTAAATAATCCCTCCACAATTTTTTCTTTTATCTGATTTGTATGCCATTCTGAAGCTAAAAATCCTGAACTTCGAAGAAACTCAATAGGCCCACTAACATCTTCTTGATTCAATATCTGAACCGCTGCGTTACTAACAAAAGAAATGGCGAACATTTTGAACGGACATTTTATCGAGGCCATTATTATGGCACGATCATTACCTCGCCGAACAGCCTCAAAGAAACTACTCCATGAAGTCGCAATGGCCTTTTCACGATACAGCCTAGCGGCTTTTATACATTGATCGAAGTTTAGTGGCGCTACTGAGACTACCCCTTCTATCAATTTATCAACATAGCCATCGCGTGTATCCGAAGGTGCTAAAACAGCACAAAGCTCTAAGGCTTGAGGATATAACCTATGCCGAATCAACATCGTTAGTTTTGAACAAATCTCGCTAAATTTACTTTTATTTTTTTTCCCAACATTTTTCTGTAAAAGAAAGTCTTTTCTAAACTTTTGATATGACTCTTCTTCTCTACGACGTTGTTCATTTTCAATCAACACGGGTGAAAAATCTTCTTTGATCTTACTCCACATTAGCCCATTAGAATTAATATCAAAATGAATTTTCATTAAAATGTTAGTCTTTTGCATTTCATTCAATTTTCCAGTTGCAATCATTTTTACAACTGTTCTCTCTACGCTATGGGAATCCATGTGTGATAAGATGCAGATAACATCATCAAAACGTGCCAACTCAATACAGCTTTCTGAAGCTGTATTTATTATTATTTCTTTACACGATGGCACCAAAGCCACTGTATCCAATAACACAGGAATTAGATCTACTTTAGCATCCGTGTTTCTAATCATTTGAGTCACTGCAAGAGGAACAATCCAAACTTGTTCGGTGTACGACAACTTTGACATCACCTCGCAATTTTTTCCTGTCCTCAAAAGCTCTCTCACTTGAACCAACCAAGAAAGTTCTTGAGGCAAATGCTTTTCTAATTGTTCACAACGTATAAATTCTTGGCTCTTAATCCAGTGGAAATACAAATGCTCTTGTAAATCTCGTTTAGTATTCTCTTGGAATGCTCGATTGATTACATCTGTAACAACCTTAATATCAGATTGAGCTGAAAGCAGCTCTATAGCTTTTCCTCTGAAATAAATAACCGAGCTTGCATGCCTCAAATTAGAGTATTTTCCAAACCAGACTATCCAAGACTCCCAATTTTTAACTATATCATCTGATCTCAGGAAATACTCTACCAAGTTTGTTTTATTACGGTTGTCGGTTAAATGGTCATATATAACTTCAAGTTTCTTTAAATCATTTTTCTTTCGGTAATACCTTTCGAGAATTTTCCAACCGCAATCCAAATCATCATCTGATAGCTTTGTAAATAAAACGAAAGATATTGCTGAATCAACACTGAATCTGAGCAATGCATGTACTGATAAAATGAAAAAATCTCTCTTTTTCTGGTTATTGAATTGTAGATCAACCAGTTGTTTTATTGTTTCTGTGTCACGCAAAGACTCCGCAATTTTCAACGCCTCATGGGCAAATTCAAATATGCGATCGCTATCAGTCATTAGAGATAATAATTGAAATGCTTCCTGGAGCTTCCTGCTTCTTAATAGATCTAAAATTACTGCTTCCTGTTCGTTCTTTGCTTCAACAGTTGTTGCTTTATAAGAAGCATACGCATCTTCATCATCAAGACCCAGCTCTTCTAATAGAAACATTTTTTAATTCCTTTAGGATTAAATCTAGAATGAATATGAGTAACAAGTTGAGCTACTCTCTTCCTCACCATCGTTTACAGCATCTTCAAGTTGCTCATCTTCACTCGATAACTCTTCAAAATATGCGGCTATTGCTTGACCCACTGGAGAACTGTGAAAATGCTCAATAAGGGGCAAAGCTTTTTCTCCGGTCACAACGACTACCGCCTCATGATTATGATAATCACTTCCTTCATCTCGAACAGCTGACAGCCAGTTAAAAGACCCTTCTGATATTTCTTTTTCGTCTACAATAATTGTTTTAAGGTGGAAATTAGCTGTTAGGATTACATGAATATAAAGAGAACCTATGCCATTAATAAATTCGATAAAATCATGGATATTCTTGCTATTAGCGTCACACACAAAAATCACATGAACTTCCTTGCCTGACAACCTTGACAAGGTTTCATGGTCAAAATCATTCATAAACTCAGCTTGAGTTGATATGAATGGGGAACAGATAACGATACTTTCTCGGGCAGCATCAAGAGAGTCAATGAGATAACTTCTCTGTTGCTCAAGCGTAGGTAAATATATTAAATTTGAACTAGCATTTAAAGGATATTCTATAGCAGATGAATTATAGTCATCGCTGTTAAATCTTTCTATTTGATCCTCATTACCAAATTGAAAATATCGGTAACGTTTAATATGATTCCATAAATCGCCCTTTAATTCTTCACATGCTTTATTATACTGCAAAACAATTGTTCCATCACAAGCGCGAGGGTAAGCTTTAGCCACACCTGACAACCAATTAAATGATCCTATTGTAGCAATCATCTCATCAATCACAAGAATTTTGCTGTGTGTAAACATTTGATTTAGCTTAACGCCATAAAGCGTCAGAAAAGCCAACAATTCTTCTTCTATTCCTTTTTTATCAGAAAAATAAATATAGATTGTAACTCCTCTTCTTCTTGCCTGAATGATGAGACTATAAAGATCTAAAAGTTCAAAACATTCACTCGTCAGTGAATAACTAGTTAGTAATATTGTTTTTATCGCTTTGCCGAAAGCAAATTTTAAAAAAGATTTATGCTCCTCTGTACTCGACAATCTGAATAGCAAATCAAGATTGTTATAATCAGGTAGTGTTGATAGCTCTTCTTCATCTTTGACCGCACTAACTTCAGGTTTTAGTCTTTTCAACATGCCCGCATAACTACCAAAAACCTTAGCATCATCGGCTTCATTTTGATCAACTTTTTCACGCTTTACTGCCCCATTAGTCGATTGAGCAACTTCGGTGATTTGACAAGTTTTGTGTTGTGAAAACCTTGATGGCTCTGTAATCAGTGGGATATTACAATCATTGCCTAATAGAGTAACTAAAAGTTTCTTAGCTTTTTCTGAGAAAACATAAATACATCTAATGTGTTTAGCCTCTATCTTACTCACGCAACTGTATTGCGACTGCTCTTGTATCTCTGTTATAGGGTCATTTGCATCCAACTCAAGGACAGTCCCAACTAAATATGTTTGCTCTTTAGTTGTATGACTTTCAAATGATGGATTGGTTTGAATATTGAATAATCTGATAACTCTTGGTGATATATAAGGTTCTAAATCTGATGGAAAAACGCCCAATTTGATGAGAGATTTTACCGTCTCAGGTGTAGCAACAATATATCGGTCTAATGTTTTCTTCATCTTACACCCACATTCCCTTGAAGATTAAATTCTAATAATACTGTATTTATATTGTATTATCTTGATATCCCATAAAAATAGCAACACTTTAAATGGGGTCAAGGATCAAATGCTCGACCCCATGATGCTTAGAAGGTGTATCGTAACCCGATATTTGCCGATGCCCCAACAAATCGATAATTCACTTCCGTGGTAAGTTTCAATTGATCTGCCAAAGGTATCCCTAACCCAAGTCCTATTTGTGGGACTATCATCGAGCTCGTGTGTATTTTACCCTCTGATCTTTCGATTTCATCGTATACACCACCTTTAATCCCTAGCTTTATGGCGATATCAGTATGATTGTTTGTTTCATACCCAATTAGGCCTGCGATGACTGCCGTATAATAATTGAATGAATCTACCGAATAATGTGTATCATGGTGATTCCATGATGAACCAAGCACATTAGTACCTAAATGGGCTTCAACTCCGTAATAGTTTTTAGATTTTTCAGATTTATAGAGATGCGTCCCTACACCCACACGCATAGTTGGGTAATCTGTCGGCCCCTTACTTAGACTTTTATCATATCCGCCATCCATCTCCATATAAAATTCTTCTCGCGCGTAGGCTGAAGCAGTGATGAGGGTCGCAGACAATAGGCATAAACATATCTTCTTTTTCATGATCTTCTCCGTGTTTAACACTTTTAGCTGTAAATAATCATGCACAGATTAAAAGTATATTAGTTATAACATTTAAAAAATGATCACTCTGGTAACCAGGTTGATCGAGATGCAGAATAACAATCATATTGTCGATTGTCAACAATCGACAACACAGACGCCCCGCCCATTAAAATCTCTCGATAAAAAATACCTTGAAACATGCTAACCCATTGTATTATAATGAAAAATAATCCTCTTGTTGACTGTTTACAATCACATCAATAATGATAAACTTACCTTTTAAAAACGCCGCATTCAAATGACAGCAGAGACTTTTAAGTGAAACTTCAGATTCATGACAATTTAAGTGTTCAAGTCAGCAAATGGATTAGTGAAAAAATTATCCAGAGTACGTTTGCGCCCGGAAGCCGTATCATGGAAGAGAAAATTGCAGATGAATTAGGAATCAGTCGTGGGCCAGTACGAGAAGCGTTGCTCATTCTTCAAAAGCAACGATTAATTTCTTTGCTACCTCGTAAAGGTGCTATTGTAAAAAAAATCTCTGCTACAGAAATCAAAGAATTATATGATGTCATTAGCGCTCTCTACACATTACTCGGTCAAGAAATTGCTATACGGTGGAAAGATAATGACCTTACCTCTTTAAAAGATATTTTAAAATCAATGAAAAATAACGCAGAAAAAGGAAAGTATCTTTCGTATTTTAATGAAGCCATTGAATTCATTCGAGCAGGATTAGTCATTGCTAATAATAAACTACTCGAAGAACTAATAGAAGATCTCATTCCTAATGTGTATAGAATACAGTATCCCTCAATTCTAGAGCGAAAAGCGGACCTGCTTAAACATTGGAGAAATTATGATCTTATTATAAAGGCACTTGAAAAAAGAGATTCCGTCAAAATTGCCGAAATAATTGATGCTCATAATCAACACGAACAAAAGCTAGCACAGTCGTGCAAAATGTGGAGTATGCCATGAAACGAATTATCATCTTAACACTAAGTCTCTATTTTCTGACCGCACAAGCAGAACAGTGCGACGAAAGCACTCTTAAAGCGCTTATCCCTGGTCATTACACCGTAGTGGGACGCCTTCCTAATTCTGACAAAACATTTTCAAGTATAATGGACATTAAAGCAAATGAAGACCATACATTTATAGCGATAGAAAAAATAAAGAGCAAGGTCATGCGAAAATGGAATGGCTATTATAAAAATGCCTCTCCAGGTGAAGGCTGTGTTTTGCACTTAGTAAACAAGCAGAATAAATTGGCATGTTTAGTATCTATAGATTTAGATAATTATGCACGTCTAACCTGCCTATGGAAAAACAGCAATCAGAATGCTCAAAGACTCGGTTTAGTTGCATTATTTCCTACACCGAATGAATAGACAACTTATCAGCACGGCAATGTGAATATAGAGGTATATTTTGAAATCTTATAATGAATCGACAAACCAGCCCTCCTTACGAAAAGAGTTATTGCACATAGATGAAGGCCCTTCTAGCTTGACTATTCTATCGTGGCTATATCGCTTCATTCCACAAGATCTGATTAATGCAATATTAATCCAACGTGTTGATATCAATAAATCTCAAGCATTTGATAAGCTGGGTGGAACCAATTGGTACTTCCGAGCTGCATTTGACCAAACATATGAAGCAGATGGCTATGATGTCAATTCAGATAAACTTGTACCAGCCTTAGATGAAATCACGCTAGATTCTGATGAGTGGGAATCTCATCCTGAATATCAAGAACATACAAAGTCAGCTCCTATGAGCAACTCGCAGGATTCATCAGCAGATAATCTAAACATAAGCCCGGTTAATTCTACGAGTAAAACAGCGCAGTTAGAGCTTGAGGAATATTTAGATTCATTACACACTCCAGAATCAGAGATAATTCATCAGATTGAGCAAGTCGTTAAAGAAGAAATCGATACTGTAGAAGCACTTGATAGGGTTATTACATTCTTAGGATTTCCATCAAGACGCATACAAACCACTATTGAATATCCATTTAATTATTGGCATGCATTCTCTGATGAGAATGAGAAAAGCAAAGTATCATTCTACACCATCTGGCCACTTTTCCTATCAAACTTAATAGGTGGCTGGGACGACCCCGCTACAATCTCAACCGAAAAACAAATTTGGCAATGGTTTTCATTACCTGTAAAAATTCTACTCATTTTACCGATTAAATTTTTGACACTAATCCCTAAGTTTAGTTTGAATTGCCTCAAACTCTTTACTGAATTCCTGCCTTTAGTTGCCATGCGCTTTAGCGCTCATGCTTTTGGTTGGTCTTTACAGAAATTTGCTGCTGTAAAATTCCATCATATAAAGAAGAGCAGCAAAGCGGATTGGGAAGATACTATATTGTATTCTAGTTATAAGATCTTTCTATTTATCGTTTCTCTACTCCCATTATCATTATATTTTATCTCTAGAACATTAGCTTTTATTGGAAGAGCCGTAACTTCTCCAGAAAAAGGCGCGCGAATGGCAATTCGTAATGGCCGCATGTTAAAAACCTCTCTATTTGGGAAATCTTTAACCCCGTTTATTAGCGTACTATTAGGTTTGATTGGGGGATGCTTAAGCTTGTCAATCACAGTATTATCCTGGGCTATTTTATTTCCAATTCTGATCGGTAGTCTAACCACTTTGCCTATTGATATTATCCAATTGACAACCATAGCCCTATCAAAACTCACCAGCATTATGAATTTATTGCCACTGGGTAATACAATCATTATTTTTTTTCAAAACGCCTACGTTGCTTTAACCCCAATACTATTATCTGTTTTCGGGCCCACGATTATTAGTGCATCTTCTTCTTTATTCGGCATAAAATTAGCCACTCATTTTATGGTCAAGTTTTGCTTCGTTGGTGTAACACTCGCCATCACTGCTCCTATCCTTAGCCGCGTTGCTGATATTCTGAGCAATGCGTGGGCCTCTTGGAAAAATAACGGTCCATTTACTTATTTCTTTAATTTTCTTAGTCGGATAGTAAGCTTGATTTCATTTGAACAAGAAACAAAAACTAATAATTCGCTCGGTCCTGATTCCAGAAAAAAAGATCAATTTTCTGACAAAAATGGCATTGCAGAAAAAAACTCTTCAATAGCACAACCACCCATCAAAATTCCATCACGCCCAGCTGATGATTTAGGTGACGGTCTGCAAAGCGCCGTTATGAGTGCTGAATCTAGCGAGGAAGGAGCAGCGCTTTATGAACAACTAGCCCTCATAGCAGGTCAAAAAGAGCCCTCTGAAAACGGAGATAGTCCTCCAACAATCCGTGTTAAAGGCCATTCTGATACTCAATCAAAATCTCAGCAAAACTCACTTAACTGAAAATATACACTTTCGATTTTCTTTAGTCAGGCTACCAACTATTTCATACGAAGTGTCATAGCCATGAATTTTTGAATAATGTTTTTAAGATGAAAATCAACCGTAAGAAATGACAAACCCAGTTCATTAGAAATACGGTCTACGTTTTTGCCTTCATATATTAAAATCAATATATCTCGCTCAGTGACTGTAAGACTTTTATCAGTAATCTGTTCGCAAAATGATGTTGACATATTATTCCCTTTATAAAAATTAATAACAAAGACACATTAAAGTCCGCGATATTTTCAGTCAATACAGTACTTCGTGCGTAATAATATCTAATTATTGTGGGTCATTACTCACACCATGTCACATGCCGATCAAACATAATAGGCCTTCGAAGCCACCTGAATAATTTTACTATAGTTATAAAACACTTTAGTTATGCCGAAAATGATAGCAGCAAGAAAAGTCTACAGAATTCGAAAGATTAAGCCATATTCTTTTTTTCATGTTCAAGAAGCCATTTTTTCCGATCAATACCACCACCGTAGCCACCTAAATTACCATTATTATTGATTATTCGGTGACATGGAATAATGATGGCCAGTTGATTAGCCCCATTGGCATTCGCAACAGCCCTATAAGCGGTTTCTTTTTTAATTGCTTTCGCTTGCTCAAGATAGCTACGCGTTATCCCATAAGGAATTTTTAATAATTCATTCCACACTTGCTTTTGAAATGGCGTGCCTATTATATGAATTGGGGTCTTAAATTTTTTTAACTTATCAGTAAAATAAGCTTTGATTTCGGATTCAATTGATTTTATAGGATCTGTCTTTCCAGCAATGATTTCATAGTTGTATTTTTTTTGAAGTCTTTCAATTTCTTGCTCCAAACCTTTTCTCTCGAAAAATTCTAAGATATAGAGTTTTTTCTCATCTGCAATTGCTAACATAGAGCCTATCGGCGTATCAAAGGTGGAAGCCTTTAAGGTGTCTTTATGTTTCTCAGGCGAAACTCTACCCATAATTGATGTGATTACCGAAGGAATTTCCGTGTTGTAGTCAGACATATCACAATACCTCTCATTTATAGTTTATCCACTACGGATATTACTCTACTCTATAAACAAGCTACAATACCTCTCAACTCAATGCTAGCAACTAAGTTTAGTTGCAATTTCTAACTACCTGAGCTATACTTTAGCCAGGTCTTGATAAGGAAAAATTATAACCATGACTCAAAGTGATAAGCTTAAAAAACGATTCCTTTCAAAGCCAAAGGATTTTAGCTGGCTAGAATTGATTAGATTTCTTGAAGGGTTAGGCTATGAACAAACACAAGCAGGTAAAACAAGTGGATCTCGTGTCAGATTTGTGCACGATATTCACGCACCTATTAGCTTGCATAAGCCGCATCCAATACCAACTTTAAAGGGTTACCAGCTAAAGCAAATTATAGAGGTTTTAAGAGAAAGGGGGCAACTATGAAAGACATTATGAAATACAAAGATTATTATGGGTCAGTACATTTTGATTCCGAAGCTTTAATTTTCTATGGGAAACTAGAGTTTATTAAAGCACTTGTTTCCTATGAAGGTACAAATGCTCATGGCATCAAAAAAGCATTCGAAGATGCCGTCGACGATTATCTTGAATTATGCAAGAAAAAGAAAATAACACCTGAAAAACCCTTCAAAGGATCTTTCAATGTTCGTGTCGGCAGTGAATTGCATCAGCGAATTGCATTAGCCGCTCAAAATGAAAATGTGAGCATTAACAATTTCATTTGTCGTATATTAAAACAAGTTTGTGATTCAAATTATCATTCAGCAACCACTTAACTTGTCATTTAATAACGATAATAAAATATTAAAGTATGTTAAATATCAATCGCAAGCCAGCCATCGCCATATCGGTACACGGTGTGTTGAGCTTTTTACTTCGCGGGTCATCATAAATATGTAAATATGTAGCATCGATTGCAATATATTCATTCAAATTAAAACTCAGACTTGCACCGATTTCTGGTTTAAATTCACCTTTAGAATCATCATCAAAGTGATGATGCTTTTTTGCTTCTTCATGTGCATCAAAATCAGAAATCATGTAAGCACCGCCGCCTTTGATATCTATTCTAAATCCTGTGCTTCCTAATGGCATACCAACACTTAATAGCAAATCCCAATTGGCTGTGGAAACTTCACCGAAATCTCTCGGTAATTTAGCTTCAGAAATCATTGAGAATCCAGTTTCAATACCCATAAAAGGTGTAAATTGATAACCAGCATAAACTCGCCCTACACTTTCATTATTGGAATATTCTTTATCAAAAAAAGCTTTCATATTGTATTCATTGTGTGCATATCCCAATTGCCCCCCAAGATAAATTCCAGACAAACCAGGTATCGCAAAACTAGGGACGGAAAGCATCAACACGCAACTTGCAGCCAATGCAGGTAAGAATTTTATCATTGTCATAATATTTCCTTATTTTAAAATATGATGTAGTAAATTATCACACTCCAAAAAAAAAGTCGAAATTTTTTAACAACCATAACCATTCAACACTTTGGCTAGAATGGCTAATACTCAACGTTTTAGATAGGATCGTGTATTGAAACGAAGATTTATAATTATATTATACTTTCGATGTAAGCAAAACAGGTTAGTTTACATCCTTTGGTGACTAGTTACTGCAGAAATAAAAAGGGGGGCATTACCCCCCCCCTTTTTTATAATAATTATCGAGATTCTTTTTTACAACGACAGGGTTTTACGATAGCCGCCATAAAGAGACCCGCAATAGACCAACCGATAAGAGCATCCGCTGCGCAAGCTAAAGTGAATGGTATACTAAATTGCCACCAGATATAGCTCGGGACACTGCCAAGCAAACCAACAAGTAAACCTATTGAAATGATGGTAAACAAACGGCAGAAATAACCCGAGCAACAAAATCCCCAAAGTATTAAACTGATAATAAATGCACCAACGATTTGCAATATAAGACCATGGATCATTTTATGTTGCATACTCACTTCTGTACCTTTCAGAGCAACCGAAGAAAACATCATTGGGCCTTCTTGTTGTTTCTTTTGAACTTCGTCCCAAATCTTTTTCTGCTCATCAGCAGGTTTGGATAAAGTATCCGCAGCAGGAAAAGGTAATACATAGATACCAGACTGATCGGCTTGATCTTTAATAAACTTGGTTACCGCTGCTTCGTCTTTAAACTGGTGAATCGATTGAAAATGATACGGTAGCACCATCCACGACACCATGCTCCACGCAAAAACTAAAAGGCCACCAATAATGGCACTGATAATAACTCTAACCACTTTTTGAACTCCTTTTTCAAGTCATGTTCGCATCACGTACCATAATGATTCCAAGCGAACTCAGGTATTATGGACACCTCGTGACATACCCGAGCGTGAGTATACTCCCATAATGAGTTGGTGAACAGCCTCTTAACCTCAGCATCAACCGGCCAAGAATGTTGAGTTTTTTTGATCAGCCAATAGCTTATGTTCAGCGGCGTGGATATTGATCGGAACTGCTCCTTGACCTCACAACCGATAAACATCTATCCTGAATTAATTATTCAAGGAGAGAAACCATGGAGAGAATAGGAAAACACTTTATCATTTCAGGTAAAGTTCAAGGTGTATTCTTTAGAGATAGCACTCGCACCAAAGCCCGAGAACTGGGCATTACCGGCTGGGTTCGCAATGATATTCAAGGCCATGTCGAATGTATTGCTTTCGGAACCCCCGAACAAATGTCCGTATTTGAAGCATGGCTCTGGGAAGGCCCCAAAAAAGCCGAAGTGAAATCAGTCACCGCAGAAATTATTCCTGTCGAAAATAGGGACGTATTTGATATCATACGATGATGTCGTGGAGGATGTTGTCGTCGCATCTCAAGTTGTTAGTTGTTTTGAAAAATTGATACTATTTTTGTTGGAATTTTTGGTGATAGTAATCTAAAATCTTGGTTTCTTACTGGTATTGTGCATGGGTTAATATTAAAAAAACGGCCACTA
>JAKORL010000155.1 GCA_029777855.1 Pseudomonadota bacterium
ACGACATGCTTGCTTAAACTGAAACGTTGAATTGAGTTGATTAAGACTTTCCAATTTTTCTTTGTCTTGATGCAATGATTCAAGATTCTTCTTTGCTTCGACTAAATCCATGCAATCACCAATAAGAAAAACAAAACCCCACTCAAATCTCCAGAATTGAATGGGGGTCTTATGTGCCGTAATACGTTCGGCTAAGTCACCGAAGTGGCGGGGGTTACTTTTTCAATTTACCGCACTTACGGCATTCAACTTGAACGAAAATATCTGATTCGTATTCATACTCGTGAGTACAGAACAATTGTTTCAATAATTTAAACATATTGATCTCTTGAATATTCGTGCGCCATGTAGGACTTGAACCTACGACCCAAAACGGCTCTGACCAACTGAGCTAATGGCGCTTAAAAAACCCGCCAATTTGAGCATTATTAAGAGGCTTGGCGGGTATGGTTGAGCTTATTTCTTACTTAGTTAGCTCGGTAGTGTGTGCTTAATGGCTCATAACTGAACGTGTTAATGGGTCGCCAATCCAAAGTAATACTCACCTTTTAAAACTATGTGGTGCCATATTTCAGGCATTAAAAAAGCCCACCTTTCGATGAGCTTTAATAACTTGGTCACTTTACCGTGTAATACGACCAGTATAATAAAACTATACCGTGGTTTCCGTAAAAATGGAATCCCTACACTCGCATTTCTTTGTAAGTATTTTTCTTATATTTCTGAATAGCTTGAGATGCTTCATCAATCGCAGACTCAAGCGCCAAACACATCAGATTTTCGTATGGCTTCCATGTCTTGCGGTAAATCTCGGTTTGCATCTGCATCGAATTTATCTCTGCATAATACAATCGACCTTGCGCTGTAAAATTCCCCTCAAGTTCAGGATTTAAAGCAAAATCAATTACCATTCGAGCAATCAAGTAAGCCAAGTGATTCATAGTGATATGTTCAGGCTCACGCTTTTTATCACTCTTAGCATTAACTAACATGATCTTAACAAGATGATTACGCACATACTCATAATCACTTTCACACTTCCCATCAAATACAATGAGAGCTGTCATCGACTTTGCTAATTGAGTATCCATGCTCGCAATCGCACCCAAACGATCTTCATAATTCAAAGGTTTTTCCCCAGTGCCGCGTGCCTGTGGTTCAAAGTTTGGCGACTTTGCTGTAATACCATGAGTCAACCATTCAAATTGTTCAAACTTATCTGCTGCAATATTCATCACTCACCACCACTCAAACACAAATACTTTTTAATTTCATTTAT
>JAKORL010000156.1 GCA_029777855.1 Pseudomonadota bacterium
AAAAGTACACATATCAGATTCGCTGATTATGTTGAAGGTCGATCAGATGGTCGCGTTGAAGGTATTGGTAGCAAGAGCGGGGCCCAAGCATTAGACCTTGTTCAAGAAAACGCATCTACCGTCAACAATATCGAAACAAGCTTCGGTATCGTGTTTGATTCACCAATTGAAGCAGTTCCAATAAAACGCCAGTGTTCAGATAGCTTAATTGGAGCTATCAAGTTATACGGCTCAACGACACCATTTTTTAAAACACCACAGGCCGGGCCAATAAGCCGCACACTCGAAAATACTCACTCCGCTCCGACGTCTCTACTAGAGGACTTAAAAAAGTGTTAGATCAAAATGTAAGTCTGCCACTTAATATAGTTGGGGTTGCATGCCCTCACTAATCACAATGGGCTGTAATTTGTAGTATTACGGTGTCGAGCCGACAACTCGACACCGTTTTTTATGGAAATGGTAGACAAATCAATAATGTAATTTCGTAATATAGTTTATAATCACAATCACAAAATGATAGAATTAAAACAGATAGGGATTTATTGTAACAGATCACAGGAGAATCATCAGATGCTCAACATTCAACTTATCAACGCATTATCAGACAACTATATTGCTTGCATAATAAATGCAGCTCAGAAAAAATGTGTCATCGTTGATCCAGGCGAAGCTGATCCTGTATTTAATTTTCTTAATGAAAATCATCTCAGTTTGTCAGGCATTTTAATCACTCATTATCACTGGGATCACACCAACGGCATTGAAAAATTATTACAAAGATTGGAAGTTCCAGTTTACGGTCCTGCAAAAGAACCCGTTCCAGGGATGACTCATCTTCTCAATGATGGCGATGTCATTAATCTAGAAAAACTAGGAATGAGATTTAATCTTATGCATATTCCTGGCCATACATTAGGACATATAGCCTACTATAATGATGATGTTGTATTTACGGGAGACACTTTATTCACAGCGGGCTGTGGAAAAATTTTTGGAGGCACAGTAGATCAAATGTACAACTCTCTAATGAGGATCGTTTCACTGAATGAAAAAACATTAGTGTATTGTGGGCATGAATATACTACTTCGAATTTAAAATTTGCGCTAACAGTAGAACCAGAAAATCATGATATCCAACAGCGAATCGATCAGGTATCAAAACTACGTCAAAAAAATCTTCCAACCGTTCCCGCTCAGCTTTCTCTTGAAAAATTGACGAACCCATTTTTACGCTGCGAAGTTCCGTCAGTCAAAAAAGCAGCGGAAAATTATGCTGGAAAAGCATTGAGCTCTCCACAAGAAATACTTGGAATACTACGAGCCTGGAAAAATAATTTATAAAAACTAGGCATTAAAAAGAGTCTCAAGACGCGACGACGATAATATTAACTAGCTCACACAGCTCAGCATCAATGCAAAAGTCTTGTCACATGAACCAGCTGATCGTTTTCTGAGCCCTTGTTCACATCATAGTGCAAATCGTGTGCTATCTGCCGTTTCTGCTTTCTCGGATAACAGCTTCAGCTACAGATTCGCACCTTGGGATAATGCGCGAACGCAGGAATCTGCTTGGGCCTGCTATTTTAACACGTATTATTGAATCATTACCTGCGCTTTGAATTGTGGCAAGGGTGCGCCACTCATTTCAACAACACGTTGGCAGTACCGATGAAGTACTTCTCCCTCTGGAGTTAGAAGCATGCCACGGCGGCTACGAATAAACAGAGTTATTTTCATTTTCTGTTCTAAGAGCCGTATTCGCTGAGTTATCGCTGTTTGTGTTAGGTGCAATAATGCTGCAGCGCCATGGACCGTGCCTTCGCTAACGATAGCTTCAAAGGT
>JAKORL010000157.1 GCA_029777855.1 Pseudomonadota bacterium
ATCCTTGTGCGCAATTTTTCTCGCGCGACGTGGAAATGACGGATACCAACTTAACCTTCTGTTATCACTGGTCATATCTTGAAAACTACCGCTTTTGAATAGTAAACTCACCGCTTTTGAGTTGCAATTTCACCGCATTTGAGTAAATTTTAGGCCTAAAATTGATTCAATACTAGTGGGATTGTTCTTCATCCCCACCGCTATCGGACAAAATTTAGGCCTAAAAGTTGTATAAATCCATCGATTTGAGTCTCTGTACAAGCCGATTCGCACGGTAGGACCACTGATCTGTGTGACGTTTGTGCGTGGCTTTGTTACGTTCGCAACCGTTGTTACTAATCATTAACATATTGGTTGTCAACAGTTTAGGAAGCCCTGTGACGTTGAGGCGTTTTTATTTTGATTTTTTCTATTCTGAGCTGGGATTTTCATCCCCAAGGCCTCAAATTGAGGACTGTCGTTTCAGATGGAAACCGACTCAGTATCATATAAAAGCTCATCCAAAAGTTGTAGAAGCAACAGAAATGAACTTGCAATATTTCTAATTGCAAAGGTAATAAATAATATTCAAATATGAAAGAATAGGAAAGCAAAAACAATTGTTACCGACTATATTTGCAATTTTATGAATAGTATCATACATAAGCAGTATGCCACAACCTCTGTACAGATGAGTGTCTATAACGACCGCATCATGCTATGGAATGAGGGCAATATCCCATATACGATAGAGCAACTGATGCAAAAGCATTCATCACGCCCACAAAATCCGCTCATAGCTAATGCCTTCTACAAATCAGGATTTATCGAATCGTGGGGGCGTGGCATTGACAAGATAAAAGAGGAATTCACTCATGCAGGACTTCAAGTGCCAACCTTCGAGAATATGTGCGGAGGCATGATGGTGACGATGTTCAGAAAAACTTTTAAAGAGATTGGCACTTTAAATGGCACTTTAAATGGCACTTTAAATGGCACTTTAAATGAACCTTTAAATGAACCTTTAAATGAACCTTTAAATGAACCTTTAAATGAACCTTTAAAATTAAGCGAAATTGAACGTTCTATCATTAATATATTCATAGAAAATCCCGTCATTACTCGGGAAGAACTTTCAGAGAAAATGAAAGTATCAATAAGAACTATCCAAAGAGCACTGGATGAACTGAAAAAGAAAAAACTGATTATGCGCGTAGGTTCCAAGAAATCCGGCAAGTGGTTAGTTGATAAGAAAGGAACAGAAGCATGAATTTGATCATTGAAAATCATATCTGTCTTTTTTTGCAAAAAGTAGAACGAACCAGAGATGGCTTGATTCTAACCTAGAACACTACCATTCATTATCTATTATATTAAATACCAATTGGATACAAAATATCATGTAGTGTTGACATTTATCTATTTGAATTTCTCTGCGTCTTTCTCCATAAGCCTTTGTACATCCACGGCATTGAATGGTATCTTACCCTTGCTGAGTTCGGGAATATTGAATGACTTGAGGTTCATATCATAGAAATCGGGGGAACTTTGCGGTAGAACGAATGGTTTGTGAGCCTTTCCGTCGCGATCTATGTAGCAGAAGTATGGCTTGCCGTATAGACCATCGTCGCGCTTGCTCGCAAATACAAAC
>JAKORL010000158.1 GCA_029777855.1 Pseudomonadota bacterium
GTACCGATGTTCACCATTTCCGCTAATTCATGTATAGGAATAAATCCTGAAAATGCGGACATTAATAAACCGCTCCACGCTATGATTCGGATGGGTGTGCGAGTAGTTGGATTGACTTGCGAAAATAGTTTGGGCAACAGGCCATCTCTAGACATCGCTAGAAAAACGCGGGTAAGTCCGTAATACATCACTAAAATAACGGTTGTTAATCCTGCTATAGCACCTACAGCAACTAAACTGGCCGCAGTTTTATGGCCTAGATTCAATAAAGCTTGACTAATGGGTGAGCTCACATTCAAAGTGGGGTAAGGGGCTATTCCTGTTAATAATACTGACACGAGGATATAGAGCAAGGTGCATATTGCCAGAGAGGCAATAATTCCAATCGGTAAATCCCTATGAGGATTAATTACTTCTTCAGCGGTAGTTGAGACGGCATCAAATCCAATATAAGCGAAAAATACCAGAGCAGCGCCGCTCATAATCCCTGTCCAACCAAAAGGCATAAATGGGGACCAGTTGGCAGGATTCACATGTTTAATCGCTATAAAAATAAATAATGCGATTACGGCTAATTTGATTGCTACCATTAATTTATTAAAACGAGCGGTGGATTTCACCCCAATAATTAAGAGCAATGAGATAAGGAGTACAATTAACATGGCTGGTAAATTGACAATACCACCATCAAAGGGACTTTTTAACAAGTATTCAGGTATGGGAATACCAATTCCAGCAAACATATTTTGAGTGTATCCACTCCATCCTACGGCTACTGCTGAGACTGAAACGGCATATTCTAAAATAAGATCCCAACCGATAATCCAGGCTATTAGTTCGCCCATTGAGGCGTACGCATAGCCGTACGCACTACCGCATCCTCCAACTGTTGAAGCTAATTCGGCATAAGATAAAGCAGAAAATGCACAGGCTAATCCTGCAATAATGTATGAAAATACGATAGCTGGTCCAGCTTGAGTTGCTGCAGCAAAACCTGTTAAGACGAAGATACCTGCGCCTATAATCGCACCTACACCCAAAAGTGTGAGGTCTAGGGCTGTTAGGCAAGGCCTTAATTTGACCCCATAGTTTTCATAGAGGTCAGGGACAGGTTTTGTCCTAAATAATGAATTCATTTACTGAGCCTTCTTTGGTCTGTAAAACAATCTTTAAGCCATCATGACCCAGCGTTTCTGGAACGTCATGTTTTGCGAGTGATAACTTAATATAATGTTTAAGAGTCACTACTCTCGCCCTAATTGCAATTATAGCCTACTATCCGGGGTTTTGCCGGATCCCCAGGTAGTTAACTGGGTGTTAAAGGGCCTGGCTTATTAGAAGCTATTTATCTGAGTTTTGGCTTAGGTGGGAGGCCGTTTTCCCTATTAAGACGTCTATACCCTTAGCAAACGCCCCATTACCTAAGACATTGGCGCAAGTGATAACGGGATCGAAGAGGATATACAAGGCTGTGATAAGAGATAACATGGATGAATTAAAGCCTAAATACGTTTCTAAAATGGGTAGCATGACGAGAATTCCACCGCCGGGAATAGCGGCAACCGAAAATTTAGCGAGCACAAAATAGCCTGTAAAAATTAAATAGCTGAGCATAGTAGGTTCTGCAATACTAAAATTCTTTAATACTGCGAAGGCCAAAATGGGGATGGCAAAGCAATCGCCCACAAGATGAATATTTACAGTTGCAGGGATGACAGACGTCGCAAGTACTTTATTTTTTGCATTTTTTTCAGCACCTATAATGGTGAGGGGCATACTGGCGGCACTCGACATGGTGCTAAATCCGCTGATAGCAGCAGGAAGCATATTTTTTACCGATTTGAAAAATTCATGAATCTGGCAGCGACTAAACAGAAAATATCCTAGCATGATATAGCTAAATTGTGCGAGTGCGATGATCATAAAGATGACAGAATAATGTTTTATAATCATGCCCATGATTCCATCGTGGTATAATTTGATCACAAAGCCAGTGACAAAAAACGGGATAATGTAAATAAAAAAATGAAGAATTTTTCCGGTTAATATGTCGAAAAATCCAGCCACTTTTCGTGCAGGGTGCAGCATCACTAATCCTGATAATATCCCCAGGACTATACCCGAGAACATAGCAATATCGTTAGAGAGTATTTTGGGTAGACTGAAAACCCAAGAAGGCTGTAAGCCTTCGGATTCTTTGGGTAGGCTGAGTGCCAGATCAAATTGATAAATCCACATTCCTACAAAATGGCTAAGAAAAGTAGAAAGAAAATTGGAGCACATGACGGCAATTAAAATAATGCCGATGACTTTGGTTGCATGATGCGCTAGATTCACTGCTGTTTTAAATAATAAACCAAAAATAATAATGGGTAATAAAAATAAAATAATGGATTTGATTGTCAGGCTTATCGCTAAGAAGGCTTCCTGGACGGTGAGTGGTAGATAGGAATGGGTGAGCGCGATGATGAATATTATGGTGAGTAATATAACAGGCATTTTACGAAACATTTTACATCTCCGAATAATTAGGTCCACTTCCACCTTCTGGAGGGACCCACAAAATATTTTGTCTTGGGTCTTTGATATCGCAAGTTTTGCAGTGTATACAGTTGCTGGCGTTAATCTGTAATCGAGGGTTATTATTTTCCATCACAATTTCGTACACTTTAGCAGGGCAGTAGCGAGTTTCTGGGCTTGCATAGGTGTTGTAATTGATATCAATCGCAAGAGCAGGATTTTTTAAAATTAAATGAGAGGGTTGATCTTCTCGGTGGTCAATATTAGCTAAATAAACTGAGCTTAATTTATCGAATGTAATTTTACCATCGGGTTTTGGATATTCGATGATAGAATACTGTTTGGCCGGTTTTAGTTGAGCATGATCAGCTTCATGCTTAAATGTCCAAGGTGCATTTCCTCGGAAAATGTACGTGTCTAATGCTGCATAGGCTAACCCGAACAATAATCCGTGGCGGAATGCTGGGCGAATATTTCGAGCGCGATATAATTCATCGTAGAGTGGTGATAATTCTAAGTGTTGAGTATATGTTTCGCATTCGTAACCCATCTGTTTAGGGAACGTTGCAAAAATGGATTCAGCAGCAATAATTGCTGATTCCATTGCATAATGAATGCCTTTTAATCGGGGAACATTTAAAAAACCTGCTGCATCACCAATCAGTAATCCGCCTGGAAAAGTTAATGTCGGTAATGATTGATATCCTCCTTCACACAAAGCACGAGCACCATACCCAATACGTTCTCCGCCATCGAAATTGTGAATAATGCTTGGATGTGTTTTAAAGCGTTGTAATTCAGCGAAGGGATCCAGATAGGGATTTTGATAATCTAAACCTACAACAAAACCAACTGAAACATAATTCTCTCCCCAGTGGTATAAAAATGATCCGCCATAAGTGGTATTTTTCAATGGCCAGCCAACCGAATGAATGACGCGTCCTGGTTGATGATGTTCTTTTGGAATTTTCCAAAGTTCTTTTACTCCTATGCCATAGGTTTGGGGATTTTCGGTCGATCTCAAACCGAATTGCTCGATTATTTTTTGGCTCAATGAGCCATGACATCCTTCGGCAAAGAATGTTTGTTTTGCAAGAATCTCAATACCTTGCTGATAACGATCGCTGCGTTGGCCATTTTTATTTAATCCCATGTCGCCGGTGATTATTCCGCATACAAAGCCGGCATCATCGTAAATTATATCGGTAGCAGAAAATCCTGTAAAAATGCTGATATTTAATTTTTCAGCTTGTTTTGCTAACCATTGACAAAACTCGCCCAGGCTAATGATATAATTACCTTCATTATTGAGATTTGAGGGTACAGGTAATTTGCGTGCAGAGGATTTTGTGAGCCATAAAAATTCGTCTTGTTTAACGGCCGTATTGAGTGGAGCGTCAAGTTCTTTCCAATTGGGGATGAGTTGATTTAATGCTCGTGGGTTAAGTACAGCGCCTGATAATTGGTGGGCTCCTATTTGAGAGCCTTTTTCGATGACTGCGATGCTTATTTCGCGTTGATGATATTGATTTAATTGAGCCAGTCGAATAGCCGCGCTGAGACCCGCCGGTCCCCCGCCTACGATCACTACATCAAAGTCCATTGTTTCCCGAGCCATGACGTTACGAATCCCTCAGTATTAAAACTCCACTATAACGCTACGCCCGATGATTCTTCAAGCCCACGTTAGTTTTGTACGAATTCCGCTCTTAAAATAGGCGTGAGAATCCGACTTTCTCTCCGGCAATGGCTCGCTCGGCTCCCCCTCGCTGCGCTTTATTTGCCTTCTAGAATAGTCGGATTCTTCGCCTGCCCGACTCAGGATAATAGGATTAAATTTGCCACACTATTTTCAAGTGTCCTGGTAGAGTTCCTAAAAGAAAGTTTACTGAGCCAAATAAATTAAAGTGTGCAGGGAGTGCCAAGGACTGGGCAAGATCTTCCTTTTCAAGATCGTGAGAAACAGGATGTTTCGACCGAAGACTACATGGATGTATTCACGGCGGTCTTGAAAAGGTAGTCTTGCCCAGTCCCATTCCTACAATACTAAAATTCTTCGAATTGTGTCGGATTCTCACGCCGGCTTTGGAAACTCAAAGAACTTTGAGAATAATTAGAGTTCTGCTATGCTGCGGTGTTTTCATGGAATCGAAAATGAAAGTTCTTGTTGCGATAAAAAGGGTGATAGATTACCACACAAAAATCCGTGTAAAAGCCGATGGAAGTGGGGTAGAGACTCGCAATGTGAAAATGGCCATGAATCCTTTTGACGAGATTGCGCTTGAAGCGGCGATTCGATTAAAAGAAGCGGGGCAAGCGAGTGAAGTGATCGTTGTTTCCTGCGGTACGAGCGAATGTCAAGAAACGCTACGAGCTGGGTTAGCCATGGGCGCTGACCGTGCCATTTTGATTGAAACTTCCGAGGAATTACAGCCACTGGCTGTTGCAAAATTGCTTAACGCAGTCGTCAATAAAGAATCGCCACAACTCGTTTTCTTAGGGAAGCAAGCTATCGATGATGATGCTAATCAAACCGGACAAATGTTGGCAGGATTATTAAACTGGGCTCAAGGAACATTCGCTTCAAACATCATAATAAATAACGACAAAATTGAAGTTGAAAGAGAGGTGGATGGTGGTCTAGAGAAAGTCTCATTGAAACTTCCAGCTATCGTAACAGCCGATTTAAGACTCAATGAACCTCGATTTCCAAGCTTGCCCAATATTATGAAAGCCAAGCAAAAACCTCTGGAAGTGATCTCCGCATCTTCGCTTAATATTGATATCAAGCCACGACTAACCGTCCTGAAAATTGAATCACCGCCGATCAGAAAGCAAGGGGTTAAAGTTAATACAATCAATGAGTTATTTAATAAGCTTCATGTAACAGAGAAGGTTTTGTAGGGGGCAGTATGTCAGTATTAGTTATTGCAGAACATGATAATCAAAAGCTTTCAACTTCAACGCTTTCTACGATCACAGCGGCTACCATTCTTGCATCGGATGTTACTCTGTTAATTGCTGGCTATGATTGCAGCTCAGTGTGTGAAAGCGCGAGTAGGATTGCGGGCGTCAAAAAAATTATCACCTCAGACATTGGTTGTTTCAAAGTCCCATTAGCAGAAGATTTAGTGGCATTAACGCAATTAATTGCCAACGACTACACCCATATACTGGCGCCAGCATCGACTTTTGGAAAAAATGTGATACCCCGGTTAGCCGCTCTGTTGGATGTGGCTGCGATTACGGATGTGATTTTAATTGAGAATGATAATACCTTTAAACGCCCGATTTATGCAGGGAATGCCATTGCGACAGTTCAATCACAGGATCGTGTGAAGGTCATGACGATTCGACCAACGGCATTTGAATCAGCACCAACTCAAGATTCTCCTGCACCTATACAAACCCTCGGCTACACCTCCCAGAACACACTTTCCGAATTTATTGCCATTGAGACCCACCAGTCCGAGCGCCCAGAACTGACATCGGCAAAAATCATCATTTCTGGCGGAAGGGGATTGCAAAATGCCGAACAATTTAAGATCATCGAGCGCCTGGCGGATCGATTACATGCCGCGGTAGGCGCTAGTCGGGCGGCTGTAGATGCTGGATTTGTACCGAATGATTATCAGGTAGGGCAAACAGGAAAAGTGGTTGCCCCTGATTTATATATTGCGATTGGAATTTCTGGAGCAATTCAACATTTGGCAGGAATTAAAGACAGTAAAATAATTGTGGCTATTAACAAAGATCCTGATGCGCCGATATTTGAGGTGGCGGATTATGGATTAGTCGCTGATTTTTTTGCTATCTTGCCAGAGTTTGAAAACGTATTAACACAACTTGGATATTGAGGAGACTAACATGCGAATAGGTGTACCTAAAGAAGTGAAAAAAGGCGAACATCGTGTAGGAATGGTGCCATCAAGCGTACTCGAATTAGTAAACGATGGACATGAGGTTTTTGTTGAAACAAAAGCTGGACTCGGACTTGATATCGAGGACAAAGTTTACGAAGAACATGGCGCAAAAATTGTTGCAACGCCTGCAGACGTTTTTTCAAAAGCAGACATGATCGTTAAAGTAAAAGAACCTCAACCCAGTGAATATAATTTACTTCAAGAAGGGCAGATATTATTTACGTATTTACATTTGGCGCCAGATCCCCAGCAGGCTGCTGCATTAGTAAAATCCCGTTGCTCTGCTATCGCTTATGAAACAATTACTGATAGTCATGGTGGATTACCACTATTAACACCGATGAGTGAAGTGGCTGGAAGATTATCCATTCAAGCGGGTGCACACTGTTTAGAAAAAGCTCAAAACGGTCGTGGAATTTTATTAGGCGGTGTTCCGGGTGTAGGTCGTGGTAGTGTCGTTATTATTGGTTGTGGTGTTGTGGGGACCAACGCGTTACGTATGGCTATAGGAACCGAAGCGCGTGTTACCGTTCTCGACAAAAATTTAAAACGTTTACGTGAAATTGACCAATTATACGGTTCAAAAATTAAAACACTGTATGCGACGGCTAGTACAATTGAAAAAGCATTGATGGATGCCGATTTAGTAATCGGTGCTGTGCTTGTGCATGGTGGTGCTGCGCCTAAATTAATTACGCGTGACATGATTAAAAAAATGCAACACGGCAGTGTGATTGTTGATGTGTCAATCGATCAAGGCGGTTGTCTTGAAACCTCTCGCGCAACGACCTTTGATGATCCTACGTATGTTGTGGATGGCGTTGTGCATTATTGCGTTGCCAATATGCCAGGTGCAGTTCCGCGAACTTCTGCATTTGCATTAAATAATGCAACATTACCTTATGTTAAAACATTGGCGAATAAAGGTTTAGTCGACGCATTAATCAATGATACTCATTTTCTCAATGGATTAAACGTTCACGCAGGACACGTAACGTATGAAGCGGTAGCCCGTGATTTAAATATGCCTTATTTGCCTGCAAAAGAGGCACTTACTAAACATCCGGTAACTGCATAATGCTTACTTGTTTCAGTGAAATAACGTCAACCAGTACTCCGATTTATGTTCTGAGTGCTGTTGATTATCCTGCATGGTTGGAAAAACAAACACCCTCGCTGCGCAATTGGGCTCAGCGAGTTGGTTTTCAAGCAAAAAAAGGCGAGATTTGTCTTGTTCCAAAAGACGACAATGATCTTTTATGTGTACTATTGGGCATTGCAGATAGAGAAGATGCCTTACAAATTGGCATTTTGCCGAGCAGATTACCTCAGGGTGTTTATTCACTGTCTGCTGATTGGAAAGAGTCATTATTAAATTGTGCCGTTACTGCTTGGGGATTAGGTAGTTATCGATTCACACGATATAAAAAAGCGGATCCTTATTTAGCAAAGTTGATCATACCGGATTCATGTGATTCAAAAGAAATTCAGCGAACAGTATCAGCCATTTATCGAGTCCGTGATTTAATTAATTTAGCGCCTCATGATATGAGCACCTCTCATTTAGCGGCTGCAGCATATGAAGTTGCACAAGAATGTGGGGCAGCCATTAATCAAATTACAGGGGTTGATTTAATTACTGAAAATTACCCTATGATTTATGCTGTAGGAAAAGGTAGCGAATCAGAACCTCAGTTAGTAGATATTCGATGGGGAGATTCAAAGCATCCAAAAGTCACCTTGGTTGGAAAAGGTGTTTGCTTTGATACCGGTGGTTTAGATTTAAAATCTCCCGACGGAATGCGTTTAATGAAAAAAGACATGGCAGGTGCCGCTCATGTGTTGGGTTTAGCTCAAATGATTATGCAAGCTCAATTACCAATACAATTACGAGTATTAATTCCTGCTGTTGAAAATGCTATATCAGGCAGTGCTTATCATCCGAGTGATGTCTTAAAATCTCGTAAAGGTTTAACGGTTGAAATTACAAACACTGATGCAGAAGGTCGATTAATTCTTGCCGATGCATTAACTGAAGCCGCAAGTGAAGATCCAGATTTAATTATTGATATTGCAACATTAACAGGCGCTGCAAGAATTGCATTAGGTCATGAAATTGGAGCTTTATTTACTGATGATGATGCATTAGCGAATGATTTAATGAGACACTCTAAAATTACGCAAGATCCATTGTGGCGAATGCCTATTCACAAACCTTATCGTGCCGGTTTTGAAAGCACAGTAGCCGATATAACAAATTCATCAAATGCAATGTTTACTGCAGGTGCTGTAAATGCTGCGGTGTTTTTAAAAGAATTTGTAGGTGACGCTATTTCTTGGGTTCACTTTGATATTATGGCTTGGAATCCACGCGCTTCTTCTATCGGACCAGAAGGTGGAGAAGCGAATGCAATTAGGGCTGTTTTTAGCTACCTTAAAGAAAGATTTCAATAGTGCCTTACATACTATTTTTTACCCATTATTATTGTGGGAGTAGGCGTAGGACCCGAAGGCTTTTTCGGTTGAGTCCATGTTGGTCTTTGTGGTGTATTTGGGTTAGCATTTTCTTTTGGAATTGAGGCTTTTTTAAAATCCGCCATTATTGAATTCTTAGTTTCGGGCTGTAGTCTATTCAAAAAATTATCGACTAACTTTGATAGCTTCTCAAGGGCAGTCGATTGATCTTTAGGGGTTTTCCCCGAAATATTCGATAGTTCGTTCTCCATTCGTGCAACCATCAAGTTTTTTGGCATTTCCCTTTGTTCAGGGTGATGCAATTTATCACCCATCGCTTTTATTAGTATTTTTAGTTCATCTTGGCTATATGTTGACATACCTTCTCCGATTATGAATACAAACATTACAGTGTAAATATAGTATAAATATCATAGATAGTCAATTTAATTGATAAAATAGAATGAATATATGTTATTTCGCATAAATATTAACTATTTATATAGACTCGGAGGTACTGGTTTCATGAGCCCCCTAGGGGGCCTAATGATGACAGCAATTAGCCAATAGTTCAAAAACTCGACTATAATGTCAATAAGGTATCACAAGGATTAGCGTGATGTTTTTTGTCATGGAAATATTATTTTTCGTAGCAACTTTTTGGGTGTTGTTGTTTTATCGTATACGATTAAGACTCAGTTGTTTCATACTTGTTGCACTAGGTATCTTATATTGGTTTTTAGGAATATTCTCACCTACCTTTTCAATCATATTAGCCTGTTTAGCTTTTCCATTGATAACATTGATTAATATTCCTTGGCTACGGGCACAATTAATTTCACGATTTATTTTAAAAAAAATTAAAAAGAATATTCCAACGATCAGTAAAACAGAACAAGAAGCCATTGCTTCAGGTAGTACCTGGTGGGAACGTGATTTATTTTGTGGACGTCCCGAGTGGGATAAATTACATACATTTGGTCAACCCGTATTATTAACGGATGGTCGTACATTTATCGCGAATCAAGTATCTCAATTGTGCTCAATGCTCGATGATTGGAAAATAACCCATGATCAAATTGATTTGCCAGCGGATGTTTGGAATTTTTTAAAAAATGAAAAATTTTTTGGCATGACAATTCCTAAACGTTACGGCGGATTAGGATTCTCTGCCTATACGCATTCTTGTGTAATCACGATGATTGCTACGCGTAGTTATACTGCTGCAGTAAGTGTGATGGTGCCAAATTCTCTGGGTCCTGCAGAATTGTTGCAGCATTTTGGTACAGAAGAACAACGCGAATATTATTTACCACGATTAGCGATAGGAGAAGATATTCCTTGCTTTGCATTGACAAGTCCTACAGCAGGTAGCGATGCAACTTCAATCACTGATACTGGTATCATTTGCAAAGGAATTTATGAAGGAAAAGAATGCATAGGATTAAAATTAAATTGGAATAAACGTTATATCACCCTAGCTCCTGTTGCAACGCTAGCTGGGATAGCCGTACATGTTTACGATCCTGATTTGTTATTAGCAGGAAGTACGGACATTGGAATTACTTTGGTCTTAGTTCCCACGGATTTGCCTGGAATAGAACATGGAAAACGTCACATAGCATTGCATCAAGCCTTTATGAATGGCCCAATACAAGGAAAAGATGTTTTTATTCCGCTTGAAAACGTCATTGGTGGTGAACCTATGCTGGGAAAAGGTTGGCATATGATGACGGATTCACTGGCAGTAGGACGAGGCATTTCTTTACCTGCTATAAGCACCGCCGCAGCAAAATTATGTTATCGAATGACGGGAGCTTATGCACGTATCCGTGAACAATTTGGTCATCCTATAGGTGATTTTGAAGGAATTTCAACCAGCTTAGCGAGAATAGGTGCAGCAACCTACATATGTGAAGCAGCTCGTGTATTTACAACTGGCGCTATTGATAGTGGTGCTAAGCCATCGACTGCGAGTGCAATTACAAAATACCACCTGACTGAACTCAGTCGTAAAATTGTCAATGATGCCATGGATATTCATGGAGGACGGGGAATTATGTTAGGTGAACATAATTATTTGGCGAATATTTATACTGCAATTCCAATAGGAATTACCGTTGAAGGAGCAAATATTCTCACACGAAATTTAATTATTTTTGGACAAGGGGCTTTTAGATGCCATCCGTATTTAGCTAAGGAACTCGAAGCGATTGCTTCACCTGATCAAAAAAGAGGGTTGTTAAAACTAGATCGAATATTATTCAAGCACATCGGTTATGCAATGTGCAATTTTTCACGTGCAGTGATCTATGGATTAACAGGTGGAAAGAGAATTTCTGTACCTGCGGATGGTGAATTTAAAGAATATTATCGTCAGTTATCCAGGATGAGTATAGCTTTGGCGTTAATAGTGGATGTTGCGTTAATATCCATTGGTGGAGAACTTAAACGCAAGGAAAACTTATCGGCTCGATTAGGGGATGTATTAAGTTACCTTTATTTAGCTTCAGCGGTCCTGAAATATTTTCGGGATAATGGCCAATCTTCGGAAGATGTGCCTTTTGCACACTATTCGTTGAAGTGGTGTCTATTTAACATACAAACCTCGATAATCGGTTTTTTGGATAATATGCCAAGTCGACGATGGAGATGGGTATTAAAAAAAGCAATATTCACTTGGGGCACACATTATAAAATGCCCAGTGATGATTTGGCACGCAAAATCGCCACTACAATGATGAAACCTGGAAATCACCGAGACCGAATAACGGCGTTTTGTTATGTCAGCCAGAATGAAAAAGAGGGTACCGCTATTATGGAAAAAACCTTTATTGCTGCAATTGAAAGTGAAAATGCTCAACTCAAAATTAAACAAGCCATAAAACAATCTAAAATAAATTCTGAACTCTCATTTGATGAACGTGTAAAAACAGCCTATGATATCGGCGTTATTACCTCCGAAGAAGTTAATCAAATTAATGAATTTCACCGTCTACAAAATGAAGCCATTCAGGTAGATGTTTTAACCTAGAGTCTGTAGACTATCTATAATGGAATAGAAAGGAATTACTATGACGAATAAAGCGGGATATTTGCGAAATGTCTATATTATTGATGGCACACGAACGCCCTTTTTAAAAGCGCGTGGTGAGCCAGGACCATTTAGTGCTTCTGATTTAGCGGTAAATGCGGGTCGAGAGCTGTTGGCACGTCTCCCTTTTTCTCCCACTGAGATCGGTGAAGTTATTCTCGGCTGTGTGAGTCCCAGCGATACTGAAGCGAATATCGCTAGGATTGTTGCATTGAGACTCGGTTGTGGGAAATCAGTCCCTGCGTGGACGGTTCAGCGTAATTGCGCTTCAGCTATGCAAGCCCTCGATAGCGCGGCACTGGATATTGCAAGTGGTAGACATGATATAGTACTAGCCGGTGGTACTGAGGCCATGAGTCGGGCACCATTGATTTGGAATCAAAAAGCAACTCAATGGTTTGCAGGACTTGCTAATGCTCGTAAACCAATCGATAAACTAGCAAAAATAGCCGAATTCCGCTTTAATTTTTTAAACCCTATAATTTCCATTCTTAATGGATTGACGGATCCTGTTGTTGGTATTTCCATGCGACACACCGCAGAAAATTTAGCGGCTCGTTTTGCTATCACACGAGAGGAAATGGATTTATTTTCTTTGCGTTCCAATGAACGCGTAGCTAAAGCACAAGCTGCGGGACTGTTTTCAGAAATGATTCCAATGATTGGTTCAAATGGAAAACAATATAATTATGATGATGGTGTTAGACCTGACACCACCATTGAAAAATTAAAAACACTAAAACCATTCTTTGATAAGAAATTTGGGCAAATTACTCCTGGGAATAGTTCGCAAATTACCGATGGAGCTGCGTTGGTTGTTCTTGCAAGTGAAGAGGCTGTGAAACGTTATAATTTACCGGTCATGGGACGAATTGTTGACTGCCAATGGGGTGCCTTAGAACCGGAGCAGATGGGATTAGGTCCTGTTTTTGCTGCTACGCCGATTATTAAACGTCATCAACTAACACTGGATGATATTGCCTATTGGGAAATTAATGAAGCCTTTGCTGCTCAAGTGATAGCGTGCGTACGAGCTTGGGAAAGCGAAGAATTTTGTCAGCAAGAATTAGGATTATCTAAAGCCTTTGGCAAAATTGATGAAAATCGCCTGAATGTCGATGGAGGAGCCGTTGCGATGGGTCATCCGGTTGGTGCGAGTGGCGCAAGAATCGTGCTGCATTTATTGAATGTATTAAAACGCAATAATGCAAAAACAGGTATGGCTGCGATTTGTATCGGTGGTGGACAGGGCGGAGCAATGTTAATTGAATCACTTTAATTAGTGAATGAGGGAGAATTTGATGGAACAGACGAAAAATTATGAGCATTGGAAAATAGATCAAGATCCACAGGGAATTGTTTGGGTGACATTCGATCGCCATGATTCTAAGGTGAATACTCTTGGAAAAGAAACACTCGAAGAATTAAAATCAATTGTAGATCAATTACCGCCCACAGCAAAAGGTGTGGTTTTTCAATCTGGAAAATCTTCAGGTTTTGTTGCTGGTGCAGATATTACAGAATTTGAAAATATTACCTCTGAAAAAGACGCGCTCGATTTTGTTACACGCGCGAAATCGATATTTAATGCCATTGAAAAACTACCGATTACAACAGTCGCATTAATCAATGGATTTTGTTTAGGTGGTGGCTACGAGTTTGCTTTAGCCTGTGATTATCGAATTGCTCTGGATGATCCTAGTGTTCGAATTGGTCTGCCAGAAGTAAAATTAGGTATTATCCCAGGATGGGGTGGAACGGTGCGATTGCCCCGTTTGATAGGTGTTCTAAATGCAATGAATATTATTTTGCCCGGTAGTGCAGTTGATGCGTACAAAGCAAAAAAACTTGGAATGGTTGATGATATCACTCGAACCGAACACTTACTGAAACGTGCCGCTGTTTTTTATATTAATACTAAACCACCAAAGCACCAGCCCAGTTTTTTCCAGAAATTATTATCTCATAATCTATTGCGTTCTTTTGTTGCGAGTCGATTAACTCAATCAGTGGCTAAGAAAGCTCCTCGAGAACATTATCCAGCGCCTTATTTAGTGATAGAAAATTGGCAACGTGATGGCGCCCAAAGTGATGATGCGATGGAACACGAGTCCAAAGCTATTTCTGAACTGTTTTTTCATCCATCGACTGCCAGTTTAGTTCGTGCGTTTCTGCTGCAATCTTATTTAAAAGAACAAGGCAAAAAATTATTAACGCCTATTCAACATATACACGTAATCGGTGCAGGTACCATGGGTGGGGATATTGCTTCTTGGTGTGCATTAATCGGATATCAAGTCACACTGCAAGACCGTACAGAGGAGCAGATTGCACCAGCAATCAAACGTGCCTATGCATTGTATCAGAAAAAATTAAAGCAACCTCGATTGATTCAAGCTGCGATGGATCGATTAATGCCTGATATTAAAGGTCATGGTGTGAAGCAAGCTGATGTCATCATCGAAGCTATATTTGAAAATCTTGAAGTGAAAAATTCATTATATAAATCTTTGGAGCAGTCTATGAAATCGACTGCAATTTTAGCCACCAATACATCGAGCTTACCCCTTGAAGAATTATCGGTAGGACTAAAAAATCCAGAAAGATTAGTAGGAATTCATTTTTTTAATCCCGTCTCACTCATGCAATTAGTAGAGGTTGTTCGCGGGGAAAATACTAATGACGATACTTATAATCAAGCCTTGGGTTTTGTGACAAAAATTAAACGCTTACCATTGCCTGTGAAAAGTAGTCCAGGATTTCTTGTGAATCGAATACTTATGCCTTATCTACTTGAAGCGATTCAATTAGTCGATGAAGGTGTTGCTCCTGTTTCCATCGATAAAGCGGCGACAAACTTTGGTATGCCAATGGGCCCAGTTGAACTCGCTGATACAGTAGGCTTAGATATTTGTTTATCGGTTGGTGAAATACTATCACATCATTTTTCAGTGCATATTCCAGAGATATTGCGAACTCGAATTAATGAAAAAAAATTGGGTCGCAAAACGGGACAAGGATTTTATCAATATCGTGACGGAAAACCTGTTGTAGTGCCTTTGTACCAAAATGCGGAAGTTCCCACTAATCTTACGGATCGAATTATATTACCTTTGATTAACGAAGCTGTTCGTTGTTGGCGTGAAGGTATCGTGAGTGAAGAAGATTTTATTGATGCAGGTTTAATTTACGGAACTGGTTTCGCACCATTTCGAGGCGGTCCTATGCGTTACATACAAACAGAGGGTGCTGAAAATATTCTTCAAAGACTCGAAACGCTTGCTAAAGAATGCGGTGAGCGATTTACACCCGATGCTGGTTGGCAAAAATTAATCAAGAATTCCACTAAGACCTCAAAAAAAATATCCGAAACAACACATTAATTGCGAAGGAGCTTTTTATGCATGATGTAGAGCATATCGAAAAACAACCCACGTTACGGGTCACTACAATGCCTAATGATGCCAATGCGGCTGGCGATATTTTTGGCGGTTGGCTAATGTCACAAATTGATATTGCCGGTGCTATCGAAGCAAAAGTTAGAGCCAAAGGCCCAATTGCCACAATCTCTGTCAAAGAATTAATTTTTCACAAGCCACTTTTTGTTTACGATTTAGTGAGTTTTTATACTGATATCAGCAAAATAGGTAAGACTTCAATCGAAGTTTCTATCGAAGTCTATGCCCGCCGCATGCGCGAAGGCGAATTTCAAACCATTAAAGTCGCCTGGGCTAAATATGTTTACGTTGCTATCAGCAAACCCGGCCTTAAACGCCCAGTTCCTGCGGAATGATTGGGGTCAGGATCGACTTGACAAGATCTAAATAGAGTATCTCACAAACTGATATAGACGAAGACGCACTCTGGTAGCGGGTTTTGAGCGCTTCTTTATTATGAATATAATTCCATACCTATTAGTTTTTTATTAAAATCAGAAAATCCTCAAAAACGCTAGACATCAAAAAAAGGTTTATTTTTAGGCTATTTTCGTTAGCCTACGTTGTTGATCTAAAGCTATAGTGTAACAGGAAACTGAATTAGTACGATGTACTATAATTTAGGAGTGGGAGCTTTAGTAGGCACACAGAGTAAATGGATGATTCTTTGGTTGAATGGAGGCAAATAGTATTAGGTGAGTCAGGTTTTAAGTGGCATTTAGCCCTGCGAAGTTCTGACTCATAAGTGAGGAGTAACTACAATGAGTATATTTAATATTTTTGGTGAAAGTAAATCCAATAGATGCTACAACCGTGTTAAATTAGCCAGATTTTCTGGATTAATTATTCCTATAATCTTATTTTCGGGGGCATGCAATGCAGATTTATTCACAGTAAAAGTAAGCCCTTACTGCTCAAATACACAAACAATTGGAGCGGGAAATGGAGTACCATTGAATGTTAATCAGATGGTTAATGTATTAGATGAAGAATTCAACGGGACAAAATTGAACAAAGATATTTGGCGAATTGCTGAAGATTCAGCTGGGGATGTTAATAATACTTTGCAAGCGAATACGCCCAACAATTATTCGGTTGAAAATGGAGTTTTAACACTCATCGGAAAGAAACAGTATTATATTCAACCTCAAGGCTACAAAGGAGCTGGGCTTTCAAAACAACCCAATCAAGATGCGAATGGGGTACCGCTTGATCCAAATTCATTAACTTTACGACCTTATACATCGACGCGGATCGATACAGCGACAAAGTTTAATATTGACATGTGCAAACCTGGGCGTATCGACGTTAAGTATGTTAAAATGCCCAATATTCAGGGCGTTTGGCCATCTTCATGGCTTTACTTCACTGATACAGCTTTCCACGGTGGTTGGGCTGCCGGTGGTGAAATAGACAATGGTGAGATGATTGGAGGCCACCATCCTGGTTTGGGTACTCTGTTAAATGAAGGATTATATTTTAGCAATGTCTGGTCCGGTGGCCAGTGGCCCTATGCCTCTCTTTTGCCTACTAATGTGTTTTTAGATCCCAATGTAGGCCATACATTTTCACTGGCCTGGGATCATGAAGGGATAACAATGCTAGATGATAACGTTGTTGTTTCTGTTATTAATGCACATGAATTTTTGTCTAGAGGAGCATCAACTTCTGGTGGATATCTCAGTGACAATTTGGTTGATGGCTTGCCTCTCTTAAATCGTCAGTTAGGTAACGAAACTTATTTCATGAACTTTAATGACCCTGAAACTGTTCAAAATGGTTTTCCTCCTCTAACTTGGCTGCCACTCTATTTCCCAGATATTGCTAATGAGTTGGCAGCATTAGATGCTGTACTATTCGCTGGCAATTATAGCGAACCTGATCGTTATTTCTTTCATCCTAATGTCGAGATAGCTAGATACCAACATCCAGCTCCCTTCGATCACAATGGATTCTACCTGATTCTGCAAATGAATATCGGAGGTAATCCTTACGGTCAGGCTAATGCTGACGTTTATTATTACCTTCAAAGCTTAACGCCCTTAATCAATCAAAGCTTTCCTGCTGGCTTTAAAGGCGTTGTTTCAGAAAGCCAACTTGCTAACGCTATAGGTCAAGATAAGGTGGATGAGCTCAATGCACTAATGGCTAATGACAATCTTTTACCACCAGAAAATACAGAGTTAAAGACAGTAATCGGTTCAGTAAAATATTATATTGCACCTGGCTTGACTAAAATTTGCCATAAATATGATAGCACGAATCGAAAAACCCTTGAGGTTGATGCCAACGCTGTTAAATCACACTTAGCACATGGTGATTATCTAGGGGAATGTCGTGATCAATATGTAATTGGCAAGGAGTAGTAGAAATCTAAGAAGGGCATATAGCTTGCATAAGCTAGCAAGGATATGCCCTCTCGTTCGTTTCGTTGATGGGATAAAGTCTCACTTTGTGTGAATGATGGGGTCAGGTCTCACATTGAAACATTAGTCTAATATTTCATTAGGCTAATGTTTCAATGTGAGACCTGACCCCATCATCTTTTTTAGAGAAACTACGTAATAGTAGAGAGTAAATAGTTAGAGTAGGATGGCCAAGAGTAAAATATAGCAAGGCCATTAATGGATAAAACCTTAACATCAATTGCACATCCACATGATCAATTCTTTCGCGAAGTGATGTCTGATTTACGCATTGCGCGGGAATTTTTTACGCTGCATTTGCCTAAAAAAATCCTTAGTCAAATTGACTTAAAAACTCTAGAGCTACAACCAAGTTCGTATTTTAATAAGATACATCAAGAATCTATCATGGATTTAGTTTATAAAGTCGAGATTCAAGGTGTGAGCAATAGTCTTTATTTGATTGTTGAACATCAAAGCACACCTGATAAATGGATGCCGTTACGGATGCTTCGATACACGACGTATATCATTGAACGACATTTTAAAAACAGCTGTAAGAAATCCATCCCCCTGGTGCACGGAATCGTGATTTACCATGGTAATCAGCCATACCCTTATCCGACGGATATTGTCGATCTGATTGATGTACCACGAGAAATGATCCCTGAGGATTTTTTAAAAAGCTTTCAGCTAATTGATCTTAATCAGATAGACGATGAGCTTCTTAAACAGAGAGCAAGTGTTGGAGTGATGGAATATTTTTTGAAGCATATTTTTGCAAGGGATTTTCTGCCTTTTATACAACAAATTATTGACACTTTGAGTGAACTTGATAAATTTGGCTACAGAAATTTTGTTTCTAGTGTGTTACAATACGCACTGGAACGTGGCGAGATCGAAGATGAGGCTTTATTTTTCAAGCTAATTGACAGTCGTATTTCTACCGATATAGGAGAACAATTAATGACTCTTGGTGAACGATTAATCAACAGGGGCCTGGAACAGGGGCGTTTTGAAGGCAAACGCGAAGGTATGCTCGAAGGAAAAATTGAGATCGCAAAACAACTTCTAGCAGAAGGCGCTGAGCTTGCATTTGTTGTAAAAATTACTGGATTATCGAGGGAACAAGTCAGAGCGCTTGAGAAAAATGAAGGGGTCAAGTTGAACCTTCTCCACATTTCATAACTCGTTCCAATTAAGACCAGTTTGCAGGTAAGTGGTGGGATCTTCGGATTTATGCAAATCAGCAATCGAAAGCGAAAGCATATAACTAGCGCCACTAACAATCTCTCTAATATCATCGGATGGAATTTTGATTCTTTTGAGTAAGTCATCAGATAATGGAATATTTACTTTCCGGTTTTCGTCTACAACAGCCCATCCACTCTCACTATAGTGAGTATTTCCAATGAACATTTTAACATTTTTTATATCGCCATCTTGATACCAGATCAGAACAGCAATTTTGTCACCTTGGCGAACTTCTAACTTCATTTTATACTACTCATCATAATGTGTTGATGATATATCTATTCTATTTCTGTAGATCGTGATAATAGTATACCAGGTCACGCTATATTTCAATGAGATTTTCAACCAATCGATGATTATTTTTGTAATCTGAGTTAACTACTTCTGGCCTAGCTAGGTATACTATGTAACTTTACAAAACCGATTAGTGATTCGTATCAATTATTTGATAGGTATCTAAAAAATGTTACCCCATCTGCAATGCTAAAAGATTTCTACAAAAAAGTTTTTCATGGCTTGCCAGGAGCGCGTATCGGCAAGTTTATCGTATATGAGGCCGAGTTTTTCGTCGTGGGCTTGGGGATTGGTGAAGGCGTGTTGAGTATTGCCGTAGGCATGGATATGCCAGTCGACTTTTGAATTGGTCATCTCGTTTGCGAAGGCAAGGACTTGTTGGGGAGGGGCCAGGGAAGGGGTCAGATCTAATATTTATACTAGCTTTTATGCCTTTTAATAGTATCTCACCTCTGAATAAGCTAGTATAAATATTAGATCTGACCCCTGTCCTCAGTAGTGTTGGCTAAAGTCGTAGAAGGCAAAGATAACTTTGGTTACAATGCTGCAACAGGTGAATTTGGTGATATGATCAAAATGGGTATTTTGGATCCAACCAAGGTAACTCGATCTGCACTACAAAACGCAGCCTCAATTTCAGGTTTAATGTTGACCACAGAAGCGATCATTGCTGACCTTCCAAAGAAGGGCGGTGATGAAGGCGCTGGTTCTGCTGGTGGCATGGGTGGCATGGGTGGTATGGGCGGAATGGGAGGCATGGGCGGCATGATGTAATCAAGCTCCCGATCTCTAAAAAAGCCCCTTTCGAGGGGCTTTTTTTTATCTCAATTGGGAGTAACAATTTTGAAAATAAAAAGATTATTAATAATAATCAGCTGTTTTTTTATTACGAATGCTAATTATCATCTCTACTAAGCCTCGGAGAGATAACTCGCAGTGAAATTGCTTATCTTTAAAGCCCTGAGGTACATCGCTGCAATTTTATCATCTTGCTGAGTGAGAAATTCGAAAGGATTTTATTTTATTATGGTAATAATTTAAAAGGGAAAGTTTCCACTCGCCTCTCCTTTGTAGCTCCCACATCTACATGACAACCAACAAAGTACCCAGTCCTCATAAAAAAGCCACGAAAGCAATTGCGTAATTTGCCTATATTGGCGACATTTTCGGTAGGGATCATCCTTTCTGAACGAAATAACTCCTTCTTGTTCAGTAGGAACTCCTCTCTTGAACTGCATTCCCTCACCCATCTACAAGCGCCGTAATCCCCAGAAGACGGTCCTCTATCAGGTCGTACAAAACACTTTTTTAGAGTGGTCTGGAAATTATTCTTTAAGGCATGATGAGGTGCTTCCAGAATACGTGGAAAAAGAATTTAAAGACTATTTTAAATGTGGCATTCTCGCCCACGGTTTCGCCAGAGCTTATTGTGCAAACTGCAATGGCGATTTTATTGTGGCCTATAGCTGTAAAAAGCGTGGGGTTTGTCCCTCCTGCAACACTAAGCATATGATCTTCATCACACTGCATCTTCTCGAGGAAGTGTTGCCTAAATTACCGTTGCGGCAATGGGTGCTGTCTGTCCCAAAATGGCTGCGTTATCACCTCACAAAAGACGCAGCGTTGCCAAGTCAAGTATTGAGAATCTTCATTAATAAAATTGAAAAGCAACTAATAAAATCCTTTGATGGAATTACGGATGATGCTAAATTAGGTGCGGTGAGTTTTATCCGGCGCTTTGGTTCGCGATTAAATTTGCATGTCCATTTTCATTGTGTTGTTCTTGATGGTGTGTTTTATTCTGATGAGAAAGGCATTTTACAGTTTTCAGATGTTTATAACTTAGGCAAAGAAGATTCAGATCAAGTTGAGGCTCGAGTACGCAAACGAGTATTAAGTTTATTTAAGCGCCGAGCAATACTGAAGGAAGAGCAGAGTGAAAATATAAAGAGCTGGAAAGGTAACGGTGGATTTTCAGTCAATGCGGATGTGGCTATCGAAGAGAGTAATCGTCGAGGTGCAGAAAGGTTGATACGTTATTGTGCTAGACCGGCATTTTCGGGTGAGAAATTAACGCTGATTTCCGAGAAAGCCGAAACTGCAGATAGCACACGGCTGCAATATGATGTGAGCAAGCCTTCACAAAAAGCAGAGTCTTCGCTGATTCTCACGGCAACAGAGTTGTTCGACAATCTTGCCAAACTCATTCCACCACCGCATCGACATCGTCACCATTATCATGGAGTCTTGGCCCCGAATTCAAAACAACGCGCGAAGGTGATCCAGTTTGCTAATCAGCATTATAGGCCAGACACTGCAGAGAATATGGCATTACATAACGATCTTAAAATCGAAGCAGCCGCCAGCAAGCTGATATTGAAGCCGCAAGTGAAAACGGGCTCAAAAACCTGGGCGAGGTTAATAGCGAAGGTGTATGAGGTTGATCCATTAAAATGCGAGGGCTGTGGTGCAGAGATGAAATTAATCGCCTTTCAAAGACGCGATCAGCATCACAATAATATTAAATCACCTAGGAGAAGACGTTGAAGCGCAAAAGATGCAGCGTGCAAGGGCGCCACCGGAAGAATATCAAATTGAGCAGGAATTCGGTCAGGAATTTGGCTGTGATCCTGAACTTGAATATGAGTATGATCAATCAGTAAGTTGGTGAAAAAGAGGGGAAGGGTAGCTTTCGTCTTCGAGAAAGCGGGTTGATAAATTATGTCAATATTTAAATATATTAAAATAAAAAAATGGAGTTAGAAGTTGAGGTATTGTATGGATTCAGCTGTGAGGTATTTAGGTCGGTAAAGATAATAGAAGAAAAAGTCGCTGATATTGAAAAAAGTGCGTTTGAAATCCCTATATATCTAAGAATGTGACTACCAATGGCAGCGGCAAAGCGCAGTTCACCGCTAACCTGGATGACAACCAAAATCATTGTCTGGGTCGGGTGAAATACGTCACGGCCAAAGCAACCGCACTGAACGGTGTGAATGCAGGCGGAACCTCAGAGCTGAGTCTACCGGTGAAGATCAAAAACAACTGAAGGACCAGCCCTGGTGTGAAGCACGCAGGGAAATAGCACAAGGAATGGCTAAGCAAAACCCGCGAGTAAGCTCGCGGGTTTTGGTGTGTCTGTCAATTCCTCAACACGTTTACTGGGATAGTGACATTCGCCCTCAAGATTGGCCAATTGAGATTGGGGAATTATAAGGCCATCCAATTTTGCACATTACCGCCCTCTAGGGATAAACTCTACCCCAGCAATTCAACAATAAAATCGTCGACTGTTCTTGTATGACTATTGAAATTCAGCCCAACCATGTACGTGGGCAATTTGCGATCGGAGAATATTTCGTAATATTTTCTTTCTTTGATTTGATCAATAGCGAGCTGTGCCGTTTCATTGAGCTTTAATTCAAATAGTATAATTTTATCAGTAAGCTCAATGCAGACATCAACTCTACCTCGCTGAGTGTGAAATTCAGCATTAATATTGATACCCGCCAATTTAACAAGCAAGTAGAATAGGCTATGGTAATGCGCTTCTTGCTTTATAAATAAATAGAGAGAACGTGTTTTATCCACATAGACGTAGCCATTCGTGATAAGCTCACTGAAGTCTTGAATCCCTACAGGTAATTTACTATCAGACATTGCCAGCCTCATCGATCTAGAATTACCGATGATTGTAGCACTGCTCACCCACAAAATCCCAGTCGCTTTTTCTAAGCCTCTATAAGCTTTTTTTAAATGACTCAATACTAATGATGCCAACTTGATAATCCCCAAAATGTGCTATAATTGAAGTAAGCCAGGATTAAACCGACACTGACTAGTTTAAGGATTGAACGAGTGTACCGAAGGATGGGTAATGTAGGGTTGGAGTCCGTTTTCAGGGGTTTGGGGTTTGGTAACATTGTTGACGAACGCCGAAAGCCAGGAAATACGAGGCTCTTAGAGACGAGATAGTTATGAACTTGTGAGTCAGGAGTTCTCGATTGTAAATGATCATCACTTAGTCCTCTTTTCCAATCCAGCTTTCATCTTAGCATGCTCCACCGACAACACCTTCCACTCATTCGTTAGCTCCTTAAATTTGTGATAATTTTCAATCTGTTTTTTGCAATCCGCAACATTTTCGTCTCGTATAAATCGTGAAGAACTTTTTCCATTCATTGTGTAACTCAGTTGATAATAAGGTCCATGCTTTTGTGGATTTTCTTTGTCTTTGCATCGACAGTTTTTTACACCACACACATTGTACTGCTGGTTCAGACTTCCGGGATGGATTGCACCTA
>JAKORL010000159.1 GCA_029777855.1 Pseudomonadota bacterium
ATCACCAAGATAAATATACGCCATTGAAACATCGTACTTAAATCCACCGCCAGCTTCAAAAATACCGACTAAGGTATAGCGTTTGTAGCGAGGAATAATACCTAAAGGCGTGACGCTAGCTTCAGGAATAATGACATTCACTTTATCACCCAATTCCAAACCTAAATTATTTGCCAACGTTCTACCAAGAACAATGCCACTGGCGCCACTTTTCAGCGCATTAAAAGAACCTGCCACCATATTATTAGAGAGCTGAGAAACTTGTTTTTCATGATCTGGCAAAATGCCACTCACTAAAACAGGTTGCACAGAGCCCATATTTGAAAGCATTCCTTGCCCTTGGACATAGGGTGCAACACCCCGTACATCTTTTACGTTTTTGACTTGATCAGATAATTTTTGCCAATTAGCTATACCACCAGGTTCATAGCTATTAATTGAAACTTGATTCGCCATACTGAAGATTCGTTCGCGAATTTCATGATCAAATCCATTCATTACTGAAAGCACAGTAATGAGAACAGTAACACCCAGACCTATTCCTAACATAGAGGCAAGGGAAATAAAGGATATGAAATGATTACGACGCTTTGCACGTGTGTAACGCAGTCCGACGAAAAGGGATATAGGACGAAACATTTATATAAGTACCCTCAAAACTTGCAAACTCAAATATTTTGCTAATCTCGGGCGTATAAAATAACTTTAAATCCTCATTAACTAGACTGTTAACGCCGGTATTAAAATTATTTTCTCCACCTGACTAAGCCTAAAATCTGTGAGTTTCAGTCATTCTAGCCAAGGTGCTGAATGGCTAGAAAACTACTTTCTAGCAATCAATGCACACTTAATATCGTGGTGCCCGGGGCCGGAATCGAACCGGCATGGGAGGTTTAATCCCGAGGGATTTTAAGTCCCTTGCGTCTACCTATTTCGCCACCCGGGCAAATACTGGAGGCTGGGGTCGGAATCGAACCGGCATCCACGGCTTTGCAGGCCGCTGCATAACCATTCTGCCACCCAGCCAAATCAACCTAAACTCAACCTGGATTGCAGCAATCAAAGATTGATATTTTCATGAACTCGAATCAAAACTTGGAGCGGGAAACGAGACTCGAACTCGCGACCCCAACCTTGGCAAGGTTGTGCTCTACCAACTGAGCTATTCCCGCTTACATTACCGAAAGGACTATTATTACTTTTCAGGCGATAAAGTCAAGTCACGCCATGAAGATTTTATATAAATAATCATCGAATATATTGTCAATGCCCCCGCAATATAGAGCATAATGGTGCCCAATACCGCCAACACATAGGGTGATTCAGGCCTATATAACAGCAAAGCGATTAAAGCTATCATCTGACAAGTTGTTTTTATTTTTCCAATAATACTGACCGCTACACTCGTGCGCTTCCCAATCTCAGCCATCCATTCACGCAGCGCCGATACAATAATTTCTCGCCCCACAATAATCGCTGCGGGAATTGTTAAAAATGGCATCGGTACTTCGCCAACAACCAACACTAAAGCCACCGCCACCATTAATTTATCCGCAACTGGATCTAAAAAAGCACCGAATCGTGAAGACAATTGCCAGTTACGAGCAATATACCCATCTAACCAATCCGTAATGGCCGCCAACGAAAACATCGCCGCCGCAAAAAAATGTCCCCACCGCCAAGGTAAATAATAAAGCAACACAAAAAGCGGCACCATCGCGATGCGCACCCAGGTTAAAGTATTGGGAATGTTCCTATTCATATACGCATGATCTATAAAAATTATTATTTGGTCAAGTACTGAAGAGAAACTATCAATAATTACTGTGGATTTTACAAAACCTCTAACAACTAAAGATACGACACCTGATCTCTTTATTCCCCTTGCTGCTGATACTCCAAAATATCACCGGGCTGGCACTGCAAATACTCACAAATTGCATTTAACGTTGTGATACGAATTGCTTTTGCTTTGCCAGTTTTGAGCACCGATAAATTTTGTTCAGTGACCCCAATTGCTTCTGCTAATTCTTTAGAACGAATTTTACGCTTTGCTAACATCACATCGAGATTAGTTATAATTGCCATGTCGTGCCCCTAAATTGTCAATCGTTGTTCTTCATTTAGTCGATGACCTTCAGCGATAATCCAGGAAATTAAAATGATCATAATTCCCGTTACAATAAGACCTAGATTACTGCCCTTAAAAGACATCACTGCGAGACGATGGCCAGGACCATTTTGCCAAGTCAATAAAGCCGACATTGCCAATTCTACAAAAGGCCTTAAGACCTCAGCGAGCAAAAGATAAATCCCGATTCTTCTAATAATCGCTACATTTTCAAGATTAAAATAACTAAGACGTTCGTACATCAAAAATAATGTGATTAAATTAGAATATATCAGCATCGTAATTGTCATTGGCACCAGACTAATGGTGAGGCCTAATAAACGCATCATAGTGGTCAATGGATGCTGCACAATGACATCGCCTGGAATCATAGCAACCAAATCCCTGGGTATCATGTCAAATCCCATAAAGAAACTGTCTTTTTTGACCATGTCTGGCAGGAAAAACCAGGATGCAAAATACATTATTGGGGTAAGCCCCATTAAAACAATGAAAAGCCAGCGTAAATACAGGCTAGTGCGTTGAATCTTATTCATCATATTTCCCTCTGTTGCTTCAAAGTAGAGGTCATGATAATGAATTAATTATCGATTTGCAATAATTAATTGCAAATATTTAATGGTAGTTTTTTGGCAAGTGCTGCTTAGTTTCCTCGATCTTAGATAAACAAGTTTGTATAAGAAAGTGATCATTATCATTGAAATTTGCTCTAAAAATTTCAATGGCTCTTTGATACTGAGCTTCCGCATCACGATATTCAAAGCACGCACTGTATGTGTCCCCCAAATAGCCCGTGAATTTACCACTGTTGACAGATTTCGGGCCGTTTAATCTTTCTTCAAAGGCTATCGCTTTTAAATGCATCGAAACAGCATCTTCAAACATTTGTTGATGGCGTAAGAAAACAGCCAAGTTTGATAACAATGAAGGATCAACATCTTGCAATGAGAGGAGTTTTTGCAGAACTAGGCGAAACTTGTCTATCTGCCCTGTTTGTAGATAACATGTGGCTAATGTGTAGTATAATACAGGAGATTTCTCATCCTTATTTGAAAAAGAAAACCAAAGTTGGCAATATTTGATAGCACGATGGTAATCTTTCAAATCGGTAAGCATAACAGTAACATTGTGAAAAATGTCGTCCACCCGTGAAGGATTCTTTTTTGCCATAATTTTTAGAGCTTCTTCAGTTGCTGCATCCCAGATCTCCATATCATGATTTAACGCAACTGCAGCTAAATCGCCTAAGCGAATTGCGACATTTATATGATCATCGCCATAAAATGCTTTGTCTGCCGAAACCGCTTTTTTTTCATAGAAAATAGCTTCTTTGTATTTTTTCAAATCTCGATAAACATCCGCAATTTTGTTATAGTGAACCCCAAGGAGTTCATTAGGATGAGGTGATATCTTCATATTAATATTAATCGCTTTTTCACAATGCTCTATTGCAGATACAAAATCGCCTAATGCACATTCACAACCGGCCATAGCCACATAACTCGATTCTGTAAGCACATGATATTCGCCATAAATTTGTAGGTGTAGCTGGTGCAATTCATCGTAGATTCTATACGCTTCTTTATAAAGCCCAAGCTCATATAAGACTCTCGCTTTATATCCCAACAGGTTTGCTAATTCAACCCGGCTATCAAATCGGGATTTCACAACAATTTCTTTAGCAGTCTCGATCAGTTCTAATGCTTCTGTATATTCTTTCTTAGCTAGTAAGAGTTCAATTTTTTTTACGATCCTTGAAGCTATTTTTTGTGGATCTACCAGGGTTAATTGCTCTATTTTTTCACAAAGTTCAAATTGCTTTATTTTTTCATGCTCATCATCAGTAATACTCATAAGTGCAATCAATACTGCATGAGCAACCGCAGACGTTGGCGCAACAAGATTAACGGTTTGATAAGCTTTTAACCCCATCTCTCTAGCCTGAGCTACTCTTCCCCCATCATAAAGTGAGACTGTTAAATTGGAAAGTAATTGGAGATATTCAAGGGTATAGGTATTACCTTGCTGTTCCCATCGATCAATAGCTTCAAGACCGATGGTTATTGCTTTTTGATACTGCCCTAGACTGTGTAAAGATCCGATATATCTAGCGATGACTGATGCATCATTTGGATTTAATGCGATGGATTTTTCGAAATAATCGTTTGCGTGCTCATAATCATATAAAGCAGAAAAATAACGAGCTCTAGCTTGATTTAATTTCGACTTAAATGGACAGTCTGACAGTGTTTTCAAGTTATAGTTACAAGCTACCAACTTTTTAATTGCCTCTGTTATAGATAATAATACACTATAAATTGCTTGAATATCTTCTATGTCAACTTTACTCAATAAATACACGTCATCTTTATTCATGTTATTTGGTAAAATATACCCTGCTGTGGCAGAACGCAAATGCCATACCCCATCAAATTCTGACTTATAATGATTCTGTACACGACATCTCACTAACAATACTAAATTAAGGGCATTTCTAAGGTTATCTGATGCTTCAGCTGTAAGGATTTTTTTCTCGACAAAATAGTCTAACCTCTGCCATGCACTGTAGGCTGAACAGCGTGTAAGCATCGCTAAACTTGAGATAAAACGTTCGAGAATGCGATAAAGCTCTTGTTTGATCATGAAAAATTTTTCTTGATTTTTAACTTGATCTAGCCTTGGCTGAAATTCATCCGTGAGAGCCAATAAGCATTGTTGACTGATTATGGCACGTAAAGTGAGTTTCGGCGCAAAAAACTGTGCCACCCTATTGAAGAGAGTGTCTGAATTATCAAGACGATTACAGACCTCATCTATGAATGTTTGGGCCAATGTTGCATTCCCGAGTAAGTATGAGGTAGTACACAATGAGACCACTAATTCTCTCTCATTCAAAAAATTATTACCACTTACCAATCGCGCAGTAGCGCTAGGAGAGCCTATTAATTTATATTCACTTAGTGTTTTATCAGAACTTGGATCAACTCTCCCTCTAGGCGTAATACCATGGGGATCCAGACAAAATCCTGGCTTTGATATGCTTTCTTGTCCTCGTTTGAGTATTTTGAATTCAGTTTCCTGCATGTTGATGATATCTAGTTCAATGAACCTAGCTAGCTTTTCGCACAAAGAAAGAGTGAGAGGATTATCATCGATGGTTAAAATAATGTATTCAATATCTGAATATAAAGAGGTTTCATTACGCGCCACAGAGCCGCACAAAAGGATAGAAAATGTATGATTATCAAGATTTAGGATTTGAGAATAGTGTCCTACTATTGCACTAAGAATTGTGCGATAGCATTGTGTCATAATTTGTTGGTTTTGTTGTGAGAGTGAGGCCTGATTCAGAACACACTCTCTGCGGGCGGTGAACAACATCTGGCGATATTTCTGAATTCTTGAATAATCATATTGAATACCGATCTGTAGTAATGATAGAGACAATTTTTGGACAACGCTAGAAATACACTGATGCAAAAATAACTCATCTGGATTGCAGAGTTGTCCCTTATAAATTCGATTAGATGGCCCAGATTGTTGATATAAGACCAATGAACTGTTATAGAATTTTGCTGCTTTGTTAAATTGCTCTTTAGCCAGGCAAATATCACCAAGATATTTTAAACATTTCACAGCAATATAGAACTCTTTCGCAGCAATGCTCTCTTCGAGTAAATTCAAAAGAGCCACTTCACTATTCCAGTCAAACTCAGATAGCAATCTTTTTGGATATAGCGTGTTTAAATAGTCTGTATTAATATCAAAGAGGACGTTTTTTCCTGCTTTTACTCGCGCAAAAACTTCAAGTTGACAATTACTAGAATCTTTTGCACAAAATATTATATCCGTTAATAATGCTACAGCCTGATCATTCTGAGTTTTTAAAATGTGCTGATCTACTTGGAATAGTTGTATACGCTCCTTTGAAGAAAACATGTACCCAAACGCAGCTCTAATGTGATAAGGACCTGGTTTCTGAATCATTAAATCCGCAATATCATGATGGCCCAATTCAATAGCGAGATCAAGAGGGCTTTTTCCAGTACTATTTTTTTGATAGGGACTGAAACCAGCTTCTAACAAAAGTTGAACGTTTCGTGAAATGCCATGTATCGCAGCGTAATGTAAGGGAGTATTTCGTTGAGCATCGATAGCAATGGCACGTGTTTCTTTTTCGAGCAATATTTCTAGGCATTCTGTTGATATATTTTGAGAGGAAGCATAATGCAATGCAAATTTTCCGTTATCATCACATATGTCAAAGAGCCACAATACACCAACTTCAAGCACACCAAATAACATTTCCGTAAGAATAGATAAATGTCCATATTGTGCCACATAATGCAGAATGGTCAATCCGTTACTACATTTTGCAAGACATTGCTTAGGTGAATCTTTAACCAAAATTTTATAGGCTTCTAGATCTCCGGAGATTACGGCCATATGTAATGCAGTTTTACCATAGGCATTTTGACTCTTGCAGTTTTCATAAAATAATTCATGACACACGATCAGGCTTAATATATCATAGCGTCTGAATTTGACTGCTAAATGTATTAATGTTTCATTACGCTCATTGCTATAAATAAATGGATCATCTAACTTAATAAACTCTTCACAAAATAAGCTGTACTCAATTTCAGCTGTGAATAAGTCAATTATCACGTGTTTAAGTTGCTTTATAGGAACTGATTTATATGCATCATTCTTAAGCAATATTTTTTGCTCATCAGCGATAGCTTTCTCTTTTAAATCTGAAAAATCACGCGCTGCAGCAGTTTGAGCGACTTCCTCTTCGATATCCTTAACTTTACCAAGATGTTGCTCGAGTATTTCTATCAATGTTGTATCCATACTATTACGAACTAGACTGATGAAATTTGTTGTATGGTTATTGCTAGATGTAAGGTCTAAACCTAGTTTGAGAAAACAACGAAACATCTTGTACTGTTTTTGATATATAATATAATGGGTTAACAACATCCCTTCATATGCCTCGATTGTATGCAAGTCCTTCAAAGATGCATACAATATTTCAGCACGAGCCGTGTCATCATTCATTACAGCGTTTACAAATTCCTGATTGGCTATTTTCATTAATTCATCTCCTGATACTAAGTTGCGAATTGGTAATTAATCCCCTTGGAAGGTGTTAATTCTTACTAACACCTTCCAATTTTTAATCCCTAGCGAAGTGCATCATGTATAAGCTGAGCAAGCTGCAAGCTAATCCCTGGCACTTTTGCAATCGCTTCAACACCTGCTCGCCTCACTTCTTGTAGCCCACCAAAATGCTGTAATAATGCACGCCGGCGTTTAGCGCCGATTCCAGGAATATCTTCTAACGAAGAATGTTGACGCGCTTTATTTCGCTGACCACGATGCGCGGTAATCGCAAAACGATGTGCTTCGTCTCGTATTTGTTGCAATAAATGCATAGCGAGCGAATCAGCGGGAAGACGTAACTGTTGATCACGACCAGACACGGTCAATATTTCCATCCCCGGTTTTCTAGAACGTCCTTTTGAAATGGCAATCAGTAATACTCCACTCACTTGCAATTCTTCTATCACTCGTTCTGCAACGTGTAACTGACCTTTTCCACCATCAATTAAAATAATATCAGGACCTTTACCATTCACTGTTTTTAGTTTTGTATAACGTCTTTTTAAGGCTTGTTCCAAGGCTGCATAATCATCACCCGCGGTAACGTCATGAATATTAAATCGTCTGTAATCCGATTTTTTTGCGCCTTCACGATTAAAAACAACGCAAGATGCAACAGTAGCTTCACCCAGCGTATGGCTCACATCATAACATTCAATTTCCTCAGGCATTTCCGATAAATGCAGTGCTTGTTGTAGGGCTTCCATCCTTCTAAAAGAACTCATTTTATTCGCTAAATGATGTGTTAAAGCATACTGCGCATTAGCATTAGCCATATCTAACCATCGAGCTTGTAATCCACGCACTTTAGTCACAATTTTTATTTCAGTCTTTAATTGTTCTGATAACGCAGAAGCCAACCAATCCAATTCTTCGAAAAATATCCCAAGAACGATACGTTTTGGAGTTGCTTCACTTCGCACCATATTTAAATAATATTGACTCATAAAACTGCTAAGGGTTTCTTCGAGTGTCACGCCTTTAGGTGATTGCGGAAAATAGGCTTTACCACCGAGTAATCGCCCTGCACGTATTGTCATCACATGAATGCACACTACGCCCATTTCTAAAACAGCGCCTAACACATCAATATCACCTTTATCACCCACCACATATTGCTTTTCTTGTAAGCGTCGTAACGTTCCTACTTGATCGCGAAATTTTGCCGCATTCTCAAATTCATGAGCTTTGGATGCTTGATGCATTTTTTCAACGAGCTCATTAATAATTTGTTCGCTTTTTCCACCTAAAAATAATTGCACATGCCGAACTTGCTCTTGATAATCTTCGGCAGTCACATAACCAACACACGGGCCAGTACAGCGTTTAATTTGATATTGCAAACAAGGTCGTGTTCGATTTTGAAAAAAAGGTTCTGAACATTGTCGTAATTTAAATAATTTTTGCAACAGCGATAACGTTTCACGCACAGATCCACTGTGCGGATAGGGCCCGTAATATTTTCCTTTTGCTTTTTTCGCGCCGCGATGAAAATCAAGTCGAGGAAAGTCTGGATGAGCCGACAAAAATAAATACGGATAGGATTTATCATCACGCAAAAGAACGTTATAACGTGGTAAAAATTTTTTAATTAAATTGCTTTCTAAAAGTAAGGCATCGTTTTCTGTACGAGTGAGGGTCACTTCAATATTTGCAATGCTTGCAACTAATGATTGCGTTTTAGGATCTTGAATCGTGCGAGAAAAATAACTTGAAACACGTTTTTTAAGATTTCTAGCTTTACCGACATAAATGACATCGCCTGATTCATCATACATTTGATAAATACCAGGAGCCGAAGCAAGATTTTTAATCAATGCCTTCGGGTCAAACTCAGCCATAAAACTAGCTTTCGTCGTCAGTCGATTTAACGTCTTCGGAATCCATGAGACCGTGTCGAATAGCAAGGAGTGTTAATTCAACATCATTTTTAACTTTAAGTTTATCAAATAATCGATAACGATAACTATTTACAGTCTTAGGACTCAAACAGAGTTTTTCTGAAATTTCAGCCGGGCGTAAACCATTAACGATCATCAACATCACTTGCAATTCTCGCTCAGAGAGCGATTCAATTGGTGAATCATCTGAATCCGTGAGATGTTTGAATGCTAACTGTTGTGCGATCGCAGGACTTATATAGCGTTGACCAGAGTGGACAGCACGAATAGCTTGAATAAGCTCTTCTTTTTTTGCGCCTTTGGTTAAGTAGCCTGAAGCACCCGCCTGAAGTAGACGTGCTGGAAAAATATCATCATCACACACAGTTACTACAAGCACTTTAATGTCTGGATCTATGCGAAGTAACTTTCGCGTCGCTTCTAGGCCGCCAATACCAGGCATTTTGAGATCCATAAGTACAACGTCTGGACGGACTTCTCTAGCGAGCTTCACTGCCTCTTCGCCACTCAGTGCTTCACCTACAACCTTAATCCCTTCCACTCCATGAAGCATACTTTGTATGCCATGACGAACCAAGTTATGGTCGTCAACAATCAGTGTTCTTATCAAAATTATCTCCGAGACTTAAGTACTAAAATAGCCAGTAAAAAGTAAACTCTTTATCAGGGCTCCCAGCATTCCCTCAATTCAAACCTAAATGTTATCCCCAAGCAGTTCGTAAACCTAGCGGGTTCTCATCCAGCCTCTCCCATTTTGGAAAATCTCAATTACATTGAGATCTTTCAAAATGGCGGAGAGGCAGGGATTACTCAGATCATCCTGATCCTCGCCCTTCTGGCTCGCTTCGCTCTTGCAAAATTGTTCCTACAATTTTGCCGAACCCCTTTTTAGCGGGTTCTCATCCAGCCTCTCCCATTTTGGAAAATCTCAATTACATTGAGATCTTTCAAAATGGCGGAGAGGCAGGGATTCGAACCCTGGGAGGGGGGATACCCCTCAACGGTTTTCAAGACCGCCGCTTTCAACCGCTCAGCCACCTCTCCCGTTAACCAGATATTATACGTAGACTAATATCTAATGGCAATGTAGCACAACTTATATCCACGACTCAATTTCTTTTTTACATTTTGTTATGATATAATCACTACTTCATTCTTAAGGAGACGACAATGAACTCACAATTTCAACCCATGGCGATGATCCAAGCATCAAACGTTACAATCAATCGCGTTTTAAAAAATACCTACATTTTACTGGGTATGACGATGCTTTTCAGTGCAATTACCGCCTATTTATCAATGAGCGCTAATGCCCAACCTAATTTCTTATTAACCATTGTTGGCATGTTTGGTTTACTTTACTTAACAACTCGATTGCAAAATTCTGTCTGGGGAATTGTTAGCTGTTTCGCTTTTACGGGATTTCTCGGCTATACATTGGGGCCCATTCTTAATTTAACCATTCATGGTTATACCAACGGCGCACAATTAATTATGACTTCGCTAGGTGCTACAGGATTAATTTTCCTTGCATTATCAGGTTATGTTATAACCACGCGTCGTGATTTTAGTTTTATGGGTGGATTTTTATTCATTGCGGTAACCGCTGCATTTTTAGTCGGTCTATCCAATATATTTTTCAATCTACCAATGCTCCAACTAGTAGTTTCAGGCGCATTCGCTGTGATTTCATCAGGTTATATTTTATTTACTACAAGCTTGATCATTCAAGGTGGTGAGCGAAACTATATTATGGCGACCGTGTCATTATTTGTTTCACTCTTCAATTTGTTCCTAAGTTTGTTACAAATACTGAGTTTCTTTGCTGGAAGAAGGGATTAATTTCCAGTTATTGAATCGTTTTTTCATTTTAGCTGTTGGAATGAGGAATAGCCGATATGCGTATGCGTTTTTGCATGTTTGTTTCGATTTTATTATCAATGGTGTTGTGGAGTACAGGAAGTTTCGCCACAACATATCCCATGCCTCCGGCAGGGTCAGATATTATTGGTCAAGTCATTACCGTTGAAGCCCAATCCGGCGATACTCTCCTAAAAATAGCCACTGATTACAACATTGGCTGGCACGAAATTATGGAGGCAAATCCAGATGTGAACCCTACACATCTTCATTGGGGACAAAGAATCGTCATTCCTACTGCCTATATTCTTCCGCCTTTTCATGAAGGGATCGTAATTAATTTAGCAGAGCTCAGACTTTATTATTTTACTCCCGATAAAAAATATGTTTATACCTATCCTGTAGGTTTAGGTCGTCGCGAATGGCGAACACCCGTAGTCGATAGCGTCGTCGTTAATAAAAAACAAGATCCAACGTGGTATGTGCCTAATACTATTCGTGATTTCGTCTTCGAACAAACAGGTAAAGAACTTCCTGAATTTATGGGCCCTGGCCCCGACAATCCTCTTGGTCAATATGCAATTTATATGCAAAAAGCAGGCTATTTAATTCATGGTACCAATCAGCCTTGGAGCGTCGGGAAATTAGTGAGCTCTGGTTGCATAAGACTACTTCCACCCGATATTGAAGAATTGTACAACAACGTCAATATTGGGCAAAAAGTTCGAATTATCCATTACCCCTACAAACTCGGCTGGAATAATGGAAAACTGTATCTTGAAGCTCACGTTCCCGTGAATATTTCAGACCCAATAAGCCACCTTAATATTATTTCGGCAGATGATGCGATACGCGATGCCGTTAAAGGGCACGATATCAAAATAAACTGGGAACGAGTTGAACAAACCATACAACACCAGCTTGGGGTTCCTGTTGCAATCAGTGAGAAAACCCAAACTGATGTAGCCACTAATAATTAATAAATTTATTGGCGGAGTTTGAAGCGCTTTTCATATGGGCAGCAACCTTTATTTAGACCGTCTAAAAGGGTTGCAATCCACGCCAAATCTGCTAAAATGCTCTACGGATAAAACATTAGAGAGGCCCTACTAGGCCTCTCACTAAACTGGATGGCCCTCGCTAAAAACACTGTTTTTAGGGGATTTTTACCCCCAGAGTGTCAATTAAATCCAACTTTTCAGCACCTGGAGTTGAAGCGGGAAAACGTTAAGATTTTAAGCAAGATCACGTCAAAAATGAGATTAAAAAGCGCAGTGTACTCATGTCCATGAGCATTTTAAAGTACATTTTTCACGCGAGATTGCCAAAATATTAACACTTGCCTCAAGTGCTCAAAGTTACAAACTATTAAAGGTAAAGCCCTATGATTAATAAATTACTTTTTGCTATTGTTTTGACAATTTCTGCCTTAACCTCTCCTACAAGCTATTCTCTCGTTCAGTTTCACTCAAAACCCAGCATTTTGAGCACAAATTTGCCTTCTGGTCTTGCTAGCAAAGTAGCTAATCTAGCCTACACAGCCCACCTTAAAGCCAAGCTTAGAGGCATAACACACTCTGATATACTAACGATCATTGATTATTCAATGCCATCGACCAGTCGTCGTTTATGGGTCTTAGATCTTCAGCACAACAAGCTCCTTTTGAATACCGTAGTAAGTCATGGGGCTCAAACAGGTGATCTGTATGCGAAAAGTTTCTCCGATGCACCGGGTACTCATAAATCCAGCTTAGGGGTTTTTGTGACCGATACAACCTACGACGGCCACAATGGTTTTTCATTAAGACTCAAAGGGTTAGAGCGCGGTTTTAATGCGAATGCTTATAGTCGCTCTATCGTAATGCATGGTGCTTGGTATGTGAATGAAGGCGCTCATCATGTAGGTCGTTCTTGGGGCTGCCCTGCCGTCCCAGAGCGCTTAGCAAAGTATGTGATTAACACCATCAAAGGTGGCTCTGTACTGGTCGCCTACTATCCAGATCACAACTGGCTAAGCCACTCCCAGTTTTTAAGGGCATAGTTACTCGGCATTATTCAGCCAACTTCAATAACCTCTCTCGAAGACGAGTAAGGCGCTGGTTGGCTGTATAATTTTGAATGGCCATAGTGATCGCTTTTTGTTGGCCAATTAACACAACCAATTTTTTTCCACGCGTGACAGCGGTATAAATTAAATTACGCTGTAGCATTGTGTAATGTTGCATGGAAAGTGGAATGACTACCGCGGGATATTCTGATCCTTGGCTTTTATGAATCGTGGTTGCGTACGCTAATACAATTTCATCAAGCTCATCATAACGATAAGCAACTAAACGCCCATCAAAATCGATCATGATTTCTTGTTCATCTAATTTAAAATGACTGATATAACCAATGTCACCATTAAAAACTTCTTTCTCATAGTTATTGATCGTTTGTAAAACTTTATCACCACAGGCAAAGGTCCAACCAAAACGATGAATTCGGGGTTCACCCGACGGATTTAATCGCGCTTGTAAATCCTGATTAAGTCCTCGCACACCTAAATCTCCACGATGCATGGGGGTAAGTACTTGAATTTGTCGAATAGGATCAAAACCAAATCGTGTTGGTATGCGTTGAGTAACGATAGTTAATAATTTTGCGTGGATTTCAGCGGAAGACTCCGCATAAATAGAATAAAAGTCCGTTTCTTCACCTTCTTGATTTTCAATAAGCATTTCGCCTTGATTAATTCGGTGTGAATTTAAAATAATTTTTGAACTTGCCGCTTGACGAAAAATTTCAGTCAGCCGAACAACTTTTACAGTATTAGACTGAATAATATCAGCCAATACATTTCCTGGACCTACAGAGGGTAATTGATCAACATCACCTACTAAAATTAACGAGCATGTAGATGGAATGGCTTTCACTAAATGATACATTAATAAGACATCGATCATTGAGGCTTCATCAACTACCACCAAATCCGCTTCAAGTGGATTGACTATTTCTCGTTTAAAATCACGCGTACCGGGGTCATACTCTAATAGTCGATGAATGGTTTTGGCTTCTAATCCTGTGGCTTCACTTAAGCGCTTCGCAGCACGACCTGTAGGAGCACATAAAGTAATACTGGCACTTTTAGTGCGAATTAACTGTAAAATACTGTTTACGATCGTCGTTTTTCCTACGCCAGGCCCACCCGTAATTACTGTAATTTTAGATTTTACTGCTGAAATAACGGCCTGTTTTTGAGAATCAGATAATGCAATACCTGTTCGGTTTTCCACCCAAGGCAATGCACTCTCGACATCCATATCAGCCCATCGTGTTTTTTCACATAATAAACGTTGAAAATGAAGCTTAATTCCACACTCTGCTTGATAGAAATTGGGCAACATATAATGGGTTTCTCTAGCATCATGATCATCTACTTCTTCTGCTATTAAATTTCCTGCGACTACTTCTTGGGAAATTGCATGATTAACTTGCTCTTCAGATATCTCTAACAATTTAATACTGTGTTGAACTAAGTTTTTTTGTGAAACAATACAATGACCTTGTGCACAACATTCTTGTAATGCATGACGGACTCCCGCTTGAGCTCGTTGTATTGAATCTCGAGGAACACCCATTTTTAATGCAAGTTCATCGGCTGTTTTAAATCCTATACCTTGAATATCCAGGGCTAAACGGTACGGATTTTCTTTTACTCGCAAAAGGGCTTGATCACCATAGGTTTTATAAATGCGCAATGCACGAGCAGTTCCTAAACCATGCGATTGAAGAAATACCATAATTTCTCTAACGCGCATTTGCTCATCCCATCCGGTAGTAATCATTTCTAATTTTTTTGCTCCTATACCAGGCAATTCCAACAATTTTTGCGGTGCCTTCTCTATGATTTGGAATACATCGGAGCCAAAAGATTCAATTAATAATTTTGCTGTTGAGGGGCCTATACCTTTTACAACGCCAGAGGCTAAATATTTTTCCATCCCCTCAACATGGGTGGGTGGAATTAATTTTAATTCTTCGGCTTTAAATTGCTGACCAAATTGACGATCATATATCCACTGACCACTACATTCGATATATTCACCCGGCGTAATAAGATGTGCGTTACCCACAACGACGACTAATTCTTCTTTTGTAGGCACTTTGACTTTTAACACGCAGAAGCCATTTTCGGGATTATGAAAGGTAATCCGTTCTATACTACCGTGTAGAGTCGAGGATCTCTCTTCATGAGGGGAATCTGACATAGTGTGATCCTCAAATATTGAGATGAGTTATCACTCAAATTAATCGATCAATTCAATACCGGACATATAGGGCAGTAAAACGTCAGGAATACGAATACGTCCACGTTTGTCTTGATAATTTTCAATAATAGCAACTAGCGTTCGCCCTACTGCTAATCCAGAGCCATTCAATGTATGAACGTAGTCTGTTTTTTGTGTTTCAGGATTTCGATATCGCGCCATCATTCTTCTAGCGTGAAATGTTTCAAAATTACTGCAAGAAGATATTTCTCTATACATTTTTTGACTGGGTATCCACACCTCTAAATCATAGGTTTTAGAAGAAGCAAAACCTAAATCAGCAGTGCACAAGGCAACCACTCGATACGGTAATTGTAATAATTGCAGTACTTTTTCAGCATGCCCCGTTAATTCTTCCAATGCTTGATAAGAATCTTCAGGTCGCACAATTTGAACTAATTCCACTTTTTCAAATTGATGTTGCCTAATCATTCCTCGCGTATCTTTTCCGTATGACCCTGCTTCACTACGAAAACACGGAGTTTGCGCGACCAATTTAATGGGTAATTGAGCATTTTCATAAAGAGTATCTGCCGATAAATTAGTAAGAGGCACTTCGGCTGTGGGGATGAGCGATAGCTTTTGATCTCCAGTGACATGAAATAAATCATCATAAAATTTGGGGAGTTGTCCTGTGCCAAAAAGACTTTCTTTTTTTACCAAATAAGGCACATACATCTCAACATAACCATGTTCTTGAGTGTGCAAATCCAGCATAAATTGTGCGATTGCGCGTTGTAAACGAGCCAGCTTATTGGATAATACAACAAACCGTGCACCAGAAATTTTACCCGCACTGGTAAAATCCATTTGAGACAAGCCTTCTCCTAATTCCACATGGTCTTTAGGAATAAAATCGAACGTGGTTGGATTACCCCACTGACGAATTTCTTGATTATCTTTTTCTGATGCCCCCACTGGAACAGAGACATGAGGAATATTCGGTATACTCCAATAAATTGAATTCAGTGCTTCTTGAATTTCTTTTAATCTCTCTTCAGAGGTTTTTAATTTGTCAGATAATTCATTAACCGTTTGCATCAAAGGAGCGACATCTTCTCCTTTAGCCTTAGCTTGTCCGATTAATTTTGATTGTGAATTACGGGTATGTTGTAATTCTTGAGTTGCTATTTCTAATGCTTTTCGTTGCGTTTCGAGGGACGCGATACGGTCTACATCTAATGTAACTCCACGAAGAGCCAAGGCAGCAGCTGTTTTTTCTATTTCATGACGTAATAATTTCGGATCTAACATTTTCTCTCACTTATAATATCGTTTTAATCCACAGTGACCGGCCAAGATACAATGTGTCCTAGTCTGAACATATCTTTGAAATGTCGAATGACGCTATCGACTTTTTCAACAGTATCGATAAATTCTACAATCAGTGGCAAATTGTGAGCTTCATAGGGAATCTCCTGACTATGCATCACTTTTGATTTACCAAATCCACTATACCCCTTAATCACAGTTACCCCTTCCACTTTCGCATCATTATGCAAAAACTCCATGATTAATTGGAGCAGTTTATCACCTTCCGTTAGATACACACGTGCATATTTCATTGCCGAGCTCATAAGATCCTTCTCCTCAATTTAATTCGTTAAAACATCAACTCCAGCTGGTGCTTTAAAATGAAACACAGTATTCGAAAATCTCGGGTTTATTTCAACTTGAGTAAAAACAAATTCACTTCGTTGACCGATTCGAGTATCGACTACCATTTTACTCAGTTTATCTGCCTTGAATATAATGCTAATTGTTTGAAACATATCATCGGCCGATTTCGCAGCTAATTGAAATCCGATTCCATTAGCAATATCCGCTTTTTTTACCGTAAATCGTTTAGGAATATCACTCACATTCCCACTTAAAAATAATGCGGGACTATTGCTATCGGTAGTATCAACTTTCTGTTTAGTTGCTTGCTCTAAGTCAACATCATAAATCCACAGCAAATTACCATCTGCAATTAATATTTGCTCATTGGGTTTATGCGTTTCCCAACGAAATTTACCAGGCCGCAAAATGGCCATCTTACCGCTAGAACGATGTGGTGGAGTGCGTTTGTCCGTGAACAATGCTTGTTGAAAATCAGCACGCATACCATGAAATGCATTTAATTGTTGTTGTAGATCTTGTAAAGGTGTGCCTGCGTATGCACAAAAATTAAAAAATAAACTCACAAAAACCGCAAAACTAATTCGCACATAATTTTTCATTAAACTTAATCCTCTATAGGCGCCGCCACTAACACTTCTCGGGCACCATTCTCTATGGGGCCAACTATTCCAGCGGCTTCCATCGATTCAATTAAACGAGCCGCACGATTAAATCCGATTTTTAATCGCCGTTGAATTCCAGAAATTGAAGCGCGACGCGATTCTAATACGATCTGAACAGCTTGATCATACATGGGATCTTGTTCCCCGTCATCACCCTCAGCACCAGTGGATTCCCCAGTATCACTTAGCCCTGCTCCACTCACAATATCATCGAGATATTCTGCTTGTCCTCGTCGTTTCAGATCGCTCACAACGCGATGAACTTCCTCATCAGCCACAAAAGCACCATGCACTCGAACAGGAACTGCGGTCCCAGGCGGTAAATACAACATATCTCCATGGCCTAATAATTGTTCAGCACCCGATTGATCTAAAATTGTCCGAGAATCTATACGTGAAGAAACTTGAAATGCGATTCGCGTTGGAATATTCGCTTTTATTAAACCCGTTATCACATCCACTGACGGACGTTGAGTCGCTAATATTAAATGTATACCAGCGGCGCGCGCTTTTTGCGCGATACGGGTAATCAGTTCTTCAACTTTTTTACCCACAACCATCATCATATCGGCAAATTCATCGGCTAACACAACAATATAGGGTAATTCTTCTAAATAGCCCGGTTTATCCGTTGTAGACGTTGGCAACCACAAGGGATCATAAATGGGATCACCCTCTTCGATGGCTTTGGCCACTTTTTGATTGTAGCCCGCTAAATTTCTAACGCCCAGTGCAGCCATCAGTCGATATCGACGTTCCATTTCAGCGACACACCAACGCAATGCGTTTGCAGCGTCTTTCATATCGGTGACGACAGGTGTTAATAAATGAGGAATACCATCGTAAATGGATAATTCCAACATTTTTGGATCGATCATAATCATGCGCAATTCTTTAGGCGTTGATTTGTACAACAAACTTAAAAGCATTGCATTCAAACCAACAGATTTACCAGAACCAGTGGTACCTGCTACTAATAAATGAGGCATTTTCGCTAAATCTAAAACCACTGCATGGCCTGCAATATCTTTACCAATACCTAAAGCGAGCGGTGATTTTGCTTGTGCATAACGTTGTGAGGCAAGAATTTCTCGTAATCGAACAGTTTCTCGTGACGCATTCGGTAATTCCAATCCAATCACTGATTTTCCTGGAATGACTTCAACGATGAGCACACTCGTAACCGATAATGCGCGTGCTAAATCTTTCGCAAGCCCTGTAATTTTGCTGACTTTTGTACCTGCCGCTAATTGTAATTCATAACGAGTAACAACGGGCCCCGGATGCACTGCGACTACTTTTACAATCACACCAAAATCTTGTAATCGTAATTCGACTAAGCGAGACATTTCTTCTAATTGTTGATTGCTATAACCTTTTCGTTCTTGTTGATCTGGGGGATCCAACAAATCCAAAGGCGGTAAAGTACCTGCCAATGCAGTATCGTAATGGACTTTTTCGGGTTTTGGTTTAGTAATACGGGGTTTTAATGGTATGACAGGCGCATCATCCCAAGGTGTCTCATCCTCTTCTGCAGACGTTGCTCTTACAATTTTTGGCTCTACATCCGGTAAATCGGATTCGATTTCCATTTTATTAGATGATCTTATTTCAGGTTCTCGACGTGTTTTAGACTTGGGTGCAGCACGTTGAGGTGCTTCTTGCTCAGCATTTTTTTGTGATGATTGTGATAATTCGCGACGAGCCTCCAACTTTTCTGCAAGTATATCCCATAAATCCAGTGTTTTTTCACCGATACGATCAGCAACTTGGAGCCACGATAATCCAGTGAGCAATGTCACACCCACTAGAGTTCCTGCAAATAATGATAAAGAAGCTCCCGCACCATTAAGGATATGCACTAACTGAGCAGCAACGAGATTTCCTATAACACCCCCTGAAGTAAAAGGTACCCAATTGGGTGAGCCATGTATGTGCAAACTGAGAATTCCAGCTACGCCCCCTACTGCTAAAAATGCACCAAATATGCGCAACCACAATAAGGGATATCGATAAGGAATATCGGATTGATCGTGCTCATTCCAAAACCACCACGTACCCAAAAAAAAGGCCACGGGTAATCCATAGGCTAAGTATCCTAATAAATACAGCAGCACATCAGTGACCCAAGCACCGACTGCGCCCTCTGCATTCATGACTTGATCAGTACCGCCCAAATTAGACCAGCCAGGATCTGACGAATGATAGGTCGCTAAACCAATCAGTACAAAAACTGCCAATGCGGAAATGAATATCAAAATTCCTTCGCGCACGCGTTTGTAAAAATGCTCTGCGAACATCTCCTCGGAGTCTTTTTTGCGCCCTGCTCTTGCCACTATCGTTCCTTTCTTTCCAAAATAGTCTATAATCGGTCGATTATACGTCGTCAGTCTGCTAAAAAGAAGGGGGGTATCACTATGCCAATACAGCATCATCGACTAATAATCTTAGGTTCAGGACCTGCAGGGTACACAGCTGCGATTTATGCAGCGCGCGCCAATTTAAATCCCGTGATCATTGCAGGGATAGAGCCTGGCGGGCAATTGACTCGTACCACCGACGTGGATAACTGGCCTGGCGATGTGGAAGGATTACAAGGTCCGGCACTGATGGATCGGATGCTCAAACATGCTGAACGATTTAACACTCAAGTGGTTCGAGACCATATTGTCAGCTGCAATTTATCGCAACGTCCATTTTTACTCACCGGCGATTCCGGTGAGCAATATTCTTGTGACGCCTTAATTATTGCAACGGGCGCCTCAGCACAATATTTAGGCTTACCGTCTGAAACTGCGTTTATGGGACGTGGTGTTTCTGCTTGTGCTACCTGCGATGGTTTTTTCTATCGTAATTTACCAGTGGCTGTAGTCGGAGGTGGGAATACTGCGGTAGAAGAAGCCCTGTATTTATCGAATATTGCAAGCAAAGTGACAGTGATACATCGACGCGATAAATTTAAAGCAGAAAAAATTCTGATCGATCATCTCATGCAAAAAGTGGAGTCCGGTAAAGTTGAAATTGCGTGGAATACTGTACTCGATGAAGTGCTCGGCGATGATAAAGGGGTTAATGCACTAAGAATAAAAGAAGTGAATTCCAATACTACTCAAAATATCGACGTTCAAGGCGTGTTTATCGCTATTGGTCATCGTCCTAATACCGAAATTTTCGCAGGACAATTAGACATGAATAATGGCTATATCCGTGTGAAAACAGGACAAGCAGGCAATGCGACTGAAACCAGTATTGCAGGAGTGTTCGCTGCAGGCGACGTCTCAGATCACATTTATCGCCAAGCTGTCACCTCAGCAGGCACAGGCTGTATGGCTGCCCTAGATGCAGAGAAATACCTGGATTCACTCGGTGAAAAATGATTGTATTTAAGCTAAATTTAGGGCAAGATTCACCGATTGCTTACTAATTGATAGGTTTTGTATGCCAAAAGATGATCACATAGAAATGGAAGGGATAGTAACAGAATCTCTGCCCAACACGACATTTAGAGTCAAGCTCGAAAATGGCCACACGGTCATCGCTCATATTTCTGGTCGTATGCGAAAAAATTATATTCGAATTCTTACTGGTGATTTAGTACGCGTTGAATTAACACCTTATGATTTGTCCAAAGGTAGAATCACCTACCGTAGCACAGAAAAAAGAAAGCCTGGCACTGCTCCACCTTCTGACCCATCGACAGATGAATCGGCACCAGACTCTGAATCCACTAATTGAGCCTATTTTTAATTTACAGTCTTTTGCACAGTCAAACTAGCTGTACCGGTTAACTCTCTTATTTTATAAACGATTTTATCGTTTTCTATGGTAATGAATACATTACCACCTTCAACAAGCCGTCCAAATATTAATTCATCCGCTAATGGTTTTTTAATTTGTTCTTGAATTAATCGTGCCATGGGACGTGCGCCCATTTTTCGATCATAACCATGCAGAGCCAACCATTCGCGTGCTGTTGAATCAACTTCAATAACAACATTTCGTGCAGTTAATTGAACCTCAAGCTCTGTTAAAAATTTATCAACCACCCTACTTAAAATAGCAGGATCCAGGTGTTTAAATTGAATGACCGCATCTAATCGATTTCGAAATTCAGGTGCAAACATTCGTCGAATAGCATCACTACCATCTAACGTTACTTCATTTTCAATAAATCCCATTGAAGAGCGTTCTAATACATCTGCACCAGCATTGGTTGTCATAACAATAATGACATGCCTAAAATCAGCTAGCCTTCCATTATTGTCTGTTAATGTACCGTGATCCATCACTTGTAAAAGTATATTGAAAATATCGGTATGTGCTTTTTCAATTTCATCCAATAATAATACTGCATGAGGATGTTTAGTAATGGCTTCAGTGAGCAATCCCCCTTCTTCGTATCCAACATAACCAGGAGGTGAACCAATTAATCGAGAAACACTGTGTCTTTCCATGTACTCTGACATATCAAACCGAACCAATTCTACGCCTAAAGTCAGCGCTAATTGACGTGTCACTTCTGTTTTACCTACACCAGTAGGACCTGCAAATAAGAATGAACCTACGGGTTTATGAGCTTCACGCAAACCAGATCGAGATAATTTAATTGCTGTGGCAAGAGCTTCAATAGCGTTATCTTGTCCAAATACCAACATTTTTAAATCACGATCTAAATTTTGCAAGACCTCTTTATCGGTTGCTGAAACATTACGTGAGGGAATTCGTGCAATTCGTGCTACCATTTCTTCTATTTCACGCTTGCCTATCGTTCGTTTACGTTTATTCACTGGTTGTAGACGTTGAAATGCACCTGCTTCATCGACGACGTCTATTGCCTTGTCAGGTAGATGACGTTCATTAATATATCGAGAAGACAATTCAGCAGCAGCTCGTAATGCTTCTTTTGTATATTTGACTCCATGATAACTTTCAAAGCGAGTTTTTAATCCTTGTAATATTTGATAAGTATCGTCGACGGTTGGTTCTGTAATGTCAATTTTTTGAAACCGTCGTGTTAATGCACGGTCTTTCTCAAAGATGGTACGGAATTCTTGAAAAGTTGTGGATCCCATGCAACGTAATTCACCGCTACTAAGCAGTGGTTTTAATAAATTTGACGCATCCATAGTACCGCCTGATGCTGCACCTGCACCAATGATGGTGTGAATTTCATCAATAAACACAATAACGCCAGGAATTGATTTAAGTTCTTTTAAAACTGATTTAAAACGTTTTTCAAAATCTCCCCGATATTTAGTACCAGCCAATAAAACACCAAGATCGAGTGAATAGATAACAGCATTAAGCATGGGTTCTGGGACTTTTTTATTCACTATACGTGATGCAAGTCCTTCAGCAATCGCTGTTTTACCTACGCCGGCTTCCCCTACAAATAGTGGATTATTTTTTCTACGACGGCATAAGACTTGAATGGTTCTGTCAATTTCATCTTGACGTCCGATCAGAGGATCTATTTTACCAAGTAGTGCTTGATCATTTAAGTTAACAGTATATCGTTCGAGCAAGCTTTCTTGATAGTTTTGGTCCCCATTCATTCCCATATCAACAGAATGTTCGAGGTGTGTTGCGCCACCCATATGTTGTATTTTAGATATTCCGTGTGAAATATAATTAATCACGTCTATTCGACTTACTTTTTCTTGTGATAAGAAATAAACGGCTTGGCCTTCTTGCTCACCAAAAATAGCAGCAAGCACATGAGCACCTGTAACTTCTGATTGTCCTGATGATTGTACTTGAAATATTGCTCGTTGTAGTACACGTTGAAATCCGAGCGTTGGTTGAATATCTTTATCATTTCCTGATGGAAGTAATGGTGTTGTTTCGTCTATAAATATTCCAACCGCTGTGCGTAATCTTTCTATGTTTGCATTGCATGCCACAAGAACTTCGAGTGCTTCGGGGTTATCAAGTAATTCATAAAATAAATGTTCGACAGTCATGAACTCATGTCTTTTCGCACGTGCTCGTGAGAAAGCTGAATTCAGTGTCACCTCTAAAGCTTTACTAAACATCGTCATTTACTCCTTTAAAAATGCTATGCCATTTGCATGGTGCATAACAGTGGATGTTCATGACTACGTGCATAGGCATTAACAAGAGCAACTTTTGTTTCTGCTATTTCTCGAGTATAAACACCGCATACTCCACGTCCTTGATAATGCACCTGTAACATAATCAATGTTGCTAACTCTGCGCTTTTACCAAAAAATTTCATTAGTACCTCTACTACAAAATCCATTGGTGTGAAGTCGTCATTTAGGAGTATGACCAAATACATTGACGGCTTTTTCACCTTTGTGTCAGCTTCTATTTCACTAACCACTAACACACTCTCGATAACTGGCGTCCACTCATCCTTCATACATACCCCTCACTTTTAGTATAGTAGATATTCAAAAAATGTCGTAACTCAGGGAGTATAAGTAATTTTGAATAGTTAGGTTCCAAAGACTATAAATAATATTTTGCTTATACGTGGCGATTTGTCCATATAAAATACTAATATTTGGTATTTATTGACCTGTGTCTTGCATCAAGTCCATTGTTAATCGGCCTGATGACAACTTTGAGAAATCTAAGAAATAAGACAGAATAGAAATGTTTAGTAAGAAAATCGTGAGACAAGGCCGGAGTTGACCCAGTCGCGTAGAGAACCACCGGCAAATTGAGCTACTTGCTCTACATCCATTTGATCACATAATGCTTCACAAATATCTGAAAAAGATTTATTCGATAAAATAGCATCAACCATTATTTTATGATGCGAATTAATCGCAAGATAATGCGAGCGCTGATTAAATCGCCATAATAACCAATCTTGTGCATTTTCAAAAAATACGCGTTCAGGAATAGGAAACTCTTCAGGATTATTATTAAAAAGCGCTTGCCAAATCTCGGGTGTATTAAAATGCAAAGAAACCAATTGCATTGATGGATGAAACTCCAAATGCAAATTCCCCCAAGCTTCAGCTGGCAGAGCTGCCATATCATCCACAGTCAGCTGCGGAGCATCTGGAGCATCAATTACTTTACCAAAGGGCCACTCAAACTTTGCTAATTCAACATGCAAAGGATCCGTGTTAGGTCTGTTTGATAAAAATGTCACCATATTTTTTCCGTAGGTCCTCACCGAAAAATGAGTCGATGGATATGCATCAATATATTCATGACATAATGCATCAAACTGTTCTTTACCCAACAAATTTCTCAATGCTGAAAATTCTCGTTCTAAAATATCGATCAAACGTAAATAGTAACCTTCACGATAAATATCAACACGTTCTTTAACAGTAATTTGTGGTGCATCAATAATTTTATTTTCAATGCCTTTTTTTTGTTGATGGATATATTTTTGAAATTGCTCTTGTAATTCGCGTAAATTACTCATGCCGCAACCTCTTCAGCATGTAAATGATTCGAATTCTCGCCCCATGCCTCGTATGCAATTTTTTTCATCGTATTTAATTCATCAATTAATTCTTCTAACGGCGGAATATTATCATCCCGTTCTATCATGGCCGATACTTTCCCGAAACGTTTAGCAGCAACGCTGAATAAATCCCAAACATCTTGAATAATGGGATGATCATGCGTATCAATGATGTGCGTTTTAAGATTTAAATGACCTGCCATATGAAATTGTTGAACTCGATCAACAGGGATTTTATTGAGATAATCAATAGGATCAAAATTATGATTAAATGAAGACACATACACATTATTGACATCGAGCAATAATAAACAATCTGCACGTTCAGCGGTTTCCCGAATAAAATCAGGTTCGCTCATACTGGTTTCAGTATAGGTAACATAACTCGAAGGATTTTCTAATAAAATACGACGTCCTAAAAAATCTTGAACTTGTTTAATTCGGTCTACAACATGATCCAACGCTTCTTCTGTATAGGGCAGTGGCATTAAATCATGTAAATTATTTCCGTTCACACCAGTCCAGCAAAAATGATCTGAAATCCATGGTGGCTGGAGTCTATCGGCTAATGCTTTGAGTTTTTCTAAATACTGAAAATCTAATGGATCGCAACTGCCTATTGATAAAGAAACCCCGTGCATAACAATGGGATAATGCTCACGAATTTTGAATAAATAATGATGCTGATTGCCCCCATCAACCATATAATCTTCTGAGATAATTTCGAACCAATCTATTTCGGTGGGGAGTGTTTCAAGAATTCTATCGTAATGCTTGGGTCTAAGACCTAGCCCAAATCCTAAATAATCATACCGTGACATTAAATGCTCTCTTCCAAAAAAGCACTACCGGTTATGCTGTACATAACCGGTAGCCAACAAAGAAAATTACCTAAGTAAAATCTTAGTGTTTGCAGCTATCGCCACCACAACTGTTGGTGCCTTTGCAAGATGCCATACCTTTGCAAGTTGGAGCTGGAGCAGCTTTAACACCACAACCACCAGCACCGCCAGTACCTGTGCTAGCACAACCAGCTGAAAACGCAACTGCAGCTGCAGCAGCAAGAACTAAACCAACTTTAGCTAAGTTATTCATAACCAATTCCCTCTTTTGTTAACTACAAAAAATGCTCATTGAAAGCTTCCAAAATTGCATTATTTCAATGCATTGTTTAGGTGACATACTCAATCTTGTAGACCAAACAAATCACCACAACAGAGACATTTTTAGACCATTCTGATCAAAAAAGCAAGTTTTTTCAAACCCACTGCTGTGCTCTTAATGAAGTAATCGAGGTGGTAGCCTGAGAGGATGGTGTATCTATTGGCATCTCCTAAATTTTTGCTTTCTTCATTGGTAATTTTTAAAAACATCTACTAAAATACACACAACGTTAAGTCAAGGAAGACATATGACGACTGAAACCCTCATGGAATGGCAATTTTCTGCCCAAACCCAATCTATTTTTGACCCTCTACTGGAATGTTTAGTTATTTTAACCAAACATTTTGATAATCCGTACTCACATGAAACCCTACGATCGGGTTTACCTCTTGAAAATCAGAGACTTACGCCAGAGTTAGTTTTACGAGCTGCTGAAAGAGGTAAATTATCAGCGAAAATTATAAAAAAACCTTTGGAAACGATTGATAAGAATCTTCTACCCACGATATTGCTTCTGAATGATCAACGAGCCTGCGTGTTGATGAACATCAACCAGACTGGTATGGCTGAAATCATTCAACCAGAGTCGGGTGAAGGAATTACAGCAATTCCTTTGAAAGCATTGGAGCAGCAATATGCCGGTTATACGATTTTCACAAAACCACTCTATCGTTTTGATTCACGCGCCCTAGATCATAACCCCAGTAAAACAGAACACTGGTTCTGGAACGTGATTAAAGCCAGCTGGCCGGTTTATTCTGAAGTGATACTGGCTTCGCTACTCATTAATTTATTCGCTCTAGCAAGCCCCCTATTCGTTCGTAACGTGTATGACCGGGTAATACCCAATAAGGCTATTGAGACACTGTGGGTACTCGTCGTAGGCGTGTTAATCGCCTTTATATTTGATTTTGCCTTACGCAATGTTCGAGCCTATTTTATAGACCATCTTGCGAAATCCATTGATGTCAAACTATCAGCTATCATATTTGAACGATTATTAGGCATGGAAATGGCAGCTCGACCAAAATCAGTCGGATCTTTAGCACATTCCGTTCAAGCCTTTGAAGGATTTCGTGAATTTGTGACCTCTGCAACAATTAGCACATTAGTCGATTTGCCGTTTGTTATAATATTTTTAACTGCTATAGGCTTATTAGCCGGTAATCTTGTTTTAGTCCCATTAATTTCTATTCCGATTGTATTGTCAATCAGTTTAGCGATTCAAATGCCCCTTTCTAAATTAATCAACGAATCTTTTAAACACTCTGCAGAAAAACAAGCGGTATTAATTGAATCGCTTGCCTGTGCAGAAACTATAAAAGCCATGCGCGCTGAAAGTCCAATGCAGCGACGATACGAAGCTATGAGTAAAGCTTCTGCTTCTGTTGCGAGCAAAACAAAGTTCCTTGCCAACCTTGCTAGTAACTTTGCAATTTTCGCTCAAACACTGGCAGCTGTATTAATTGTTATTGTCGGTGTTTACAAAATTATTGGGGGTGATATCACCATGGGCGCACTACTCGCGTGTACAATTCTAAGTGCCCGCGCTTTATCACCGATCACTCAAATTGCTGCACTCATCAATCGTTATCATCAAGCCAAAACAGGTTTTAATGCAGTGAATAATATGATGGAAACTCCAGTAGAAAGACCTGCTGACGTTCATTTTATTCATAGACCTCAATTACAAGGTAGCCTAGAATTTAATCATGTGACTTTTCAATATCCTGCCTCTGCTCTACCGGCTTTAAATAATGTTTCATTCAAAATTAATCCAGGTGAACGAGTCGGGATTATTGGTAGAACAGGTTCTGGCAAAACAACAATTGAAAAAATGTTAATGAAATTTTATCAACCCAATAATGGCAATATTCTTGTTGATGGAACAGAATTGCACCAAATTGATCCGGCTGAATTACGATATCATATTGGTTATGTTCCACAAGATGTTGTTTTATTTCATGGCAGTATTAAAGATAATATAGTGATTGGCGCGCCACACGTAGATGACGCTACTCTGCTACGAGCTGCAAAATTAAGTGGTGTGACTCAATTTGTACAAGGTCATCCTGAAGGATTTGATCGAGAGGTCGGCGAACGAGGTGAACGACTTTCAGGTGGACAACGTCAAGCAATTGCAATTGCACGAGCATTATTAATGGATCCACCTATTTTACTTTTTGATGAACCCAGCAATGGTTTAGATGATACCAATACGGCTCAATTTATTGAACGATTGAAACCTGTGTTGCAGAATAAAACATTAGTCCTAATTACGCACAAAGCTTCTTTATTAAATTTAGTGGATCGTCTCATCGTCGTTGATGATAGCGTTGTGCTCGCTGATGGTCCAAAAGAACATGTTTTAAAGCAACTTTCTACTGGTCAATTAAAGGTAAGTACTCATGACAATGCATCCCCAACTTAAAGAATATTTTGACGAACTGAAAGGCCCGAATCGTTTTGGTCATATTATTTTATGGACCATTTTGCTTTTCTTTATTTGTTTTTTTACGTGGTCATTTTTTGCAAAATTAGATGAGGTCACACATGGAGATGGTAAAGTAATTCCATCTCAAAAGATTCAGGTGATCCAAAATTTGGAAGGTGGAATCGTACGCGAGATTAATGTGCGTGAAGGTCAAATGGTACAGAAAAACCAAGTATTAATGGTGTTGGACGAAACACGTTTTTCTGGAGGCTATAAAGAAAATCGCTTAAAAGCACTGGCTTTAATGGCAAAAGTTGAACGTATCACTGCTCAAATGAATAATCAGCCGTATGCACCTTCTTCAACAGTTGCAACTGAAGTTCCGGATTTGGTCACTTCTGAACGAGAATTATATGATTCTAAGCGACGTGAAATGCAAAATTTAAGTCATAATTTAGCCTTAATTCAACGTCAAATCAATATGACAAAGCCTTTACTAAAAAGTGGGGCTGTTTCTCAAGTTGAAGTGTTGCAGTTAGAACAGCAAGCCAGTGAAACAGAATCTAAAATTTCTAGCGCTCAAAGTACTGCCCTGGATGAATTAAATAAAGCAAAAACGGAATTATCTCAGATAAAGCAAAATGAAGCAGCATTAAAAGACCGTTTAGATCGTACGACAATTAGGTCGCCCGTTAAAGGTATTGTTAAACAGTTGCATGTCAATACCCTTGGTGGTGTCGTAAATCCTGGTATGGATTTAGTGGAGATTGTTCCGCTGGATGATACCTTGTTGGTCTCAGCTAAAGTTAAGCCTTCAGATATAGGATTTATTCACCCTGGGCAAAATGCCACTGTGAAAATCAGTGCCTATGATTATGGAATTTATGGTGGATTAAAAGGCAAAGTAGAATTAATCAGTGCTGATACCAAAATGGAAGATAATAAAAAACCACACGAGGAAGGTTACTATGAAATTTGGGTCAGAACTCAGAAAAATCATCTAGGGGATGAAAAAAACCCTCTTCAAATAATTCCCGGAATGACCGCCCGCGTAGACATTCTAACCGGCAAAAAAACCGTGCTCTCCTACATGCTAAAACCGATCCTCAAAGCCAAACACAGCGCTCTTCAAGAACGATAAATATTAATTCGTTGCGTATCTTAAGTCGACGTGAGAATCCGACTTTCTTTCGAAGAATTTTAGTACACTGGAAATTGGAATGGGCAAGACTACCGAATTTTTTCCGCTCCCAAAATCGGCGTGAGAATCCGACTGTCTTTCCGGGAATGGCTCGCTCGGATCCTCCTCGCTGCGCTTTATTTCCCTCCAAGAAAGTTCG
>JAKORL010000013.1 GCA_029777855.1 Pseudomonadota bacterium
AACTGACATCAATCTAAAACCTTTAAATGCATACGGGCACTACGTGAGCTTTAACGGCAAAGCATCGGGTAAAGAATTAGATAACTCATCGGAGTTTAAAATCAGCTATAACATTCCTGGACAAAACCCCAACACCGATTTATATAAATTAACAGCTGAAGCTTTCCACGACGAAGATTCGGAAATTGGTATTACGAACAACTTTAAAATGAATGCCAGTTATACAAATCAAGTATGGACGTGGGAACAAACTCTTGGATTAACATTATTATTAGAACGCTCTAGACCCAACGATAAACCTCCTAAGACAACCACTTTTTTAATTCCTAACGGGCGCTGGATGAAACTAAAAAGTGATGATCCTGCGGCACCCACTCATGGATATCGTATTAATCTTAGTTTGCGTGGCGCTTCGCAAGCTACTGTAGGTACTACAGATTTTTTTCAAGCCTATCTTCAAGCAAAATGGCTACACACGTATCATGACTCATTTAAAATCGTTGCCCGTGGAGAACTCGGACTGTTAGTAACAGACAATTTAGATTCAATACCCATCTCTCTCCGTTACTATGCGGGTGGATCACAATCGGTTCGAGGTTACCATTTGAATGAAATCGGAAAAAATGATAGCGGTAGAACATTATCGGTAGGAAGTTTAGAATTCCAACAACGCATCTACAATAATTTCTATTTGGCCGTGTTTTTTGATGCAGGTGAAGTTGGTTCAAGTGTTTTAAAAGATTACCATCGAGGGGTAGGAGGGGGTATTGTATGGCACTCACCCGTTGGTGCACTAGCATTAACTGTTGCAAATGCACTTGATAATCCGGATCATCCAACACTTGTGCAATTTAGCATGGGGCCAGAATTATGAAGAAAAAGTTCAACCGTTGGTTCACAGGCATAGCGATATTTGTTTCCATCATTCTTATTTCTGCTTATATCATCATTAGTTCTGAAAATTTTACGCGATGGTTTGTGAATGTAGTGTTTCACTCTATACCTGGCACCATTCATTATGAAAAAATGAAAGGGCAATTAAATCACACCATTACTTTATCCAATCTAAGGTATGAAGATAATGAAAAAAATACGGTAGTGACCACAGATACACTGTCATTCCGATGGAATTTAAAAGCAATTCTTAAAGGGAAACTGTCATTATGCGATATTAATATCAATCAGATGAATATCAAAGTAAAACCTGCAAAACCTTCCAAATCACCCACAAAAACCTCTTTCGTATTTCCTACCTTTAAAATACATCTGAAAAACTCTGAAATTAACACGTTAACGTTAGAAAGCCCCCTATACAGCTCACCTGTAATAGTCGACAATATCCGTCTCAATGCCAAAATTTATCCCGAGCTTTTGAGCGTACAATTGATTACCCATATAACAAGCCCTACTCCAATGCATCTCCGTCTTGAAACTTCTGGAAAACCGATTAATTATTTATTCACAATGGTTGTTGACCAAGAAAATAATCATTGGTCTCTTCAAGGTGAAGGCGACCCTGAACATTTGCAATTTCACACAAAAGAAAATCAACTTCTTGGTGGCACCTTTAAACTGCTAGGCCAGGTAGAATTCGGAGAAAAGTTAAAGTGGTACACCAACATCGATGTTAAAGATATCAATCCCGAACCATTTTTCTCATCATGGCCAGGAAAAATAAATTTTTTACTCAACGCGCATGTTGAAAACGATACAACAACGCTTGATTTGGCAAATTTACATGGTACTTTAAAAAACCAAGCCCTATCAGGCGATTTTCACTATCAACAAACCGCGGATCAAAATCATTATATTAATTCAGATATTCATTTCGGTAATGCCCGATTTAAAGCAAAAGGCAAAATCAATGATGTTGTTGATTTACAGTGGGATGTAAACATTCCTAAACTTCAGGACGTTTTAGCTGAATATGCTCTTAGCGGATCCCTTATCAGCCAAGGATCCTTGAAGGGTCCCCGAGAAATGCCTAATGTGAATCTTAGTGCACACGGACAGCAGTTGAAATTCGATCAATGGTCTATCGATCAACTTAACCTTTCAGCACTCTATCATAACAATACCTCCCCCATGAAATTTTTGTTTGACTTTACCAATATCAAAAATAACAACAAGGCTATTGGCAATTTACATGGAAGTGTGAGTGGGACAAAGAATCAAAACGCTATTCAATTAGCCTATGGCTATGAACAGAATTTTCTTACTCTGAATGCAAAAGGTGTGTATACAGATGAACAACAGTGGCGTGGAACCTTAGATAATATTTCAATTCAGTCACCAACAGCCCATAGTTGGCGCTTGCAATCACCCACACCTCTTTTCCTGAGTAAAGAGGCCATCAAAATTTCGCCTTTTTGTTTGTTGAATAACAAAATCAAATTCTGCATGAATACCGAATGGGAAAAAGGAAAAATGTTACAGACAGAGATTAAAGGTGAAAAAATACCCCTTGATGTCCTGAATCCCTGGCTAGGCGATTTCATTCTCCATGGTGAAGTGAATACGGCTACAAAAATTACAGCTCTTGCGAATAAAACACCTATTGTTGATTTAAATATCGAATTAATTCCTGGGGTATTTGACTATATTGTCGACGATATATCTCGCCCTTTGCACTATCAAGGCGGAACAATAAAAGCCCAACTTAATGAGCATCAATTCTCAGCTAAAATTGCTCTAGAACTTTTGCAAAAAAGCACTGTATACGCCAACATCAACGCAGATCAAAAGCACTGGAATCCGAATAATTGCTTAGCCAGTCCTATTCATGGTGATTTCACTCTAAATGCCCCCCAATTAGATTTTCTTGCAGCGCTTATTCCAAAAATTGCAAAAACTCGGGGATCGGGAACCGGACGTGGCAATATCAGTGGGACAATTGCAAATCCTATCCTGACAGGCACTGCAAAAGTAACACAGGCGAGTTTTGCAGTGCCTGATGTCAGCAGTGAAGTAACGAATATGACAGCTACTGGCGGTATTCGTGATGGCATATTGAGTTATCAGGGAATAGGTTCAGCCGGTAATGGTAATTTTAAAATTACGGGGACTACACAAATAAAAAATAAACAATTACACACTCACTTAGAGCTTCAAGGCAAAAATATGCTCATCAGTGATACACCTGGCGTGAAAGTGGTAGCCACACCTAATTTGAGAATGAATATCATTGATAAAGTCATGTCACTTGAAGGTAATTTGTTTATTCCTAAGGGAGAATTCCGATCCTACGATTACAATGATACAACTGTATTACCTGATGAAATTACGTATAGCCAAAAAACTCCATTAAAACCTTCGACTGCGGCTCCCGTTGAATTAACAACCTATATTGAATTAAAACTGGGTGATAATATCACCATCGATTCTAATGGATTAAAAGGTAAATTAGCCGGCGGACTAACCATTAATGATAAATCAGGTGGCGCTACTACTGCCTTCGGACAACTCTCTCTGATCAACGGAACATACGATTTTCGTGGCCAGCCTCTAAAAGTTGAACGGGGAATTTTAAATTTCAATGGTGGGCCTATCAACAACCCCAATTTAAATGCCCGAGCCATTCGAAAAATTGGCAAAAGTGGAGTGTATCAATCCCTTAGTTTTTCAGATCAAAATCGAATCGTCGGCATTAATATTACAGGAACTCTAGCAAAGCACACACTCACACTATTTTCGGAACCTGACGATATTAGCACCAGTGATATTTTATCCTATTTAGTCCTCGGCCAATCCACCACTGCTGTTTCGGGTAGTAGCATGAATGCCAAAGCCCTATTAGGTGCTGCACAAGCGCTGAATCTTAGTGGTGATAATTCTTTATCACGATTCAAATCTCAATTAGAACAAAAACTGGGTCTTAGTGAACTCGATATCACTTCCTATGAAACCAAAAACAAAGCGAGCCCTGAAACCACAATTCAACACACTGCCTTTGTATTAGGCCGTTACCTATCCCCCAAATTGTACGTCAATTACAGTTTTGATATTCTCGACCATACCAACGTTTTCAGAATACGGTATTTTCTTAACAAGAAATGGTCAGTACAATCTGAAAGTTCTGCTGATGGGAATGGTCTAGATATTTTATATTCTTTTGAAAGGGGATAACAATGAACTTAATCGAAGCTGTCATTCATAATGATGTCAATGCCGTACGTACCGCTCTTGAACAAGGTGCAGATCCTAACGCCTGTCTTGATCCTGCTAACGTCACACCACTGCATTTTGCTGCTCAACACAACGCGATGGATGTGGTCCCACTGCTCGTCACTGCTGGTGCAAAAGTCAATGCACAAACCATTCCCGATGGTCAAACTGCCCTCGATGTTGCACGACTTCACAAACACGAAAAAATGGCGAGATTGCTCGAAGAGTTAAGCATCAGATGTCAAGAATAATAAAATTATACTCGATTAGCTGATGAAGTAGATTTAGGAATAAAATTCTGTAAGTCTTCTCGCGCGAGACGTAATAGTTCGCCCAATGAACCTTTGCCATCAAAATAGCCATGATGTTTATTATAATAGGCTGTATTCATGGCTTCCGCTCGGCTAATCCATTTCGAAAGATTGATAATGTGATTGTGATCAACCGGTCTTGTATCGAATTCGAGTTCATGATTATTACTTCCTGCCTCCAGATCCGCGATCAATTTATTCAGATCTTTTTGCAGTGCTTCTACAAGTTTATTTTTCTTTTCTGATAATTGTTTATTGTAGATACCTAACCAGTAAAAATAGCCATCTGTGCGACGCGATTCCAAGTACTCAGTTAATTGTTGATTAAATTGATTGAGTGTTTGGATCAAATTGCATCGGTACGCAACTTGATGATCTTGTACACTCTCAATTTTATCATTGCTTAATTGCGTAGATGTTATGAGAGCATCAAGGTGCGGTTTCGCATCTCCTAATGCTTTCTTAGCCATTTGAATTTCTGCAACTGCTAACTTAGCCTGTTCACGGGCCGTAATATTTTTGTTGTTGTCGGCAAGTAAAGGCGTGAGGATATTTAATGCTACGAGGGTTGCAAGCTTATTACTAAACCATAGTTGATAGGCAACAGTAACGACTTTGAGCATTATCTGTGGAACAATCTGCACAAACAAAAATATTCTTGCAACATTGAGTGCTAACAATTCTGCACAAATATCATCATGCTCTAACAGAATTGAAGCTACAACTTTATTAATTCCTAAAGAAGATTGAAATGCAAAACCAATTTTAGAGTTTTGACTCATTCGAAGATAATCTTGCCAACAACGTTGACGAAACTCTTTGTTAGCAAAGAGTCGGCGCAATTTATCTTCCCCGATCTCTTTAGGTAACATTTCCCATGGAATTTGGGTCATAATGGCCGAGGTGAAACCATGAATTTCAGTATCACATCCTGGAAAATTATAACGAGGAAAATGTAAAGCAATTGTTTCGATGTAATTAAAAAATAATTCGATTTCGCCTGTATATTCGTCTGAAGTAGCGGCACCTTCTGCCTTTGTCTTTTTAGATTGACTTCGTTCAGCTTTCCAAGATTTTGTAAATTCTGCAATTTGGAAATTCAATCGTCGATTGGGTGGGTACGGACCATCACCTTCTGCAGAACATACTGTTGCTGCAGTTTGAATCGGTAAAAGTGCTAATTTTAATGATCCAGTCATAATTACTCGCAAGTAAGAGCTGAGCCAGTTTTTTCTGGCGGTGTAAAGCCACCTTTCAATTTAGGATCTACAAATTGCTCCTCTTTATCTTCATCACTGCTAAAACCACCACTAAAATCAAATCGAGCGGAAGATTTGATTTGTGGATCAAGCTTGCTTTCATCTCGCGATTGCCCGAAATCTATGCGTCTTTTAGCTGGCATTTTAGCTTTAGACAATGCTTCAGTTAATCTTTCAATCTCTTGTTGTAATTCTCGAATCTGGGCTTCTGATTGATCATTTAATGTCGGGTAATTCGCAGCTCCTGTAGGTTTAACCGCATCGAAGCTTGCCATAGTTGCTTGAATTTTCATCAATGCTGCTGTCTGCGCTTCCAATTGCTGTCTGTATAATGCCTGTAACTTCTGCAATTCCTCGTAATGACTCGCTTCTGCATCTTCCTGGGCACTTGCCAATGCAAGATTTTTATTCATTAACGCTTGTTTTTCCAATTGTAATTGATGCACTTGCAATTCAGCTTTGACGAGTTGTTGAGTTAATTGACTTTTTTCCTTTTCGAGCTGTTTCTTTTCTTCTTGCACGACAGGAAGTAACCTATGACTTGCCGTTTCCACTTGACGAGTGAAATGATCTCCTTTTTTCATCTCTTCCCAAACAGCAGCTACAGCTGCCTTAATTCTTTTAGATTGAGTGCCCGTTAATAAATCATGGGGTAATGTAGAATCACCCTCCTCGATACCTGATAGATTCAGAGTTGAATGTTCTCCGTCTTCAGAATTTAGTAGTCCTTTTACTTTTAAATTCGAGATATAAACCTCCACTTGCTCTTTACTAAGCAGAGCCTGAGAAATGGCAAGTTTCTCCTGCAAAAGACTCACGACTGCATCAGCTGCAAGGTAGGTGTCTTCTTTTGATTGGGTTGAGGCTTTTACAATCGCATTAAAATCATCTGATAATTTATTATAGGCAACAGCTAAAATTTTTACTAAATAAAGCAATGACTCTTTTGAAGAAAATGGCGTATCCACGTGTGCCCGTAATTTTTCTGCTTTACGTTTCTCATTCAGCTCAAACAAATCATCTAAAAAATCATTAAAGGCCCCATCTAAGAAATAGGAGTAATATCGTTTGCCAGATGATAATATCCCTTCAACAACCTTGATAAATTCATCATCAGGATAAGCCTTATTGAATTTATCAAACACTTTATGATTGGGATAAGGAATACCAATATCTGCTTGATCGAGCTGAGATAACTGAGCCCTTCTTTCAATGAGACCATCGAGATCATAGGGAAATATCGTTGAACGACGCTGTATTTTCGAACGATATTCTTTAGCCAGACCAAGCACAGCTTTGCGAAAATCAGATCTTTCGGTATAACTAGAGCGACCATTTTCAATAACGTTTTTAATTAATTCATCAAAAAAAGTAATTTCAGTGGCGTCGAATAATCCCTTTAAAAAAGTATTTTTCAAAACTTTGCTTGTGCTGAGCGGTGCATTAAGACCTTCTCGCAATATAGCACTTCCTTCCTCTTTGTGGGCCATATTAAGTTCTATTAATGCCGTAGCGAAAGTACTGATTGCATTTTGAAGTTTGAGAACAGTATCTGATGAGGATTGAGCGTTTTGAAACTCGTCTGCAGCCCCCTGAGCGGGTGGCATAGTATCGGTTTTTCCCGTACCAAAATTTCCCAGTGATTGCTGAGTCTTGTTGAACTGTGCCCCTTCATTAGGAGGTTTAAAAGGAGGGGCTTTGGCCTCCTGCCCTTTACCATACAACATACTGAGTCTCCTTGTCGCATTCTACAGATGGGCGGATTGTATCAAAAAACATTGAAAGATGTCACGTGTAAATATCGTAGGACAGTGTGTAGAGATCTTACATAGATGCGAACAAAACTAAAATCGCCCCCCCCTACCCTCAGGAATTATTATGAAGAGCGCCTGAACGCGTCGATTGGCGACCTTTTAATAGTATGTAAAACGGAATTCCACTTAAAAACAACATCAACCCATAGGTGATTGTCTGTTCACCCGACCCCCAAATGGCCCAAAACGCATAGATAAAAGCCAAAGAGGCGAGTACCAGCATCGATCTCAATCGTTTGCCACTAAATAACTCGGGGCGTTGATAATACAATAAAATCTCTGCTACAGAAGTGAATATATAGGGGATCAAAGATGCTAATGTGGCTAGTAATATGATTCGCGTGAATAAGGTCACCATGTTCGCGCCATACTGCATAACTAACAAAAGAGTAATGAGAATGCTGGAAAAAATTAATCCGAACGCTGGCGTCCCTGTCTTTGTTAATTTTGCAAATACAGGGGGGAATAAATTATCTTTTGCAGCGGCAAGTGGAATCTGACCCTGCATTAACACCCAGCCATTGAGAGTACCAAAACAAGCTATGGCACCAGCTCCAGCAACTAGCCACTTCGCCCAAGATCCAAACATTTGCATAGCTGCAGCGGCAAAAGGTGAGGTTGATTTTGCTAGCTCTGCGATAGGAACAACCCCCATAACGCAGGTCGTAGTGAAAATATAAACCACAGCGGCGATAAGAGTCCCAATAATCGTTGCTCTTGGAATATTTTTTTGAGGATCTATTACATCATCAGCAGGTACTGTAGCAGATTCAAACCCTATAAATGACCACATGGTTAAAGTTGCTGCGGCTGTTAACGCTGAAAACAGGGGTTTACCACTGACATTAAACTGCGTCAGATTGTCTGCCTTTACATAAAAGAGGCCGAAAATTGCTATTAAAATCAAAGGGATTAGCTTCAATATCGTAGTTAGCACTTGAACTTGACCGGCCCGTTTGATGCCAATGATATTAATCAACGTAATTAGCCAAACGGTGCCAACTGTTAATCCAAAAGCCAATCCATTGGAATTCATGATTTGTGGAAAAAACGCAGCTAAATATCCAACGAATGTCACTGCAATAGCAGCATTACCAACCCACAGCGCTATCCAATAATTATAAGCGACTTGAAATCCAATGAATTCACCGTAGGTTTCATGGCAGAAAACATAAGGCCCGCCTGTGCGCGGCAGTAATCGCGATAATCGAGCAAACACTAAAGCCAACATGACAGTGCCAATGGCCGTAATTATCCAAGAAACTATGCCTATTGTACCAAATGCTGCTAATGATGAGGGCAACAAAAAGATACCAGAGCCTATCATATTTCCCGCTACCAATGCCGTTAGTGTCCACAAACCTAGTGTACGGCGAACGACTCTACCATTCTCAATATGCATATTAATACCCTATCAGCGGATCCCGCCGAACGTTTGGCTATCACCCAAGGGTGAGCCCCTGGATGTCTCTTAAGGGAAGAAGGAATTTCCCGCTATTCGGGTAAATACTGATCCTCTATCCTCTCACGAACCAACCATAATAAAATCAATCCTGGCGCAGCCAATGCTACCCCACAACAATAATAAGGCACCCAACCCCAATAAGCTACTATGAGCCCTGCCAGGGGCCCAACAAACACACGCCCTATCGAAGCTAACGCTGATAACAAGGCAAACTGGGTCGCCGTGTATCGATGATCGCACATCCCCATTAATAACGCTAAAAATGCTGCAGTTCCCAAACCTGTACAAAAGTACTCTAAGAAAATTGTGAATATCATCAAACTGTAGCTTTTCCCAACCCAGGCCAACACAATAAAACAAAATATGGATAAACCTTGTAAAACACCGAAGAACCAAAGTGCTGTGTATAATCGAATGCGTGTCATAATTGCACCAGCGAGAACAAGACCCACAATGGTTCCAACCAAACCCACTGTTTTATAAATCATTCCCACATCAATTAAATTAAAGCCTAATCCTCTCAGTAAAAATGTCGTGGTTAATTGCAGCGCGAAAGCATCGCCTAACTTATAAAATACTATAAAAAGTAATATTAACCCTATGGATTTTCTAGACATTAATTCCTTAAACGGAGCAACTATTAATTGCATAAACCCCATACGCTCTTCTGGGAGCGGTGTTAATCGAGGCGCCCACAAAGTTGCTAGTGCCCCAAACAACATGCCAATTGCCATGATAATATAAGTCGCTTTAAATCCGATATTGGCTGCAATAATTAATGCTATCCCACCTGAAAACAAAAAAGCTAAACGATAACCACTTGTATATAATGCCGCGCCCAAACCATGCTCTTGTTTTGGTAACAAATCGGTTCGATACGCATCGACCGCTATATCTTGCGTCGCCGATAATGAAGCGGCGACTAGCGCTAGAACACCCAACAGCATCGGTGATGAAATAGGATCAAGAAAAGCCATCAAGACAAAAACACCAGCCAATAACAGCTGCATTGCAAATATCCAACCTCGCCTGAGACCTAACACGGGTAATTGGTACAAATCTAAAAAACGAGCCCAAAGAAATTTATACACATAGGGTTGTCCAGCCAAAGACAGTGCACCAATCGTAATCACATTGACGCCTGCTTCGGTGTACCAGGCTTGTAAAGTGCTACCCACTAATGCTAGCGGCAATCCCGAACTCATGCCCAATAATAACGTAACCCATAAACGTCGATGTGACATCCACGTTAAGAAGCCAGGAGTACTACTTGAATCGACCGTCGTTGTTAGTGAATCTTTAATCACGGAAATTCTCAAATTGTAATGGCAATCCCACATCTTTTTTACGCAAAAATGCAATGACCGTCTGTAAATCATCACGCTTATTACCCGTAACTCTTACTTGGTCCCCTTGAATTGCTGCTTGAACTTTGATTTTTTCAGCTTTGATTAATTTAACAATTTCTTTTGCTGTTTGCGTATCTACACCTTGTTTAATTTTAATCACTTGTCGAGCTTGATGTATTTGTGCATTGACTTCTCCACAATCTAAAGATCCCACATCCACATTTCGCTTGGCTAGTTTTGTTCTTAAAATTTCTTCCATTTGTTTTACCTGAAAATCAGACGGTGCAGTAATCACAATTTCTTCTTTTTCGTACGCAAATTTTGCATCGATACCTTTGAAGTCAAATCGATTACTAATTTCACGATTAGCTTGATCCACCGCATTACACACTTCTTGTGTCTCAACCTTCGAAACAATATCAAAAGATGGCATATTGATGATCTCCTTTTACTTGTGAATGATGGTACGCCGTTTTTTTAGCAGTGACCACAACCGAATAAATGGACCCGATAATCCGTAAAGAATCAAAGTAACAAATAATACTTTTGGAGGATCCATCGCAACCAAGACTAGTACTAAAGCAACAGCCAACATGGTGACGAATTTAACGCGATCTTTCAAATTTGCATCTTTGAAACTTCGGTAAGGAATATTACTCACCATTAATGCACCTGTCGCGACGGTGATCACGGCCATCAAGACACTCAGTGAGCTAGCATCAATTCCTTGTTGCTCACACAACCAAATCACAGAGGCTAAAATACCAGCACCCGCAGGACAGGCCAAACCCTGAAAATAACGTTTATCGACAGATTTTCGAGTATTAAATCGAGCCAGCCGTAATGCCACGGTTGCCGCAAACACAAATGCAGCTAACCACCCTATTTTACCCAAGCTCGTCAATGACCAGGCATAACAAAGCAATGCAGGCGCCACCCCAAAAGAAACCATATCCGATAAACTATCCAATTCAGCGCCAAAATTAGTTTGAGTGTTCGTCAAGCGAGCCACTCTTCCATCCAAAGCATCTAAAAGCATCGCAATAAATATGGCAATAGCCGCCAGTTCAAATCGACCCTTCATAGCCGCAACAATTGAATAAAATCCAGCAAATAATGCTGTCAAAGTGAATAAATTAGGTAAAAGATAAATGCCTCGACCACGAGATTCCAACACATTCGATGAGTCTTGATCCATATAACACGTCCTCTCAAAATTACATTCCCGAATTGTGACGTTCATAATGGCTCTGGTCAAGTAAACTAAGCATTCGTACGTGTATGGAAGAATAATCTTATGTTATAATAGCTATTGGTACCTGCATGTTGCAGCACCATTAAATACAGGCATTGATGAAGTCATGAGCGATCCTAAGGATACAAAAGATCAAAAAATCATTATTGAAGGGGTTACAGAGACCGGCGAAACGTTTAGACCAACGAATTGGGCTGAGCGAATGAGCGGTAAACTCTCGACCTTTCAAAATCATCGTATTCGCTATTCACCCATGCTAAAGCCCGTAATGAAAGACGGCAATAATTGTGTATTACTGGATGAAAAATTGAAGGAATCTAATCCAGCACTGTACGAATCGATTATGAATTTTGCCATCGCCAACAAATTACGAATTTGCAAACCCGAACCCGAGTCAGATACTTAACATGGAAAGCAATGACCAAAGCAAATTAACGACTGAAAAACGTGATCGTCGCAAGGATTTTGGATGGGAACATCGTATCTCAAATGAAGAACGTTCTTTTTTCTGGGGCCATCGCAAACTGCCCAAAGAAATCTGGCGTGCATTTCGCGTATTTTTAGAAGCATCCAAAGGATTTTTACTGTTTCACTATATTACAAACTGTGTAACCATTTTTGGTTCTGCTCGCTTAAAAGAAGGTCACGAATATTACGAAGCTGCTCGTAAAATCGGACAATTATTAGCAGAAAATCATTTTACAGTTATGACGGGTGGCGGTCCTGGAATCATGGAAGCTGCTAATCGTGGTGCAAAAGAAAAAGGTGGGCGTACAATTGGATGTAATATTGATATTCATCAAGAACAACATCCCAACCCCTACTTAGATCGATGGATTACCTTTCGATATTTTTTCATTCGTAAAGTGATGCTCACAAAATTTTCACGAGCTTTTGTTGTAATGCCCGGAGGTCTGGGCACATTGGATGAATTTTTTGAACTCATAACATTGATCCAAACACACAAGATCAGTAAAATGCCTATGATTCTGTTTGGTACGGCTTACTGGAACCCCTTAATTGATTACATGGAAAACACGCTCGCTAAATTAGGCACCATCGATATCAGTGATATTCGGCGCATCGCACTCACGGATTCTCCCGAAGAAGTCATTGAATTCATTAACACTTCTAAACCCATACAATTGAAATGACAACTGTCGAATATAACGAAAATATTTTTGTTGATGGCAGCGATTTTTTCGCGAGTCTAGTACACGATATAAAATCTGCTCAACACAGCATTGATTTAGAAACCTATATTTTCAAAAATGATAAACTTGGCGAAGAAATTGCTGATGCTCTCATCATCGCTGCGAACAACCAAGTAAAAATTCGTGTATTAGTTGATGGCGCAGGTTCGCCGGTTTGGGGAGGAAGTCTAACACGTCGCCTAGAAAGAGCGGGTATCGATACTCGTATTTTTCACCCCTTTCCTTGGCGAATTTGGCATTGGAGCCGATCCGTCATTCGACTTCCATTATTACTCAAGGTCATTTATTTACTATTAAAGATAAATTCACGCAATCACCGAAAAGTTTGCATTATCGATGAAAAAATTGTTTACATCGGCAGTTTTAATATCAGCAAATGCCACTTAAAACTAGAAGATGGCGGCCACGGGTGGCGTGATACAGGCGTTCGATTAGAAAATGCTGATTTATCCGATTTAAGTATAGCCTTTCACGCTGCTTGGAATCACATCCCCGTCCGGGAAAGAATGAAAGTTATTTTTAGACATTTCAACAAAAATCCAATAATTCGCTTAAATAATACCTGGCAACGTCGTCGCATTTTACACAAAAATTTAATTCGACGTATTAAACGCTGCAAAGAAAGAATTTGGATTACTAATGCTTATTTTGTGCCCGATAACGTATTATTAAAAACACTTACAGAAGCGGCTCAAAAAGGTGTCGACGTCAGAATATTATTACCTCGCAAATCCGATGTTTTTGTAATGCCCTGGGCGTCTACCACATTCTATTACAATTTACTTAAAGCTGGCGTTCGGATTTTCGAATACTTACCCAATATACTGCACGCTAAAACATTAATTATCGACAATTGGATTTCCGTAGGCTCAAGTAATTTAAATCATCGAAGTTTATTACACGATCTGGAAGTCGATGTGAATTTACAACTACCCGATTCAAAAAATACATTGCTAAAACAATTTACTCGTGACCTCAAAAATTCCAATGAGATTTCTCTAAAAAATTGGCACACACGACCGCTGTACCAACGTTTGATAGGCAGACTTGCGTTGTATATGAAATACTGGATTTAATTAATATACAAAAAGCACTGACCCACGCGTAAATCCCGCACCAAAACCAACAAATAAAACAGTGTCACCTTTTTTAACTTTTCCTTGATTAACTGCCTGAGTAAAAGCCAAAGGAATAGATGCAGAAGAGGTATTACCATGCTGATCCACAGTGACAATAAATTTATCCATAGATACGCCAAGCTTTTCAGCCACTGCTCCAATAATTCGAACGTTAGCTTGATGAGGAATCACCCAATCAACATCGTCTAAATTTATATCAACTTGAGACATTACTTGCTGAATAGAATGTGAAAAATGCGCGATGGATTTTTTATACACTTCTCGCCCATTCATTTGAATATAGCGATTTCCTTCAGCCATATTTTCATAGCCTTGTCCAATACCCCAAATCACTTCTAAATATTCAGCACTGCAACCATCCGACCCCAAATCCGCTGCTAATATTCCAGGAACATTACACGTGTTCAGCACTGCAGCCCCTGCCCCATCACCAAAAAGCACGCACGTCGTTCGATCTTTCCAATCAGTCACTTTCGACAATGCCTCAGCGCCGATAACAAGCGCATAACGCAAATCAGAACGGCCTTTCATTAAATAATATGCTGTTGATAAGCCATAAACAAACCCACTGCACGCCGCTTGAATATCATAGGATATGCAATCCGTAATCCCTAAACGACCTTGTAGCAATGTAGAGGTACTGGGTAACACCTGTTGCGGAGTATTAGAAGCAACGACCAATAATCCGATATCATTGGGCTCTATATTTGCGTTTTTGATGGCCTGCAAAGCGGCTTGATAAGCCAGATCCAACAAGCTCTCATCGTCTGAAAGGATGTATCGCTGCTTAATGCCTGTCCGTTGAGATATCCATTCATCAGAGGTATCGACAATCTTCTCTAAATCAGCATTAGTCACTAATTTCTTTGGTAACGCGGATCCGCTAGCTACTATCTTAACGTGGTTCATCTTCTACTCCGACAAGGAAATTAGGTTATTCTACCGAGTTGGGGTCAGGCATGCAAATTTGCATGCCTGCCCCCCCCCTACTGCACAAGCTCTCTATTAGTTTCACCTCAGCGTAAATATTCATTAGCCCACAAACGATATAAAATATGTTGTGATAAAGGATGATCCACAGCTAATTTAGGATGAGCAAAATCCCCATTGACGTCACGCTTTAACCCGATCTTTTCCATGACTCTTAAAGATCGAACATTCGCAGGCACCGTAAAAGAAACGATTTTTTTAAGGCCACATTTTTTAAATCCGTATTCCAACGAAGCTTTGGCGCCTTCCGTTGCATACCCATTTCCCCAATATTGCGATCCTAAACGCCAACCCACTTCAACAGCAGGTGTAAAATGTGATTCCCAATCAGTGTAATTAAGACCGATAAAACCCATTAATTCGCTAGTTTCTTTTAAGCAGGCCGCCCATAAAGTATAACCGCGTTTGTCTTGATGAATATTAACCGCAGGGATGAAATCATTCACTTGCTCCATCGTTAATGGTCCACGTAAAAATTCGATCACTTTTGGATCTTGGTTGATTTGAAAATAAGGGGTTCCATCCTCTTTTTTCCAAGTTCTTAAAATCAGTCTTTCAGTTTCAATAATTGCAGTCATGATTATTTTCTCATCATTTAATGCTTACGGCAGCCTGCTAATTACGTTATCTACAACGAATTGATAAGCTTTATCGAAATTCCAATGCAATTTGGATGGCAACAACAAACTCATATCCACATGAAAATCTCGATTATCTTTCTTCTGCTCAAGATTTTTTATAAATTCTTCTCGTGAGACTTTCATGCCATTATAAGTGCAATACTTAGCAAAAATATCAATAACTTGATTTAAGTTAATCAAGTTATTGGTTGTCACATACCATATATCAAATAAATCTCGTCCTTTGCGGCGCTGGTACAGCGCTCGCAATTTAGTCGCCATCAGCTCATCCATTTCGTAAGTAATAATATCCGCCGTTCCCTTGAACCAATCTGAATCCATAGAGAAAGGAACCTTTTTAAAGGGCAGCACTTGAAAATGTTCAGTCGTATTTATTTCGATTTTTAGTTTTGATGCAGACTTGTTTATAGATTCGTATTTGTAAATTAGCTTTGCGCTTCTCTGAGTAATTTTCCATTTTGGATCCCCTAACCATGGTTTGAGCACCTCACGAATCGCATTAATTGTTTGGCCGATTGGATCAGCGTTATTCTGCACGAAATCGATATCTTCACTATACCTAGACGGAGGGTTAATAAATAATTTGTTAAGTGCCGTACCACCACGAAAAACTAAAGCGTCTTTGATGTGTGGATCGTTATATAAATCTACTAACGCTCTGCTTATAATGAGATCTTGTTCAATTTGGTCTGGTGTTTGCCATTTAATATGTTTAGACCAATTTTGTATAAAAATATTTGGGATCATAAATCGCTCTCTACTTCAGTATTTTCTATTATTTTCCATCTCTTGGATCTCGGGTAACCCATTTTTTCTATTTCAGAAGCGATGGGTAAGTAATATTTCATTTTTCCTTTTAAAAAAGCTTCTAAGGCTTCCACGATTTGAGTTTTTTTATCTTCATCCATGACATCAATTTTCTCTAAAATATAACCAATGCGTTGTAGTTGGTATCTAGCATTGATCTTTTCAGCAAGCTCTATCAATTTTTCCGGATCTATAGCTTCGGCTAATTCAGAAAAGACGGTTGCTATGTGGTTAAGCCCACCCGCACGAGAAGGGTAATTGAGTAAGTCGATTGCAGTGAGCTCAGGTGATGCAACTTTAAGATAGCCAGTATCAACAACGAAA
>JAKORL010000160.1 GCA_029777855.1 Pseudomonadota bacterium
AGGACGAGTAGACAGCCTGAGCGAACAACTCATGACCAATCACAACATCTACACGTTCCATGCGACTGCGCTTGATGCGTGTGATCTGGCATTTGGTGAGAAACCAGATTTCAGCAGAGTTCCAACGGTGTTGCAGCAATTTGTCGAGTTCGTGAACGCATTCTTTGTCAGCGAGAGGTCTGGCAAGCTACTCGATGACAACGAGAGCATCTTGCAGATTCTCGATCCTGACAAAAAGAAAAATTAGAACCTTTGCCGACAAAGATAAATAGATTCGATGTTAAGATCGAATCATTGGAAAAATATTACGAAGGAATCGTGGAAAGGCGAAATAATAGCTCGCGGCTATGACATAACTGGAACACTAAAATTCGTAAACGGACGCACTATAAACAGATCCCTTGCGGAAAAAATAGTGCGTCATTTCTTCCATAAAGCAGATAGAATTCTGTTTGGTCGAGCGGCGGATAAAAAAATTGGCATCGATAGATTGTGTTTTGTCGAATATGGAGAAGATGGTCAAAATCTTCACATACAATTTTCCGCGAAATCCGTCATTGATCAGGAATTTTGCTGCTGCTTCCTCAATGCACTCTGGACGCAGATGCACACTGAGACGGCACCGCTCATGAAAAATTGGATCACACCAATTCAAGATATTGAGCGTTCTGCATCGTACAATACGAAGGAGGTCCGCAATTTTCGTGAGAGCGATCTAGGCCTGCTCGTCTCTCACGTGAACGACGCGGACATCAATCTAGCATCATTCGACACAATGGCTCAAATTAGGCGCACTCTGGCTCACATCTCTTACAACGATTACATATCAGCTACAAAAGCATATTCTTATCAATTAGCTAAAATTAAAGCAAAACTCGCACAAAGCGGAAAATAAAATAAGAACGTTCAGTCCCGAAGCGCAAGGCGTACGGGATTATTATTTTATTAAAATATAAAATTATTCAATGGCTCGGATTTATCCGCAGCTACTCCTTGCTATATTTAATAAAATACTGACTACACGGATATATAAATAATATAAACACATAGGGATATATGACACT
>JAKORL010000014.1 GCA_029777855.1 Pseudomonadota bacterium
AAGGGGCAAGTCTTGAAAGTTGAAAGCGCAAGTTTGGACAAATAGCCAATGACCTTTCAACTTTCAAGACTTGCCCCTTCCAGACCCCTTCGCTCAAGCTTCCAAAGGCTCTTCAGCCTCCCAATTCTCCCGATTTTTTACAGGAAGAATAAATGCACCTGCCTGGCCCAACATAAAGTGCTTTCTGCAAGTTGCGATGTAGCAATCATTCCCACCAATCAAGATTTGCTCACCTTCCCGCACCTTGTTGCCTTGCTCATCAACGCGCATATTCATTGTCGCTTTCTTGCCGCAATGGCAGATGGTTTTTAATTCTATGATTTGATCAGCCCAAGCCATCAAATACTTACTGCCCTCGAAAGGTTCACCTCGGAAATCGATACGTAACCCATAAGCCAATACTGGGGTATTAAGATCGTCACAAATCTTGCTAAGTTGGAGTACCTGTTTTTGCTTAATAAATTGGGCTTCATCGATCAATACACACTTGATATTCGGATTCTCTGCAACTTTCTTCTTAACATAATCATAAAAATCAAAATTTTCATTGAAACTAATGGCCTCTTGCTCTAGACCAATCCGCGAACTGACCTTACCCACTCCAAAGCGCGTATCTATGATTGGGGCGAACAATAGGGTTTCCATGCCCCGTTCATGATAGTTATAACTCGATTGCAACAACGTCGTACTTTTGCCCGCATTCATCGCTGAATAATAAAAATGTAGTTTTGCCATTGCTTCGATCCCTGATTAAAAGTCTCATTCTAATCGGCCTTTTCAAAACTCACAACATCAAGACAACTGATTTATCTAGTTCTGAAAATGCCGTACAAATCCGACTAGAAATCGACATTTGTCATTTTCTAGTCCGGATTACCCCATAATGTGCAAAATGAACCACAGATCGAATCGCAGTCCTCTCTAAACTTTCATGAAATGGAAACTCACCCAACCTAATACAACCTCGACATATCCAGTTGAATTTTTTCTTGAATAGCAGAAGCTCCATCATAATCATCAGGCAATAATTCAACTCGCTCTGAATTATCAGAACGTTTCTTAACAGTCAGCGCAACCTCTTGTCTAAAAAATCCCACTGTAGCAAGGACGTTCGCAGCACTGACCAAACCTGTAACTGTTGCAGAAGGCCAAACCACACCAAAATTATCGTAAAAAATGTGGTTACATAAATCATACAAAGTAGCAGCTGAGATCCCTACTTTTACGGCTGTAGCAAAAAAAGTATTCATCAACCAAAAAACGCGCGTACACGCATTATCGATGGGATTTGAATTAGGACGAGAAAAGCCCAAAAAATTCACTAAAAAATTATCCATGATCGCTAAATACGATTTATAATTCGCCGCTGTAACACTGGCAGTGCCTAATATTAATCCCAAATAAGATAATTTCGGCTGAGCAGAAACCCAACCTCTAATAAACATAAATTGATAAGCAGAGTTTGAATAAAGCGCGGCATTTTGCAAGCTATATCCAGCCGATCCCGAATGCTGAAGAACACAATAGGTGTTACAACAACACCCCGGAGGACAGCAACCTGGTGCTTGCCCACGATTTACATCCAATTCACTTGACACGCGCGCTAATTGAGTCGGCGCTGTCTCTTCTTGCTCTAATGAGCCTAGTGTTGCAGATGTCATAATTACTCTAGTCTGTAAGGCTTGTAATTCTATAGCTTCCTCATCAGAATAACGCTCAGCATCTTCTTCGTCAGAAATATCATTGTTTTGTTTTTTATTATTCGTATTGCCTTGGTTAAAAAATGCAACCGTTGCAAATAAATTAAATAACGCGATAATAAAAACGAGAGAACCCGAAGGCCATAGCGATTCTATTGAAAACATCCAACTCAACACACCAGAAAGAATCAAAAACAAAGGATAAATAGAAATTCCCGCTTTAAATATAGAGGCTACAATAGCAACAACTACCCAAATTCGTTTACTAGGGTCTTCTGCAATTTCTTTCAAATCCCGTTCTAAAGAACTTAATATTTCTTCTTTTTGCTCAGCACTAAAACATGGCAATCCTGACAAAAACTTATCCATAATAGCAAGGTACGATTTGTAATTTCCTAGAGTAACCACTCCAGTCACAAGAATTAATGTAATAACTGATAAAACAACACCTGGCGTTGTCCTGAGCCAACCCGCAGCCACCATGAATTTATAAGCAGTATTTGCATATAAAGCGGCATTTTCCACACTATAACCAGAGCTACCAATATGTTGAAACAAACATTTCAAATTACAGCAATGACGAGGAGAACAACAACGAGGGCCCCGAGAATGTCGGCCTAGTTCATGATATTGAAGAAGCCGCTGCGAACCGCTCCGTTTTGAATCAATATTGATAACATCATCTCTTTCTTGTTGTTGACCCTCTATTGAAGGCTTATAGGATGGTCGAGAAAAAATTTCGAAATCACTATTACGCATTATTATCTCATGTGTACTCTATATTGTTCAAATGTAAATCCCCCTCACCTGAATAGGGTCTTTATTCAAAAACATTGTTTAACACAACGGGGAAATATCATCAAGACATATACCTATACCCCAAAAGCCAGTATCAAACATCTACTGAAAAAGTCTACCGTATTGAACATTAGGGATTTTGGGCCCGTAGACAGCAAATCTCGGCAGCATTTAAATCGCCGCCCCAGTTTATCTTATTCAGGAATCGAAAATATCTTTGGCAAATTCCCATCATTCACCGTATCATAACTCACACTCAGAATCTTCAACTCTTTACTTCGGGTATCAAATGTGTTTTTCAATACTTGATCACAAAAATAAACTGTTTTCTGGAGGGAAGTTAACGCGTCTTTTGTTGAAAGGTAACTTCCTAAAAACACAGCGGAAAACAAATCACCCGTACCATTGGGAGGCGTTTCAAAAATATATTCATTCGCCTTAACTGCATGACATGAATTATTTAGAGACATTACAACTGAGAGCTCATTATTAAATATATCAGGCATTTTAATGCCTGTAATCACAACAATATTAATTCCAAGACCATGAAAAAACTGAACCGCTTTTTTCAAATCACTCACAGTATCAATTTTAATTCCTGATAATGTCTCAGCTTCAAAATGATTAGGAGTAATGATATCAGCCCATAAACTGGTTTTAAAAAACTCTAGCACTTCGGGTTTTACGTAACAGCTCGTATTTCCAATAACAGGATCGCAAAGATAAAGTAAATTAGGATTTTTGGCTTTAAGACTTTTAACAATATCTTGTACTTCATGACAAATTTCGCGACTACCCATATAACCTGACAATATCGCCTCGCACTGATTCATTACGCCTAAATCTAAGATTCCATTTACCACACTACGAATGTGCTCTCTAGAAAAAATCTCACCTTGCCATTTCCCATAGCCAGTTTGATTTGAAAATTGAACAGTGTTAACTGGCCAAACATCATAGCCCATCGACTGCAATGGAAACACAGCCGCTTTATTCCCCACATAACCATATGCCACGTGCGATTGAATTGACAGTATACTCATGACTTACCTCAACGTACTTAACTATTAGCTACTAGATGCAAACTCACACATTATGCCAATTTCGGGAGTATAAACTAATTTTAAATCCTCATTAACTAGACTGTTAACTCCGGTATAAAAATTATTTTCCTCACCCTATTTTCTCTAAAATCTGTGAGTTTAAGGCACTCCAACCAAAAAGGGCTGAATGACCTATAGTTTCAAGCAAAATATTACATCCAATATTCAGGCTGATCATACCCCTTAGCTACTGAAGAATCCAGAAAATTGGGCTATAATAAATGTATGATAGTTAGAAATTGGAGTATTTAACATGAAGACGTACACACCATGGACACTTCTACTGACGCTGGCCTTTACAGCGTCTGCGCAGGCTTTTGCCCAAACCCCAAAACCCCCAGAAACTCCACCAGCGCCCGCAGCAGCCGCGAATGCTCCTGCACCAGACGCGAACACTCCCGTTATTACCCAAGAAACAGCAGCAACCACCAAAACAACCAAAAATCTCTATTGCCCAGCAATCGACAAACTTATGAGAAAAGAAATGTTTTGGGGCGCTCCCGGTGGCTGGAAAAGCTACTCTCAATCTTTTATTGAAGTTATTGATAGTTTTAGCGGAGCCCAATGGGTCGGTGTCAATGTCGGTAAAATGCTCTGCGTTTATAAAGGTAAAGGCTCTTTTGAATTCCCAGTTGTACTTCAAAACGACACATTAACCCCCGTCCCCGAAGGCGGAAAATGGGTTAAACAACAAAGTGGGCACATTAACTGCCTCTCAGCTGATGTACTAGACTGCCCATTTAGGTTTGAAGAAACCACAACTGATATTAAGAATGTCTATAAAGACCTTGATTTCTTCAAGGGTAAAGCAGACTACTTGAAGGATGATCCTAATAGACCATAAGTAGAAGGGATTGCTTTTTTGAAGGGGTCAGGCAAATCGTCAATTTGAGATCTGACACCTTCTGATTTACAATCTCTGATTTTTACCCCTCTGGACTTCAAATGAAAACAGTTATCAATGCACTGCGAGGAATCATCGCCATTTTAATTATTGCGGTGAATATGCTTAGCATACCAGTACTTGTCATTTTATTAGCGCTAATTCAAAAAATAATGCCCGTTAACTCAATAAAAAAAGCACTTTATCAACTATCGCACAAAATATTACCGGATATTTGGGTGGGCATTAATTCATTCGCTATGGATGTTGCCAGCACCACCGAATGGGAAATTATTCAAAATGGCGAGCTTTCTCGTGAAGGCTGGTATTTCCTCATGTGCAATCATCAATCTTGGTTAGATATCATGGTATTGCAAAGAGTTTTTCTAAGAAAAATTCCCATGCTTAAATTTTTTATGAAACAAGAATTGCTTTGGACCTTACCTGTTGGAGGACTCGCTTGTTACGTACTTGATTTTCCATTTATGAAACGACACAACAAAGAATTTTTAAAAAAACATCCAGAGCAAAGAGATAAAGATATAGCGACCACTCGAAAATCTTGCGAAAAATACAAATACCAACCGATTGTAGTGATGAATTATCTCGAAGGCACTCGATTCACAAAAGAAAAACACCGCATCCGTCAATCATCGTTCCAAAATTTATTACCACCCAAAGCCGGTGGCATTGCTTTAGTACTTGCAACAATGAGTGATTATATTCATCATATTATAGATACCACCATTGTCTACCATACAAAAACCCCCTCACTTTCAGATTTTTTCTTCGGTAAAATAAGAAAAATTACCGTTCATTATGAAGTCATCGAAGTTCCCTCTGAGCTTTTAGGTGATTATTATCATGACAAAGATTTTCGAGTCTCTTTTCAACAATGGCTTAATAAACGCTGGCAACAAAAAGATCAACTCATTAATCAAATCCAGACAGATTAGGGGCAGGAGTCTCATTGAACCAGCAAAATAAAAGCGAGTATCAATGTTAGACACGCCCCCTTCCAAAAACCAACATTTAGTAATCTCGACTTGCATTTTACAAATATGTGCTATAATTGACGTATAGGGGTCATAAAGCAACCTTAACTTAAGGATAAGTCTATGGGGGGGGCATGAAGCCCATGAGCAATTTAAGAGAAAGCTCTAAACGGCTAAAAGCCTGTTAGAGCGACTCTCTTAAGCAAATGATCAAGTAGGTTTTGTCACAGCAAAACACGCTGATCAAGGGGGGGATGTATGTTTAAGCACTGGGTTAAACCTTCTTTCGAAGATCGAAGGTACGGATTTGAAGTTTCAATGTATATTTACCAAAAAGCCTACCATGCTGGTAATCAAGAGAAAAAAATTAGTTTTGTAACACATACTAGACGCGAGGTAATCAAAAATATTGTCTCTGGCTTGATTGCCTGCGCTTTACTATCACCAGCCTATACCATTGCACAGGGTATTGATATTCAGAATACTCGTAGTTTCAGTGGCGGGCCGATTAATGCATCGAACGTCAAAAATTTAAGTTTCGGGTGGGCTTATCAAACAACACCTGACACTGGCACTTCAAATGCGCCCTTTGGTAGTATTTCTTCAACGCCAGCGATAAAAGGAAAATTTCTTTATTTCAACGATATTTCAGGCAACATTACTAAACTGAATCGCTTTAGTGGGGCGGTCGTTTGGAAAAAGAATTATGTGAATGACCTTTCAATCCCAGGTTTTGGTATTACTCAGTCACGTAATACACCTTATGTGATCGGTAATTTAGTGATCGTTGGCAGCAACTATGGAATATTGTCGCCTTTGTGTAAGGTAACAGGAGGGGCACCAGTAGCAAATGGCTGTATGACAGGCGATGGCGCTATAGTGCTAGCCTTGGACAAAAACACAGGCAATGTGGTTTGGCGTGCGAAAGCCGACACTCACCCTGCTGCAAAAGTGACCGGATCTATCAGTGGATCAGGCAGCGTTATTTTTGTTCCTGTCGCTAACTGGGAAGAAGACTGGGCAAGGGCATACCCGAATATTTATCAGACGGATAGCCAAGGAAATATCGATCCGAATTCTCAGTATCCATGCTGTTCTGCACGGGGGGCTTTAGTCGCCATGAATATCAGCGATGGGAGTATTCTTTGGAAATCATACGTTACTCCAGGACTCGGTACCGATGCCAATGATCTGAATGGTCCACTTTCCTCAACATTACAAGCTCTATTGGCACCTAAAGGATTTTTTGGTGCATCGGTGTACGGGCACAATCCAACCATCGACACCACGCGAAACCAGGTCTATGTCGCTACTGCTGAAAATACCACCGCACCTCTAGCGGCACAACAGTGTGAACAATATAGACGGGGAACTATACCATTTCCGCCTACACTGCCTGCCGGCGTTACATGCAGTAATCTGAACGATGTCCTGCATAATTTTGCAAGCTCAGTACTTGCAATCAATATGTCTACAGGAAAGGTCAATTGGGTTTTCCATAGTCGGCAATATGATGCCTGGAATCATGCTTGCGGCGCGCCCGATTTTTACGGCTGGGGCACTACTTTGCCAATAGTATTCTCGGTTCCTGGTATCAATAACGCCAACTGCTTCCAAAATCCCGTTGGACCAGATAATGGCTTTGGGCAAGAACCTATGCTAGTAAAGAATGTCACACTTCCAAATGGCCGCGTGAGTGATGTTGTCGTTGTGGGAAATAAGGATGGGCGGATATTTGGGTTAGATCCTAATACTGGCAATCAAATCTGGATGAAAATTGTAGATCCCGGTGGCATATATGGCGGATTACAATTTGGGCGTGCGACAGATGGAAAGTACGTCTATTTTGGAACCACCAATTCATCAAATGTCAATCGCGATCGAACAGTACCCTTTCTTTCAGCCACGCAGTTTTTACATGACTATGGATTCGATACGCTCAATCCTCCTGTTAGAGTAGGATTGTATAGTCAAGGCGACTCGGGTGTACTCAAGGACTTCCCAGCACCCAGCTCTCTCGTAATGCCTTTTATTGGACCGGATTTTTTCTATGGCATTAACTTTTATAAGCAAAACAATCCGCTTTATCCAGCTGATGGAATTTTGCGAGAAGCCAGTGGTCCTAGAGAGCTTTGGACACTAGTCAATCCGCCCGCCGATGCAATACCCGATGGGCTCACAGTTTTCAGTAGCAACACGGGTAATCTCACTACAATTAATGGCACTATTACAGCAGTGGATCCAGCAACAGGCAACATCGTTTGGCAGCGCCCAGCTTTTGATGGCATCAGAGGCTCACTCGGTCCAGGACAAGCCTTTGGCACATTGACTGTTGGTAATGGTGTAGTATTCATCGGTTTAGCCGATGGTCTGGGTACGATGCTCGCCTTAGATGCCAACACAGGCGTTAAATTATTTCAATTTCAAAACAAGATTCCTGTAGGTAACACTTTCATCCCAAGCGGTTCTATTGAATCGGGACCACAAGTTGTAGGTCGAAGAGTTTACTGGGGTGTCGGCGCTGAAAGTGGCACGTATTTCCCCAAAAGGACTGGAGTTGCATCGGTCGAATACGTCAACGGTGGTAATAGACTCTATATGTTTATATTACCAAACAGTAGTGATGATGATAGGGACACTGTAGATCACGATACAACACTTGATGACTAATTTTCATAGTAGCAGCACTTCCTCCCTGGAAGTGCTGCCTTTTATTCAAAAAAATTATTAACTCTGCTCCAACTGCAACCCTTGCCTATAACAAGACATTGCCAATGTATTATCATTGAGTTGCTCATAGACTTGCCCTAAATCATGTAATATTCCTGGGGATGGTTCTAATTCTCGCGCTTTAACAAGATATCCCTGAGCCTTTCCCCATAATTTATTTCGTATACATAATTTACCAAGACAAACATATAATCCCGCATCATTTGGGTGCAATTTCAACCAACCTTCTGCATGAGATAATTGTTTTGCCGGATATCCTGACGGTACTTTTGCAAATTGCCGCAATAATTTTCTATCCCAGTTGTGATTAAGGGCTTTGGTAATTAATTTCTCTGCGGTTGATATATCTTGAAAAGCCAATAATGAATCTGTGTACTTCACTAATAAATCTGGATCTTCGTGTAAATACCGCGGCACTTCACTCCAAATGCTTGGCAATTCATCCGCTGTAGCACCGGGTAATTGTTGGGTCAATAATGCTAAATGAAGTTGCTTTTCTAAATTTTGAGTTTCTTCTTGAGTTAAAACATTTTTGCGACGCAATTCAGGTAATAATGTTTTGACTTGATCCCAACTACCTAAATCCACGTAGACTTTTTGAAGTAATTTAAGCACCTGAGGATGCCGTGGCACAATTCGATTTAAATGCTCTAAGGTTTCTCGCGCTTGCACTAACTCATGAGTATCTAATTGCAATTCTGCGCGAGTTAAACCCACGGCAACTTGTGCATCATCAGCACTCATTAAAGCTCGCTGTAAATATTCATCGCGTTTTTTTACGTCTTTCTGCCCTTGGGCTGCATTGGCGGCAGCCAAATAATTAATAAGCGGTGAATCAGAATCCGTCGCAGATTTCAACAATGATTTTTCAGCTTCACGCCATTGCCCCTCTGCCAATAAACGCAAACCATGGGTTGTTAAACGCTGTGCATGATTAGCTCGTCGCTGACGAAACCAGTGTTGAATTCTTTTGGGAAGATTCTTGAGAAAAACCAAAACTTGAGTCATTTTATAAAAAACTAAGACGCTGCCTAATATTAAAATAATCGCAGCCCAAAGCGATGTTTCTACCGCCCAATTACGATAGGTAATTAACACATAACCGGGACTGGCATGCATCTTCAATCCTACCAAAATTGAAAGTATTAATATTGAAAAATAAATTAAAAATCTTTTCATGAACTGATCACCTCGGGCTCAGAAGGGTTTTGAGGCTTCGATTTAAGTGGCGCAGCAGGTGTTGGCTCTGTGGAAGGCGCTTGAGTATTTGATGATTTTTCCTTTGGTGCATTTGACTCTGGAGCATCAGTCGAATTGGATTCCTTAGAATTTTCTGGAGCAGAGGCATTGTCAGAGTGCGATGATTTTGAAAATTGCGCTTGCCGTGATTGAAGCTCTTGATCAACCAAAGCAACCGTATCACTTAAATCAGGTAATGATGGCTTGATATCTAACCTTCCTAATTCAGTTAACCCTGTGATTACAGCGTTTGTCATATCATTTGTGACAAAATAACGACCCACCCAGTCTTTGACTTGATTCAATGCATCTGAAAAAACCTTGGGCTCACGATGCAATACAGCCCACTGAGCCAACCCTAATTTCAACTGAATATTGCCCACTAAATTTGAATGTTGTTCGGGTGATATTAATGGCTGAACAGGTTCATTAAGCCGCTGTACAACAACGACTTTCTTTAATTCTAAAAGGCTAGAAAATAATTTTTCTTTCCATGTTTGATTGAGCTGATTATTCACTGTGCTAGCAGCTAGATTAGTTGTGGCGTTAATTTTGGCTTCTGGTACAACTTGCAATGAATTAACCGTATCGCTCAAGGCATTCAACCGTAATAATACACCTTCTGTATCCAACGGCTTAATTCCCTTTATCGCTGTAATACTTGATACCAATGCACGACGAATATTGGTTAATTGTGGAGATGATAAGCCACTAATACGTTGCTCAGCTGTTTCTAACATCGTTAATACAATCTTACTATCACCAACATATTGAGCATTATAATTAGCCAATCTTACTAAATAATCTACTTCAACAAGAACAGGACTCACAGGATCTTGAGCATTCGATGTTCGAAGTTGATCCAATCCTGAGATTGCATTTTGAATAGCGACTTGCTGCTGAGAAACTTGCGCTGACAATATTTGCGTATTCGACTGAAGTTTTTGCATATTGTCTTGTTGCGACATAAGTTGTTTTAGAATGCGCTGATTATTTTGAGCACTGATAATGATCATCGTTGCTGAAATTACTGCGATCGCCAATGCAACCACTGACATAATTTTCCATAAAGGCGACGGGACCTTTGCCACGACAACATCCTTTTTCTTCTGCCCCTGCGTTTCAATCTCTGACATACTGCATTCCTTTAAAACATCGATTTTCCTAGAATAAAGCCTCAATAGAGTAATTGCAATATCTCGCCTCGATAATCTCCCACGTATCTGTCACAGAATAACTCTATTTGAATTCAGCAATACTCTTGAGAATTGCATCATCACTCGCATTACTAGCAACTAACACATTTTGAAACCCTTTTGCGAGCGCCACTTCTCTCATTCGATCACTAACAACCAACAAAGGAATATCAAAAGGCTTCCCCACCCCCGCTGATAAAACCAAAAAATTATCCAGACTTTCGACACTGGTTGAGACAACAATCCTAGATTCACTTCGCTCAAAAAATTCTTTCAATGGAGAAACATCACAGATCGGACACACACGTTTGTACACAGCTATTTTTTCAACATATGCCCCACGCTCTTTTAAAATATCTTGTAAATATTCGCGCCCACCTTCTCCAGACAATAGTATTATTTTCTTATTTTTTATTTCCTGAAAAACGGGCAATTCCAATAACCCCTCGCTGCGATAATCTTTCATGGGAATCCAATCACAAATAAAACCCGATTCTATTAATGCTTGATGGGTTGCTGTACCTATCGCTGCAATTCCACACTCTTTAGGTATTTTAATCTGATGAAAAACAATTTCTCGAACTGCATTTGCACTTGTGAAAACAACAATATCCGATGCGTTCAATTTACTCTGCACCATTTCCCAACCACCATCAGGCTCAACTGAAATAATCTCAAGTGTAGGGAAAATAACTGACCGCCCACCAGCCTCAGCAATTTTTTCGGCCAATTTTATCGCCTGCTCCTTAGGGCGAGTTACCAAGACTGTTAAACCTTTACATATATTACTCACGGTCAAAACCTCTGAATTATTCACTTCCTTCTTAACCATTACGCACTAAATTCGCAACTTACTTGCTTATCACGAGATTAATTGGATTAGCGTGATATTATATCTTAACCAATCACCCTACACTTTAATTGATCGAAGCGAGAGACCATTGAGAAATTACAAAAATAATTTATCCCAAAGAGAATCAACGCGAGATTTTACATCAGGACTCATTTCAATTGCCTGCCCCCAAACGCGCGATGTTTCACCGGGCCATTTGTGAGTTGCATCAAACCCCATTTTTGATCCTAATCCTGCAACGGGCGATGCAAAATCCAAATAATCGATGGGGGTATTTTCAATAATCACTGTATCGCGATGCGGATCCATACGCGTTGTCATTGCCCAAATCACATCTTGCCAGTTTCGCGCATCCACATCATCATCGGTCACAACAACAAATTTTGTGTACATAAATTGAGTTAAAAATGACCACACTCCCATCATCACGCGTTTAGCATGACCCGGATACGCTTTTTTAATTGTCACAACAGCCATTCGATACGAACAACCTTCAGGCGGCAAATAAAAATCTTGAATTTCTGGAAATTGTTTTCGTAATAATGGAATAAATAATTCATTTAATGCTAAACCCAGCACTGCAGGCTCATCAGGAGGACGTCCCGTATAGGTACTATGATAAATAGGATCTTTACGATGTGTAATACACTCGATAGTGAATACAGGAAATTGTTCGGTTTCATTATAATATCCCGTGTGATCTCCGAAAGGCCCTTCCGTTGCCATTTCACCTGGCGCAATGTATCCCTCTAACACAAATTCCGCACTAGCAGGAACCATTAAATTATTCGTCATACATTTGACTAACTCGGTCTTTGTTCCCCTCAACAAACCAGCAAAAGCGTATTCTGATAGATGATTAGGAATAGGCGTAACAGCCGCAAGCAAGGTAGCAGGATCTGCCCCGAGGACCACTGAAATTGGAAATTTTTCACCGGGATGTTTTTTTTGCCAGTCTTGAAAATCCAAAGCTCCGCCCCGATGTGCCAACCATCGCATGATCACTTTGTTACGACTAATGACTTGTTGGCGATAAATTCCTAGATTTTGCCTAGCCTGATTAGGCCCTTGCGTGACTACTAAGCCCCATGTAATCAAAGGACCCGCATCACCCGGCCAGCAAGTTTGAATAGGTAAGCGCTCCAAGTCGACCTCGTTACCTCGCCAACATTGCGCCTGACAGGTTCCTGAACTCAACACTTTAGGTGACATCGCCATGACCTGACGTACGAGAGGGAGCTTTTGCCACGCTTCCTTCAGACTTTTTGGAGGCTCGGGCTCCTTGAGCATTGCCAACTGCACACCCAGCTCACGTAGATCAGCCAGTTGTTCACACCCCATGCCCAATGCCACACGTTCCACAGTGCCAAATAAATTTGTTAGTACAGGAATGCTAGAATTTTTTGGTGATTCAAACAAAAGCGCGGGACCTTGGCTTCGCAGCACACGATCACTGATTTCTGTCATTTCAAGGTAAGGATCGACGGGCTCGCGGATTCGTTGCAGTATCTTACGTGCCTTTAATTGGTCTATAAAGTCTCTTAAATCATGATAAGCCATAGTGTCCAGTCTAACCTGATTATTCTCTAGAGGGAAGGTGTCAAGGATGGGGTCAGGCAAGGATTCTTGCATTTTATGCGTTTAGAAAGTATTTTAATACAAGAATGCATGCCTAACCCCATCCTAAACCCACAAAATTATGCTATGATGAAGACACTAAAAGTTACGAGTGACTAAATGATGAAATCAATAATTCCAGTTTTGCTTGTCGCCTGCCTCGCAGTACCTGCACAGGGCTTCCAAGTTATCAATCAAACGAAGGGATGTATTTATATAAAAGAATATTCCCACATTTTTAATCGCTACAATGAACATATTCTCAGCATGCAATCAGGCAAATGCGACCCCGCGTCACCACAGTGCACTGGACAACTCGACCTCCACGTCATAAAGCATAGCGACGGCTCAGATATTCAAATGGAAGAACCGATTTGCACATGGGCAGGAGATGTTGGAACTGGGAAGGGACATTTCACTGTAACCCCCGTAGCTCGAGCGACTCCAGGTGAGGAAGGCTCTTGCAAAATCCAGTATTTCCCAAAATAAATACTAGGCCTGAATCAGACTAACCAATCGGAAAGAAAAAGCTCAAACCCAATGTCGCTAATTCGCCATTAGGCGCCTGATGAGAATCACTCTTTCGATTGCCAAACACATGAAGATAAGAAAGATCCATCGCAATATATCTGTTGAAATTATACGCGATACTTAGGCCGGCCGCCGGTCTAGTTTCCGTACTAAATTCCGGAACAACACCTTTCGCTCTTCCTACATCGGTTGGATCTATATCAATAAAC
>JAKORL010000161.1 GCA_029777855.1 Pseudomonadota bacterium
GTCTTTCATCTGAATGTTGGTAGGCGAGGGGTATGCTGAATATTTTATATGGACATAGGCTTGATTTTCTAATTGCAAAACACGGTTATCAATTTCGTTTAGCGCAGCGTCCATTTTATTGAGGTTTGTTGCGTTAAGTGGCGTATCGGTAGAAGGCTCGTTCTGCCAAACTATTCGGTTGTATGCCTTGCTCCATGCCATCTATTATTCCTCCGGCGCGACAAATTCGATAAAATCTTCAAGTGCTAATATGTATTGAAGTTCTACATTGTCCGGCCACGGCACGCGCGGACGAACATATCCATCCAATTCAATTTCCATGTTGTCGAGTTCTGCGTGTTCCAAAGCGTATCTCTTAGCGGCTTCCGCGTCTTTAAAAGTGAATTTGTTTTCGTCATTTATTATGGGATTGCCATTTTCATCGCATTGTCCATATTTGCAAACCAACTCGCGTTCTCGTTGAGCATAGAACTCATAATCACTTTGAAATCGTTTTACCACTTTATATACGCCATAACTAAAATACTTTTCTAACTTCATTGTTAGTAAATGCTTAGCTGCGTTATATGCAGAAATAATTTTAATGAATTTCATGATTATCATCCAACGTGCACATTATTAACATAGAATCCATTGGGAGCCCACAGTCTTAATGTCCGTGATAAACGATCGTAATATATAAGATTTTCAGTACTCGCAAAACGAATACTTTGTACGTTCAACCCAGTCATAATACAGCCGCCATAAGGCGTTATTAGAACTACTCCATCTAAATTGTTGCTACCAATAGCTATGCCATCTGTGCCAATATATATCCCTGATGTTGTTCCGTCTAAAAAGGAACTTTTGCCATTATAAATCCACGCTCGGCGTGCATCACCGCCAATATTCCACGGCATACTGTCTTGTCCGATTACTCCTTCACGAGCATTAATAGTGCCGGTAATTTGTGCATTAGTTGAAGAAATATATCCAGCTGAGTCTCTTGTGCCACCATATATAACAGTATGTGGCGTAAAAATGACACCTTCATCCAGATCAATTATCATGCCAGCCAGCAAATTGTCATATGAGTCAAATACTACGTTTTTGCTTTGTATTGTTCCAGTCGTAATATTGGCACCGTTTATTGTTGTTGCCCCTGCTGTAGATAAACTATCAAAAGTAACAACGCCAGAAAACGTAATATCAGCGGAAGCTAAAGTAATTTCGCCGGATTTAAGTGTAATGGTACTACTGGATAAGCCGTTGACCGCAGTTAATGTTAATCCGTCTAATGTTTGTTCAATGGCAGTTACTTGTCCTTCAACACTTTCAACCCTTGAAATTATAGAATCTGCGGTTTGAATGATTTCCGAATAACCACTTTCCAAATCTTCGATTCGTAAAACAGTTTGCTCAACCGTGCGCTCAAGAATATTGGCTTTGCCCTGAAGCTGAATAATTGATTTAGAAATGCCATAAACTTCAACGCGCTTTTCGTTTCCTGACGCTTCAATATCATCAGTAAGTGCCTGTACACCGCTCAACACTCGCGATAATATGAGCGTGCGTAAGCGAGAGCCGTCCTTCATCTCAATATCAACGCACTCGCCCGGCTCAAGATAAGGCAATCCGCGGCATCTCAAGCGTACCGGTACATAGGAAATGCCAGA
>JAKORL010000162.1 GCA_029777855.1 Pseudomonadota bacterium
CCGGACCATTAAAAGTGGTTAGGAACTTAGTTAGTGCTTCATTAACAGTCGCTGTCGTCCGATCTTTTAACCGGTATGCCCAAAGGAACCGTGATTTGCGATCGATTATAGTTAATAAAACTGCCTTACTATGCCCACGAGGACCAACGACTGTATCTAGTTCAAAGTCGCCGATGCGCTTACGTTGATTAATCATCATGGGACGCTGTTCAATTGATCGCCCCAAAGATTGATTATATTTGGATCGTTGGTCAACGTTACGCCGTTGGCGTACGCCATGTTCAGCTAGATCATTCAAGGAGAAACCAATTCTCCCCTGATTTAGCCAATTATAAATAGATTTAGTAGCTAGTTTAAATTCGTGAGCAATCATTCCTGGTGACCAGCTTAGACGTAAATGGTTGAGAATTTTTTGCTTTAACTCATCGCTCAGCTTAGTTTTCCGACCACATCGTGATCGCTTGTATTCGGCATCTGTTTGTGCTAATTCAGCCTGATAAGGTTGACATCGAGATAATTCATAAGAAATTGTTGACGGTGATCGGTTCAGCCGAACGCCCATTTGGATATTGGACAGCCCTAGTTCACAAAAGGTTTCGATTTTAATTCGTTCGGAATAGGTTATACTAGACAAAAGATCAGCTCCTAAAAGATGGGTTTGTGGTAAACACCATTTTAAAGGAAGCTGATCTTTTTTGTCCGAACAGCGTTCGGATTAATTTTACAATCTACCTAGAATCTATTTTTTGTTATAGAAAGTGTTATATTTTTTTGACACTAGGAAATGTGCAAAACTATAGACTTACAGATGGATTATAATCAACTTTTTGGGGCCACTTTACATGGAAGATCGTTTTATTTTAATTGTCCGAAAAAATAAAATTATTTGGTTAAGTCTAAAGAGGCACTTCATAATCGAGGTGCCCCTTTTGGTATGGTGTAAACAGTTTTAAAATATATTGTTTTTAACTAATTTAAATCGTCGCTGTTGCGTGCGTTTACTAATCCCCGTCTTTCGTTCAATCATTTTATAGGTCATGCCCTGTTTTCGTAATTCGTAGGCAAATCTGATCTGTTCATCAGAATAAGTTTTTGGTCTACCCTCCCGGAATAACGGATCATGTTGTTTGGCATACAACTTGCCTTCTTGTGTGCGCGTGACAATCATATCCCGTTCAAACTGCGCAAAAGCACTGAATATTGTAAAAATGAGCTGGCCAGTTGGTGTATTATCAATTAAGCCCATATTCAAAATATTAACTTTGATGTTCCGGTTAAACAGCTCTTGGATGATAGTTAAAGCCTCGCACGTGTTCCGCGCAAACCGATCCAACTTAGTGACAATCAAAGTATCGCCTGTTTTTAGAACGCGCAACAGTTTTTGAAACTCCGGTCGTGCAGTAGTTGTGCCGGTAAACTTTTCCTGAAAGATTTTTTCTGCTCCTGCCAATTTTAGTAACTCAATTTGATTTGCTAATTTTTGATCAGTGGTACTGACCCGCGCATAGCCATATTTCATCTTTTTATCTCCTTACTTATGTCGTTAAGTAATGACACGGTTCTAGCCCTTTGATTATACAGCATCAAAAAAGAGGCCACAACTGTTAAGTTGTGGCCTGATTTTTGATACTAATTCTCTTTTTCACCAACAGATTAAGAAACAAGCTGCTGAGATATTTGATGATCTAGATCTAAATATTTCAATTTCCATAAACATCTTTATTTCAGAAAAACATAACTGACGGAAGTTTACCTTTGAGATTGAGAATCCAATTTATAGTGAGGCCAACCAGATAGAACTGAATCGTCATTTCAAAGCATAGCTAATAATAAGAATCTCCATGCTCATTAATTTCCAGACAATAGAGATTGATAAATGACATCAGTTAAATTTTTAGGTGAAACATGGCATGAGTATGTTGTCTGGCAGATTGAAGACCAAAGAGCTTTAAGTCATATCAATAATTTAATAAAACTAATTCAGAGCGATGGGGTAGGATTGGGTCTAAGAAAGCTAAATTCCTTTTTTATTCTTGGTAAATTGTCGAATACTGCTGATATAAAATAGATATAATCGTTGTTATACCAAGGATGCAACTGCTGGTTGTCAGATTGCTCAAATAATATGCATGCATTCTTAGAAGACCTGTTAGATAGTAATGTGGTGGAAGGGAAGTTTTGCTGAATGATTTTAGGGCAACGAATTCGAGAGGAACGTGAAAGAAGGAACTGGACTCAAAATGACTTAGCTGAACTATTAAATGTTAGTAGACAGTCTATTTCAAAATGGGAAATTGGCTCAGCCTATCCTGATATTGAAAGATTAATTCAGATTAGTGATTTATTTGAAGCTAGTTTAGATAGTCTTATCCGTGGAGACGAAAAGTTTCAAAAAAAGATTAAAGTAGAGAGCTCTAAAGTTGGTATGACTTTTTGGGACTTTATGAGTTATCGCTGGTGGGTAATCTTTGTTGTTGCATGGTGTTTGGCTTGGCTGTTACCAG
>JAKORL010000163.1 GCA_029777855.1 Pseudomonadota bacterium
AATTGAAATCATCAATTCGTCATCTATATCGGCTGTATTTAGCGCTTCCTGGTCAAATATTACACGAACACCTAGATTTTTAAGCTGATTCAATGCATCAAGAATTTCTACTGTATCTCGGCCAAACCGGCTGATACTCTTTGTCAAAACAATTTCTATATCACGTGCTTTACAATCTTGCAGCATACGAGTAAATTCTTTTCGAGAGGAACCTGTCTTGCTTGAAGCAATATCTATATACACATCTACTAATAACCATTTGGGATTAGCAGCTGTCAATCTTGTAAGCGCTGATACTTGAGCGGCAAGACTTTTTAACTGATCCGCACTGTTTGTACTCACGCGGCAGTAAATACCGACTCGCTTTTCTCGTTTCGGAGGCAATGGTGGGATGAAATGAATTGTTTTATTATCGGCCATAACAAAACCTCCGCAATTTTTCATTAACAAATATAATTTGGCTCCGCTTTAGATGCTCTCTGAATCCAATCTTAAGCGATAAAGTATCTGAAGCCATTCCGGTTGTTTCTCTAACGATTCTTTAATATGGGCAATGGTTCTCTTACCAATTCGCCTATCTAAAATGGCAAACATTCTTTCTAACGGATTTTCGGAATTTATACTATCTTTAATACTTTGATTTCGATATTTTCCAAGTGCATCACAAAATTCTTCATCTGTATATTCCGTTCGTGATTTCATGGGAACAGTATCCATAAGTGGCCAAAACTCATCCCAATATTCTCTAATGCCAACAGGATTAAGTTCTTTCTTGTATCCATTATTAATGAAATAGCTATTAACTGTTTCCCATGAAAATTGTTTGACCAATTTATTATCAATGTAGATTTCAAAAATGCGACACCCATCCATTCCAACATAGGCAGTACAGTTATAACGAATTCGTCCACGTAGACATTCAGCAAGCATTTCTTGTTCAAGATACTTACGCATACCACTCCAAGAGCCTAATATTTTACTCATTCATGTACCTCCCAAAAAACAATTTATCGCAAGGCTAATAAACATATTAGCACATTTCGGATATGTTAATTAGCCTATTTAACGAATTTGTGACCCAACATCCAACCTGACCACACAACCTCAAAAATTTCTGAAAAAACATCTAAATCGACCACTCGCGAACTGCTGACATCTAAATCGACCACTCGTCAGACACCGACATCTAGATCGCTCTGTCACAAGGAAATTTGCTCGTTTCGATATGTTCCCACGAAGCAAAAATCAGGCAATTTCTGAGCGATGCTTTTCAAGCTAAAAACCTTGAAATACCCTTATATCAAGGCTTTTATAAAACCTACTTATCCACCCTTGACATCAATACCACGCACTCCACGTGATCTGTATGTGGAAACATATCAACCAAATGAAAATCTGATAATGTATATACTTCTGATAACTCTTTTATATTTGGGATTAAAGTTTTGGGATTACATGAAATATAAATAACCTTTTCAAACTTTTTTTCTTTTATAAATCTAATAAGATTTGGATGAAGACCGGCTCTTGGAGGATCA
>JAKORL010000015.1 GCA_029777855.1 Pseudomonadota bacterium
CTTTTTTGGAAATAAACTGCCTGATAGTTGTCAAGCCGGGAGACGTGAAGGAGGATGCCTGAATGTCGTCGAAACCGACGATTGATAATTCATCCGGTATTTTCCGACCCGAATCCTGAAATGTTTTCATAATTCCCAAAGCCACTATATCGGCGTCCACCGCCAGAGCGGTTATATCCATTCCGTCTTTTATCAACCGTTGCGCGATTTTGATGCCGCCCACGAATGTTGTCTGGGTTTCAAATACGCGGTCGCTTTTGATTTGAAGCCCGGCCTCCCGCATCGCCCGGCAATAACCTTGATAACGGTTGGCGTGAACCGGGGATTTTGTAATCGATCCGCCGACAAAACCTATTTTTTTATGACCCAATTCTATCAGATGCCTGGTTGCCTGATACGATCCTTCGGCGTCGTCCGTATTGATGGAATGAAAATCTTTGCTGTAGGATTCATAGACGTCGGTAAGGACGGCGGGGATGTTCAATTCTTTGACCTCCTCGTAAATGTCGTGAGGATATGTTCCCAAAAGAATAATACCGGCGAGACCGCGGCTTTTAATCCAGTCTTTATACTCGCCTTTCGCCTGGATTCCCGAAAGCAAAATATCATACCCGTAGGATGAGATGACTTTGAGAATTTCGCCCAGGTATTCCGCGAAAAACGGGTTGGTCTCAAGATGACTTCCGGTTGTATCGGACGGTGCGATCAAAGGTAATGTGACTCCGATAAGCTTGGTCTGTCCGATTGAAAGAGCTCTCGCATTGACATTCGGGATGTAATCAAGTTCGGTCATAATCTTTTTAACTTTTTCTTTGGTTTTATTAGAAACCCTTCCCACGTCGTTAATTGTAATAGGATACTTAAATATCGTTCCCTTTCTGTTCCCTCAGAATTCAATAAACATTCAAAGAATGATGCGATTGCATCTTCACGCTTGTCCCACTTTCGTTCCTGATTATAACAAATAGTTGTAACTGAATCTAATACAATACAAACATCAGCTCCATAGACAACATTTAGTGAACTTCCATTATCCCAATCAACTAAAATCGAACCTATATCATCAACTCCTGATACTGTTCCTTTCGTTCCAATTGGAGGAGCTTGACAATCATCCATTTGTACCAATTCAACACGAGTACCTATTGAGTACTCTTTTCTTAATTGTTTTAACAATTCATGGTTCATATTCGATTGCCATCCTTGCCAAACATTTTGATTTGTTTAATTGTTCCACTATGAAATAAGTCTATAGTGTATTTGATAGCTTTAACTTCTGACCAACCAAGTGTAGTGATATAGTAATTAACTAAACAATCAATTCCACTTCGCTTTGTTTCCGTTTCATCACATATTTGATATAGTTTCTTCCACAGTTCATTTGTTATATTACTCAAATTAATACCCCCTTTGTTAGGTACCATATATATGGCTCAAACGACTAAAGATATCAAGTATATTTAATCGAGATTTATTACCAAATCGCTATATATGTACTTAACACCATCACGAATGCAATAGACACCTTCTACATCATTTGTATTTTCAACATAACGTCTTAAAATGACCGATGCATACTTTTCATCGAGTTCCATTGTGTAGCAAATTCTATTCGCGAGTTCACATGCCATCAGAGTAGATCCTGAACCACCAAACGTATCAACGACAATTGCATTTTCTTGTGAAGAGTTAGTAATTGGATATGCCAATAAATCAAGTGGTTTTGAAGTAGGATGATTTTCATTTCTTTTCGGTTTCTTAAAATTCCATATTGTGGTTTGCTTTCTATCTGAGTACCAGCTGTGTTTCCCATTCTGTAAGAAACCATAAAGCACAGGTTCATGTTGCCATTGATAATCTGACCTCCCTAAAACCAGCGAGTCTTTCACCCAAATACAACAACCTGCTAAGTGTAGTCCTGCGTCATGAAAAGCAGTTCTAAAGTTTAATCCTTCTGTGTCTGCGTGAAAGCAATAAGCAGAGGCACCAGGTTCACAGTGATCTACCATGTTCTTAAATGCTTTCAATAGGAATTGATAGAACTCCTCATTCTTGAGTGAGTCGTTTTTAATTTTGAGTCCGCTTGAACTAGTGAATGAAACACCGTAAGGCGGATCTGTCAGAAGTAAGTTTGCTCTTTTACCATCCATAAGTTTATTAACATCATCTGGATTAGTAGCATCACCACAAACTAAAACATGGCGTCCAACAATCCAGCGATCTCCATATTCTACAAATGCTGCTTTTTCTAAGGCTTCAGTTAAATCGTAATCGTCATCTTCTATTTCTGCTTCATCGCTTTTGAATAGGTTAGATAGTTCCTTTTCATCAAAACCAGTAAGCGATAAATCAAAACCTAAATCAGATAATCCTTCAAGTTCTACTGCTAATAGTTCTTCATCCCAACCACTATCTAGGGCTAGTCTATTATCTGCGATTACATATGCTTTTCGTTGAGCAGGTGTTAAATAATTTTCTTTGATGCAAGGTACTTGTTTCAGTCCTAATCTTTGAGAAGCAATTAATCTAGCATGACCTGCAGTAATAACATTGTCTTCTGTAATCAAAATAGGATTCAAGAAGCCAAATTCTTTTATTGAAGACATAATCTTAGTTATTTGCTCATCCGTATGTGTTCTTGAATTATTTACATATGGGATCAATTTATCTACATCAATTAACTGATAATCTAATAGTCTGTTTTCCATTATCAAAGACACCTCCTAACATTTCATCTATACGATTACATATACTTTCAATTGCTCCTCTTGAACACCTGTTCATAACACCTAATCTTCTATAAGAATAATTACAATGTTTATGAAGAATATACACAGTCATCCATTCTTCTTTAGGCAAAGAATAAACTCTTTTATTCATAGCTCTTGGATCATAAAGACCACATCGGATGGCATGTTTATTATTTTCTGCAATTGTGCACCATTCCAAATTGTCGAGTGAATTATTCAGTTTGTTTCCATCAATATGATTTACAACTAGACCTTTGTGTTCACCTAGCCATGAATTTGCCATTAATCTATGAGCTCTCAAATGCTTTCTTATACCATTAACTGTTATTCTAAAAACAACATAGCTATCTTCGATAGACCCATGAATTGGCAATATCCTATATTGCTTATACTTTTTTCCGTTTCTAATGTTTTCTACACAAATTGAATAGAAGTTCCCAAATTTATCACAGATATAATTTTCGTTTTCTAAACAAAATCTATATTCATTGATTCCTCTTGCTAACAGTTCCTTATCTAACCATTTAATAATCTTTTGTGGGTGCATTACACTAATCCCCATTCTGCAAATTTCTCAAATCCACCAAGATCACTTATAAACTCACGTGCGATCTCAACAATCTCTGAATAAGGTCTCCCATCAATAATCTCATCACCAATAGCACATGAGAGTTCAATCGGTGAACCAGTCGCTTGTGCTTTCAAGAAGCAATACACATTCAAACTAACATCAGCTTTAGATAGATCTTTGCCATGAAGGCCACCACCAGTAACTGAGTCAGCCATATCAGAACCAAGTTTTCTATTGGTTGCACCTGAATCAACATCAGTACCGCCAGTCCAATCACCGATAGGATTAATATCCGCATCAGGATAGATTCTTCTTAAGTCTTCAGTCTTTGCATTGCTTTGGCAGATAATTAGTCTTGTTCCATCTAGGATATACTTGCCATCGCAGCGGTACTTAGCGAATAACTCCCTAGCAATATTTGATAGCTTCTTTTGTTCAGTTGTAAGTGGCACTCCTTTGAAGATGCCATTATCACCGCATCTAACAGTGCCTTTTTGATTTTCTGCTAGGTTTATATCTTGCGGGACCTCTAGATAGTCAATTTCAACATTTCCTGCAATTCTCTCAATGATTGCATTTACTTCGTTTACATCAAGTTTAGTAGATGTTTCAGCAATAACATGACATTTACCATGCCCAATCAAAACTTCAACTGCAATTTTTGGATTTGTATCATTTTGATATGCTAGGTCGACAATCGCACCTGCAATACGGTCTGCAATTTTATCTGGATGGCATGGATTTACTTTTTCATACATTTATTTTCCTCCTCTCATTATTTTCTTGCTTTCAGTAATTTTTCCATCATTAAATCCTGTGGATCAAGTTCGTCAATTTCAGCTGATCCGTTGTC